>JBEVEC010000115.1:0-33305 GCA_040512975.1 Tardiphaga sp. | reverse complement strand
GCCGACGATACTCGTCCTCGGTTTCGGCCACCATCGCGGCGCGGGCCGCGGCGACCGCCGCCGGATCGTCGGCCTTCTTGCCGGCCCAGACCATCACGCCGGGCGTGGTCGGCGCCGCGTTGCCGCGCGGCAGCCGCACCAGATTAAGCCGCTGGGTGTCGGCCGGCGAGGAGGTGGTGTCGACCAGGAACACCACCGGCGCCTCGAGGCCCTTGGCGCCGTGCACGGTCATGACGCGGACCTCGTCGCGCGAGATCTCCATGTCGCGCTTCACCTCGGTGTCGGCGGCGCGCAGCCAGGCAACAAAACCCTGCAGCGAGGCCGGCGCCTTGCGCTCATGGCCCAGCGCCAGTTCGAGGAATTCGTCGAGCGCGTCATTGGCCTCGTGGCCGAGCCGCCGCAGGATGCGCGCGCGGCCGCCGTCGCCATGGCCGTGGCCGCCGAGCAGCCAGGCATAGAAGCCGAACGGCGTCTCGTCGGCGACGCGCGCCTCGCAGTCCTGCAGCCGCCGCAACGCATCGGCGATTTTGGCGTTGTCCGCAGCATGCTCGTCGAGCGCCGCGCGCAGCGTGCCCTTGCGTTTCCAGGCGAGCTTGAACAGGTCGTCGTCGTCGAGGCCGAACAGCGGGCTCTTCAGCGCCACCGCCAGCGCCAGGTCGTCCTGCGGCAGCAGCAGCGCGTCGGCCAAATGCATCAGGTCGATGATGGCGATGTGCTCGGTGAGCTTGAGCCGGTCGGCGCCGGCGACGGGAATGCCGCCCTGCTTCAGCGCCTGGATGATGGCGTCGAAGGCGCGCCCCCGGCGACGCACCAGGATCAGCACGTCGCCGTACCGCAGCGCGCGGCGGCGGCCGATCGGCCCGGTCTGGGTGCCGTCGGCGATCAGCGTCCTGATCTCGGCCTGCACCCGCCGCGCCAGCTGCACCTCGGGGCTGGTTTCGGTGACGGCGTCGAACGGCGCCTGCCAGCCCTCGATCTCCTCGCGCTCGTCCGGCCGCTGCAGCTCCCACAGGTCGATCAGGCTCGGCCCGGCATCGGCCAGCGACAGATGGATCGGATAGCTGCCCTCGTTGTGAATGCTGCGATAGATCGCCTCGTCGCGAAACACGTGGTCGACCGATTGCAGGATCGCCGCACCCGTGCGGAACGAATAGGTAAAGGCGACTGGATCGAAGGTCAGCCCGGCGCCGCTGAAGCGTTGCTGCAGCGACCGGCGGCGCTCGTCGAATTCGCGCGGGGCGGCGCCCTGGAACGAGAAGATTGACTGCTTCTCGTCGCCGACCGCGAAGATCGTGCGCTTGAGGCCTTCGCGCGCGCCCTCGCCGGAGGTGAATTCCGAGATCAGGTGGTTGATGATGTCCCACTGCCGCGGGCTGGTGTCCTGCGCCTCGTCGATCAGCACGTGGTCGACGCCGCGGTCGAGCTTGTAATGCACCCAGCTCGACGACACCCGTTCCAGCATTGCCAGCGTGTGGTCGATCAGGTCGTCGTAGTCCAGGAGCCCGCGTTCGTTCTTCTCGCGCGCGTAGTTCGCAGCGACGCCGGTGGCGATCACGAACAGCGATTGCGTGCGGTCGCGCATCGCCACGGCGCGGCGGCGCGCCAGCAGCGGCATGATGCGATCGGCCTCGCGGCCGAGCGCGGCAAACAGCGCGGGATGCGCCTTCTCCAGCGCCTTGGTCGCGATCGCCTTGCGCGGCTCCATCTTGTCGGTGAAGAAAACGCGCAGATACTCGTCAACCTGCGCACTGCCGCCCTGCTGCAGGGCCTCGCGCAGCCGTGCGCCCTGTTTGCCATCGTTGACGCCGCCGGTCTCCAGGATCTCGGCAACAGGAACCCAGCGCTCGCGCGGCAGATGGGGGCCGTCGACGATCTCGGTCTCGACGGCCTCGGTGCTGTCGTCGATGGCGACGCCGAGCGCCTGCGACAGCTGTGCCATCGCCACTTCGGTCGAGCCGGCACGCGCCACCCAGGCCAGGAACTGGTCGCGGCTGAGGCTCGCCTCGCGCACCACGTCGCGGAAGGTGACGTCGGCGGCGGAGGTCATGGCGATGGTCAGCGCACGGCCCTCGGCGCTGTCCGGCGCGGAGGCGGCCTGCAGCAGCACCTTCAGCGAGGCGCGCTCCATCATCTCGTTCTGGTCGCGGTCGTCGAGCACACTGAAGCGCGCCGGCACGTTGGCCTCGAACGGAAACTGCTGCAGCAGCTGCGTGCACAGCGCGTGGATGGTGCGGACCTTCAGTCCGCCCGGCGTTTCCAATGCGCAGGCGAACAGTTCGCGGGCGCGGCGGCGCAGCGCGGGACCCGGTGCGGCAATGCCGGCGCTGCGGATCTCGTTATCCAGTTCGGCGTCCGCAAGCGTGACCCATTGCCCGAGCTTGGTGAAGACGCGCTCGGCCATATTGGCGGCGGCGGCCTTGGTGAACGTGACGCAAAGGATCTTCTCCGGCGACACGTCTTCGAGCAGCAGCCGGATCACACGATTGACCAGCACATAGGTCTTGCCGGAACCGGCATTGGCCGACACGAACACCGAGGCGGTGGGATCCGAGGCCCGTGCCTGCCGCGCGCGCGCTTCGTCGGGAATGGTGCGCGGGCCACTCATGCGTCGTCTCCCGCGCCGCCGGCGGCCGACCATTCCTTGATCCGCGCCAGATCGTCATAGGTGCCGTAGCGGTTCGCCCACATCGACAGGCTCAATGACTTGTAGGGCGTGGAAGCGTCTTCGAAGCGCAGGATCAGGCCGGTCAGCTTGGCATAGGCCTCGTCCGCTGCGACATCGGGTATTTGCTCGTCGTCGCGGCCGAGCTTCAGTTTCAGCACCAGTTCTTTTCCGGGCGGGGTATTGCCGCTGAGTTTGACATAGACGAGTTCGCTGACCGATGCGCCGGATGGAATGTCGTCGAAACCTCCGTGGCGCAGGATCGCCGCTTCCAGGGTCAGTTGTGGCGACAGGCCGAGGCGAACCTGCTTGTCGCTGGGGGGCTGGCCGGTCTTGTAGTCGAGCAGGGCGTAGGTGCGGTCGCTGCGGTGCTCGATGCGGTCGGCGCGCGCGGTGAGCACGAAGATGCGGCCCCCATCGAGCGGAATGGCGAGCTTGCCGTTCTTCTCGGCGCCGATGCTGGCGACGTTGAGCCGGCGTTCGACCTCCCAATTGGCGAACCATCCGGCGATGCGCTGGAAGCGCGGCCACCACAGCGCGCGCGCTTCCGGCCGCGTCATCAGCGGCGCGAAATGCTTTTCGCCGATGCGGCGCATTTCGCGCACGGGATTATCGGGCAGCGCGCCACTGTAGGTCTCGGTGAATTCGCCGAGCGACTCGTGGATCGCCGAGCCCCTGTCGGCGGCCGACAGCGGCATGTCGACCGGATCAAGCGGCGCCAGCCGCAGAATGAATTTGGCGTAGATCGTGTAGGGATCGCGCAGCCAGTCTTCGATGGCGGTGACGGAGAGCTGCAACGGCCGCGCCTCGCGCGGCGGCGTCGGCATCGGCTGTGCGATCGGCGTCACGGCATCGGGGCGATCGAGCTCGTTGGCGTAGTGCACGTATTTGGCGCCGGCTGCGACGGCCGCCTCCCAGCGCGCCTCGCCGGCGACGGCTTCGAGGCGGTGCAGGAAGCGTGACGCGACGGCAGGCGAGCCGCCGACCTTGGCGGCGTGGCTGAGGATCACGTCGCGGGCGCCGAGCAGTTGCACGAAGTCATGGGCGGACAGGCCGATGCGGCGCTCGGGCAGATCGAGACCCAGTTGATAGCGCATCGGCCGGCTCAGCCACGGATCAATCCGCGGCGCGGGCGGCCAGATGCCTTCCACGAGACCGCCGAGGATCACGCGGTCGGTCTGTGTCAGCCGTGCTTCGAGCGGGCCATAGATGCGCAGCTGCGCATGCGGGGCTTCGCGGCGGCGCACGGTGCGGTCGCTGAAGGCGGTGTAGAACACCTGGGCATAGTCGGCGAGCGGCACCACCAGCCCGCTTGGCGCCACGCGGTCGTCGGCCATCTCGCCGAGCAGGTCGTCGAACGCGCCTGTGAGCGCCTGGCCCTGATGATCGTCGAAAGCCGCGACGCCGCCGGCGTCGTCGCTGGACAGCGCCCTGATGACGTCGCGGTGCCGGTTCGCCAGTTCGGCGAAGTCGCGCGGCTTGTTCGGGTCGACGCTTTCCAGCGGGGCCAGCGCCTCGCGCAATTTGTCGATCAGTCGGCCGGCCGCATCCAGCGCCTCGGGCTGCAGCCTGGCGCGCGGCTCGGCCCGATGCAGCGTGGAGGATTCGCCGCTGTTGAGTTTGACGAGCTGTGCGCGGAACGTCGCAAAGTCCTGCGCCAGACCGGCGCTGCCCGCGGTCGGCCGGGTGCCGCGCAGCAGCGCCAACTCCAGGATTTCCGCCGCGCGCTTCCATGCGCCCGGCGCGGCGCCCAGCCGCAGCAGCGGATGTTTCAGCAGTGCCAGCAGCGTGGCCGGCTCAAGGCCCTGTGCTGCCGTCTCGGCGGCGAGTCGCGCGAAAATGCCGTGCGGCGTGTCCATCAGGCCGTCGCCGCCGGAATCGTCATAGTCGAGATTCCAGCGGCCGAGCGCTGCCATCACGCGGCGCGCCAGCGCGCGGTCGGGGGTCACCAGCGCGGCCGACATGTTGCGTTCGCGCGCCTCGCGCATGGCGACGGCGATGGCCAGCGCCTCCATTTCTGGATTGGCCGCGGCGATGACGCTGAGGTCCTGCATGCCGGAGGTGATCCTGTCGATCACGGCAGGCTCGGTGAGGCGCTGGTGCCAGTGCGAGGTGGCGCTGGACGGCCGCATGGTTTCCGATGCCAGCAATTCGCGGCCATGGGGCGCGCTCGCGCCGAGCCGTTCGACATCGCGACGCGTGATGCCGAAGCGTTTGAGCAGCGCATGCAGCGCGAATTGCGGATGGTTCGACGACGGCGGGGTGATGATGCGGCCCTGCGCGTCGGTGGAGCCGCCGATGCTGTCCCATGCGGCTTCGTCGAGATCGAGATCGACGCCGGGCAGCACCACGGCCCCATGCGGCAGATTGGCGATGGCATGCAAAAACTTTGCGGTGGCCGGCATCGAGCCCGTGGAGCCCGCCGCGATCACCGGGCCGTCGGGATGCGCCGTCAGCCGTGCGGCCTCTGCCTCGATCAGCAGATCGCGCCGCGCCGCAGGTTCGATGCGTTCATAGGCGGTGAGGATATTCGGCCAGGTGTCCTTGGCGATGTGCAGGAATTGCAGCGTGAGTTGCCAGTATTTATCGAGCGCGTCCGGCACCAGCCCGTCGAGCGCCGACCACGCGACCTTGCGGGTCACCATGTCGTCCATCAGCCGCGCCAGATCGTCGGCCAGCGCCAGCGTCGACGCGGGCCCGCCCACCACCAGCGGCGCCTGGGTGGCGTCGCCGGGAGCGATGCGTTTGGCCCAGGCCGCGATCAGCTGCGCCAGCAGCAGGCGGCGCTGCAGGCCGTCGAGCGCCGGCTGGGTGTCAAGTTCGGCGGTGCTGGAGCGCGGCTGGTCCTGCGCGAAGTCGATTTCGTCCTCGTCGATATCGCCGAGGGTGACGATGCGCGGCAGCAGCACCGCGTCGGTCTGCAGCACGTCGAGGAATACCTCGCGCGCCATGCGCCCGGCGCGCCGCGTCGGCACATACAACGTGGCCTGCGCCAGCCGCTCGGGATCATTGCGCGCGGAAAAACCCTGCACCAGATCGCCGTCGACCAGCGCAGTGATCAGCGTGCGCAGGAACGGCGCGGAGGAGGGGACGGTGAAGACGCGCATGGTGGTCCTGATTCGAGATCGGGACGCATATTCGCATGTTGCGGGAAGTAACGGGAGTCGCGGCGCTTGCTTCACCTCTCCCCGGTGGGGAGAGATGAGCGCACGGCGACTGCTGTGCGAAAATCTATGCCACGCTCGCCAAAACCGCGTCTTCCGCGGCTAGCACGGCGTCCGGCGTGCCGACATGCATCCAGACGCCGTCCATGCGCAGGCCGAACAGGCGTTCCTGTGCGTTGGCGCGGTCGAACAGTTTTGTCAGCGAGAACTCGCCTGCAGGGGCGTCGCTGAACAGCGACGGGGACAGGATGGCGACGCCGGCATAGACGAAGGGCACCACCTGGTTTTCCTTGCGGCGGCGCAGCGCGCCGTCGGTGAGCATGGCGTAGTCGCCCGCGCCGGCATAGCCGATGCTGTTGGCGGTCGGCGCCATCAAAAGAAGGATGTCCATCTTGGCGGGATCGAAGGCTTCGGCGAGGCGCGCGAGATTGGGGCGCACGCCGTCGATCCACATGGTGTCGGCATTGAGGTGATAGAACGGCGCATCGCCGAGCAGCGGCAGCGCCTTCACCACCGCGCCGCCGGTGCCGAGCACCTGGTCGCGTTCGTCCGAGATCGTGATCCGCGGCCGCGTGCGCGTTGCGACGTGGTCGATGATCTGGTCGGGCAGGTAATGCACGTTGACCACGGCGTCGGTAACGCCGGCCTGTGCCAGCTTGTCGAGCACGTGATCGAGCAATGGCTGCCCGGCGACGCGCACCAGCGGCTTCGGCATATGGTCGGTGAGCGGCCGCATCCGCAGGCCGAGACCGGCGGCGAGGACCATGGCTCTGGTCGGGTTCACGGGCATCAAGCGGATCTCGCGCGGGCGAAGGGGAAAACGATTCTGTAACGGTGCGGAAAGTGTAGCACGATCCGGCCCGCGATGCATGAAACCGCCATGGCTTAAAGCCGCGACATGACGCGCATGCGACAGGCCGCTGCGTCAGGCGTTCACGGCGCGGCGCTCGGACTGGCGCGCAGCGAGCCTTTTTTTGTCGTTCGGCTTCAGGAAGTTGACGCCGATCTGGTCGCCATTGACCCAGGTCAGTTCGCAGCGGCGATAGGCAAGGCCGGTGGACGACAGCAGCAGGAAGAATTCTTTCAGGTGCAGCCCTTCGACGGAGCCTTCGATGGTGAGTTTGGCGCCGCCTTCGGAAATATCTTCCATGATGCAGCTGCGACGCCAGGTGCCGTCGATGCCCATCATCTGCGCCGGAAAGCCGCGTTCGAAAACGACCCGCTCATTCCTGCGTCGTTCCGTCACCGCGGTCATGACACCCTCCTGCGGACCGTTCGCCGAGCCTGCGCACCGCGCAGCATGCTGCAGGAACAGTAAAGCTGGCAGGGCTAAAAATGCGTAAACAGGATGCGCTGCAGTTAGTGGTAGAACTCTGCGCAGCGGCGCGTTTTTCCCCTCGCCCCGAACGGCGCGAAGCGACGTTTGGTGGGAGAGGGTGGATCGAACGCACGCAGTGCGTTCGAGACGGGAGAGGGGGCTCTTGCCACAAAGCACGGCTTCCGCTGTGGCAGGCCCTCTCCCGCCATCGCTGCGCTCAGGCACCCTCTCCCGCAAGCGGGAGAGGGGACTACCTTGGCGGCGGCACGTGGTCGGCATACCAATCGCGCAGCGGCGCCAGTGTCGGGTGGGCCAGCGAGCGGTTGAGATAGGTCCAGAGCCGCGGCTGATGCTTCAGGTAATGCGGTTTGCCATCGCGACGGTTGAGACGCGCGAAGGTGCCGAGCAGCCGGGTGTTTCGCTGCGCCGACATGATGGCGTAGAGTTCCGCGAAGCCGGCGGGGTCGAAGGCCGGGTCGTCGGCGAGCCGCGCCTTGATGTAGCGCGTCAGCATGGTGAGTTCGAGTTGCTCGGGCACGTCGATGCGCGCATCCTGCAAGAGCGAGACCAGGTCATAGGCCGCAGGCCCGAGCACGGTGTCCTGGAAGTCGATGACGCCGACCCGGTTGATGCCGGCGCGCTCGTCGAGCCAGATCAGGTTCGGTGAATGGAAATCGCGCAGCACCCAGGTTTTCGGCGCCGCCGCAACCTTCGCCAGCAGCGTGCGCCACATGGCAAAAAATACGGCCTGCACCTCGGCGTCCGGCACGGCGTTGCGATCCGGCAGATACCATTCCGGCATCAGGCCGATCTCGATCAGCAGCGCCTCGGTGCCGAATTCCGGAATCTCGTAGTTCCGATGCGGCAGCAACGGCAGCACCCCGGGCAGCGGCGTGCCGTGCAGATACGCCAGCATGTTGGTCGCCGCCTGATAGCGCTCGGCAATCGGCGCCGGCGGCGTGCCTTCGATGACGGGCTCGGTGCCGAAGTCTTCGGTAATCAGGAAACCTTCGTCGAGATCGGCATGATGAATGACCGGCGCCGAGATGCCCTGCGCGCGCAGGCCATTGGCCATGGCCACGAACGGCTTGACGTCTTCGGCCAGATGCACGGCTTCGCTGTAGGAGCGGCCGTCATAGACCGGCGCGCCGTCGGGGCGCCGCGGCGCGTTCATCAGGATGGTGACGCCGTCATCGCCGATCAGCCGCGCATAGGAGCGCGTCGAGGCATCGCCGGCCATGCGTACGCGCCTCGTACCAAGCGCCCCGGTGGCTTCGAGAAATTCACGCAGCGCCCGCAGGCGCGACACCTGGAGCGACGCGCGGCCATGGCCGGTGATCGCGGCAGCGCGCGCCGCGGATCCGAGCGCCGGACGATGGCTGAGCGCGATGTCGATGCGATCCGGCGGCAGCGCGCCCGCGGCGCGCTCCGGCCATTCGATCAGCACGACCGTGCCCTCCGGCAGCGGCGACAGTCCGATCTCCTCGAGTTCGCTCGCATCGTTGATGCGGTAGAGATCGGCATGCACCAGCGGGAACGAGGGCAGGTCGTAGCTCTGCGCCAGCGTGAAAGTGGGGCTCGGCACCTCCATCTCGTCATCGCTGGCGAGATAGCGGATCATCGCGCGCGCCGCCGCCGTCTTGCCGGCGCCGAGATCGCCCGACAGCGTGATGACGTCGCCGGCGCCGACCAGCAGTGCGAGATCGGCCATCAATTGCGCCGTGGCGATTTCATCGGCCAGCGCGACCGCGAAGGTGACCGGAGCGTGGATGTCGTCCGCGTTCATTCGGCGGCGCTGCGATGCGCCGTCTGGTCGATCGGGAAGTCGCAGGTCACGGTGGTGCCGCGGCCGACGACGGAATCGACGCGGACCTTGCCGCCATGCAGTTCGACGAAGGAGCGCACCAGCGACAGGCCGAGGCCGGCGCCGCGATGGCGCGATCCGTTGGCGTGGCTCTCGAACCAGTCGAACACCTTGTCCTTGACCTCGGGCGGAATGCCGGGGCCGCGGTCGGTCACGGTGAAGGTGACGTTGTGTTCGGAGCGGCGCACGGTCAGCGCGATGGCGGCGTCCGGCGGCGAGAAGCCGACGGCGTTGGCCAAGAGATTATACAGCACCTGCACCACGCGGCTTTCGTCGCCCATGAAGGTGCCGATCGCCGGATCGACGTCGACCTGCAGTGCGATGTGATCGCGCGCGAGGCGGTCCTGGATGCCTTCGGCGGCGGCGTCGATGGTCTTGCGGATATCGATCGGCCCGAGCGCCAGCGTCATCGCACCGGCGTCGATGGTGGCAAGGTCCAGAATATTATTGATGATCGCCAGCAGCGCGCCGGTCGAGGTGGTGATGTAGTCGAGATATTCCGCCTGCTTCGGCATCAACGGGCCGGTGATCGGATCGCTCAGGAGATGGGCGAAGCCGATGATCGTGGTCAGCGGCGAACGCAGCTCGTAGGAGACGTGGTGGACGAAATCGACCTTCATCTGGTCGGCCGTCTCCAGCGCCTCGTTGCGCTCGCGCAATGCGCGCTCGACATTCTCGGCGTCGGAGATGTCCTGGAAGGTGAGCATGGTCGCGCCGTCGGGCAGCGGCATGGTCATGCAGGCCAGCACGCTGCCGTCCTTGCGCTCCATCTTCAGCGGCACCGAGACGCGGTTGTCGATGCCGGTGATGGCGGCGCGGATGGTCTGCCAGCTCATGCCGTCGTCGAACAGCGGGCGGCACCACGACTCCACCATCTCGATATGGGGGCGCTGCTGCAGCGCTTCGTCGGACAGCCGCCACATCCGCGCAAAGGCGGGGTTGAACAGCTGCGCGCGGCCGTTGCTGCCGAACACGGCGACGGCCTCGGCGAGATTGTCCAGCGTCTCGCGCTGGACGCGGATCAGGCCGTCGAAGCGCCGCGCCAGTTCAAGGCTTTCGGTGACGTCGTCGAACAGATAGGTGACGCCGCCCTCGGGATTTGGCGTGGTGACGATGGACAGCGCGCGGCCGTCGGGCAGGTACCAGACGTCCTTGGCCGGCTCGACGGCGCGATAGGCCTCGTGCAGCTTGGCCTTCCAGGCGCGGAAGTCGGGCTGCTCGGGCAGTTTTCGCGAGGCGCGCAGGCGGTCGAGCACGCTGGAGTCGTCGGGGTTGCTGTCGAGGAAGGTGCGGTCGAGATTCCACAGCCGGCAATAGGAGTCGTTGTAGAACGCGAGGCGGCGCTGGCCGTCGAACACGGCGACGCCCGACGACAATTGATCGAGGGTGCGGCGATGCGCCTCCGCCATGCGCTGCAGCGCTGCGCGCAACGCCGCGGCCTCACTGGCGTCGATCGCCATGCCGGCGCTGCCGCCGGCGACCTTCACCGCGTGAACGTCGAAGATGCGGCGTTCGCCGGACATCACGATGGGAATCCGCGCCGCGAAGGGCTGGTTGTCGTTCAGCGCGCGCGCCAACTTGTTGCGGTCGTCGCTATCGAGCAGTTCGAGATTGCGGCCGATCGCGTCCGCGAGGCCGGTGGCCTCGGTGGCGCGGACATAGGCGGCATTGGCAAAGCTCAGCGCGCCGTCGGGCCGCTTGGTCCACATCGGCCACGGCGCCGCATTGGCGAAGCCGCGCAGGGTGTCGGTTTCTTCCGCCAGTTCCCGGTGCCGCAGCGTCATCTCGGCGAGTTCGCGGCGCAGGCCCGACAATTCGCGGATCCGCACGATGGCCTGTCCGCCGATGGCGCGACCCATCGCTTCGACGGCGCGGCCCGTCGACGTGGTGAGATTGAGCATAAAACCTTCGCCGCCCTCGAGCAGCGCGTCGACCGCGTGGTCCATGCGCAGCGCCGGCTCCGGCGGAAGCCATGTTCCGAACGCCAGAATGCGCTGCGGCTGATGCTGCTTCGGATCCTGCGACATCAGCAGCGACGTATCGCCAGAGATTTCCGGACGGGTGTCACCGGCCGCCCAGGCGATCAGCACCTGCGGCTCGGCGAAAAGCAGCGCGCGCAGCCGGTCGGATTCACTCTGCAAGGCATGGAGATCGTTGCGCAGCCGGGCTTCGGTCTTGTCGGAGCGGATCCGGTGCCGCATCAGGAGAATGGCGGCGACAACGGAAAAGCCGAGCACAGCGCCCGACGTTGTCAGCGCCGCCACTTCCTGACGGTTGAGGTCCAGAAGGCTGCCGATGGTCTGCACCAGAAACGGCTCGTCGGCAGCGCCCGCGGAAGTCGCCAGAAAGACGGACGCCCCCAAGCCGACAAGCCCATCGCGCACCAAAGTCGTGCACGACATCATCGTCCGACGCATCACAGCGATCACGCCTGACATTCTTCGCCCCAAACCGCACGTCCTCGCTGGCAGTCCCCGCACCACCCGCGAATCGTTGAACCATAGCTGCTTCGGGAGTCGACGGGTAAGAGTCCAGATCGTGAACGCAAAGCTTCGACTCAAAAAACGTGTAGTTTGAGTCGATGTGTCTCTTTCTGATCGGGGACGATTCTTCTTCACCTCTCCCTCCGGGAGAGGTCGGATGTGCGAGCGCAGCTCGAACATCCGGGTGAGGGGTTACGGACTCTTGATGAAAATAGAGCCCCCCTCCCGGCGCTGCGCGCCGACCTCTCCCCGGAGGGGAGAGGTGAAGATCGACTCAGCGGCCCGTCGAGCCGAAGCCGCCGCTGCCGCGCTCGGTGTTGTTCAGCGTCGCGACCGCAACAAGTTGCGCCGATGTCACCGGCGCAATGACCATCTGCGCGATGCGCTCGCCGCGTTTGATCGTGAAGGCGCTCGCGCCGTGATTGATCAGGATGACGCTGATCTCGCCGCGATAGTCGGCGTCGATGGTGCCCGGGGAATTCAGCACGGTGATGCCGTGCCTGGCGGCGAGGCCCGAGCGCGGCCGGACCTGCGCTTCATGACCCTGGGGCAGCGCGATGCACAGCGCCGTCGGCACCATGGCGATCTGCCCGGGCGCAAGCACCACGGGTGCGTCGTCGGCCACGGCAGCAAGCAGGTCGAGCCCGGCGGCATACGCAGTCTGATAGGCCGGCAGCGGCAGGCCCTCGCCGTGAGGAAGCTGCCGGACTTCGACGCGAACGGGCTCGGAAGCTGCGGTCATGATCTGTCTTTCGCAAAGGTGTCGGCGATGCGCGCGACCAGGGTCGCGGCGACCTGTTCCTTGCTCATCGCCGGCCATGAATCAACGGCGATGTCACCGTCGTCCGCGTGGCGCGTCAACAGATGCACGGTGTTGCTGTCGCCGCCCATGATGCCGGTCGCCGGCGACACGTCGTTGGCGACGATCCAGTCGCAGCCTTTGCGCGCGATCTTGGCCCTGGCGTTGTCGATCAGATGCTCGGTCTCGGCGGCAAAGCCGATCACCAGCGGCGGACGGTTGTCGTGCAGCTTCGCGATGGTGGCGAGGATGTCCGGATTTTCCGCGAGCTCGAGCTGCGGCATGGCGTGCCCGGCGGTCTTCTTCAGTTTCTGCTCGCCGGCATTGGCCACGCGCCAGTCGGCGACGGCGGCAGCGAAGATGGCGATGTCGGCGGGCAGCGCCGCTTCGACAGCGGCGAGCATGTCGCGCGCGGACTCGACGCGAACCATGGCGACGTCGTCGATGTCAGGGAGTTCGACCGGCCCCGACACCAGCGTTACCGCGGCGCCGGCCGCCCGCGCCGCGGCGGCGATGGCAAAGCCCTGCTTGCCCGACGAGCGGTTGGCGTTGTAGCGCACCGGATCGATCGGCTCGTGGGTCGGCCCGGCAGTGATCAGCACGCGCTTACCGGCCAGCGGCTGCAGGCGCGGCGGCCGCAGCAGGGCGTCGGCGGCGTTGGCAATCTCGGTCGGCTCGGCCATGCGGCCGGTGCCGGCCTCGTTGCGCTCGGCCATCTCGCCGGCGTTCGGGCCGATCATGTGGACGCCGTCGCGCTTGATCTGGGCGACGTTGCGGCGGGTGGCGGCGTTTCCCCACATCAGCGGGTTCATTGCCGGCGCCAGCAGGATCGGCTTGTCGGCCGCGAGCAGGATGGCTGTCGCGAGGTCGTCGCCGTTGCCATTGGCCATCTTGGCCATCAGGTCGGCCGTGGCGGGCGCCACGATGATGAGATCGGCCTCACGGGCGAGGCGGATATGGCCGGCGTCGAATTCGCTCGCGGGGTCGAACAGGTCGGTATAGGCGCGCTCATTGGACAGCGCGCTGGCGGCCAGCGGCGTGACGAATTGCTGGGCGGCGCGGGTCAGCACCACGCGAACATGGATCCTGCGCTCCTTCAGCCGCCGGATCAGGTCAAGCCCCTTATAAGCGGCGATGCCGCCGCCGATGATCAGGGTAACCCGGGGCTGGCTGGCGAAGTCGTTGTGTTTGCTGGGTTTTGCAGAACCTGCCACCGGCAGCGCACTAACCGGCCCGGCAGATTGCTGCACCTCATGCTGCGCAGCATCCCGCAATATGACCCGCACTTCGTCCTCGACGGAGCGCCCGTTACGGGCAGCGCGGAGTCGCAGTTCATCGCGGATCGCGTCGTCGAGCTTTCGAATGGTCAGGCTGGCCATCGCGGCCTCCATAGACAACTGATGGCAAAGCTAGCATGGCGTGCAAGCAATGCAATCAGCTATGTCAGGATCGCGAGCAACACGAGGAATGACAGCGCGATCACCCAGACCCCGACGGTCCGCGAGCGCAATTGCCGGGCGCGGGCACGGTTGATGGCGGCAATGCTCTCGGCATCGAGGCGAATGCCGTCGCGGGTCATGATCTCCAGCTGCTCGATCACCGTCATGGCGCGGGTGGCGATCGCCGGCAGGCTGCCGACCACCTTGCCAAGATCGCCGGCGCCCGCGAGTGCGCCCTGAATCTTGCCGATGGGACCGAGGTTGCGCTCGATCCATTCGCGCACCACGGGGTCGGCCACCTTCCAGATGTCGAGCTTGGGGTCGAACGAGCGCGCGACGCCCTCGACCACCACCATCGTCTTCTGCAGCAGGATCAGCTCCGGCCGCGTCCGCATGTCGAACAGTCCGGTGACCTCGAGCAGCAGGGTCAGCAGCTTGGCCATCGAGATTTCTTCGGCCGTCCGGTTGTGGATCGGCTCGCCGATGGCGCGGATGGCCTGCGCGAAATTCTCCACCGAGTGATGGCCCGGCACATAGCCGGCCTCGAAATGCACCTCGGCGACGCGGCGGTAATTGCGGGTGATGAAGCCGAGCAGGATTTCCGCCAGGAACCGGCGCTCCTTGAGCCCGAGCCGGCCCATGATGCCGAAATCGACCGCCACCAGGCGGCCGTCCGTGTCCAGGAACAGGTTGCCCGGGTGCATGTCGGCGTGGAAGAAACCGTCGCGCAGCGCGTGGCGCAGAAAGCTCTGGATCACCTTGCGGCCGAGTTCCGGCAGGTCGACGCCGGTCGCCTCCAGCCGCGCGCGGTCGTTGAGCGCGATGCCGTCGATCCACTCCATGGTCAGCACGTTGTGGGAGGTGCGGTCCCAGTCGACCTGCGGCACGCGGAAGTCGGGATCGTCCGCGGTGTTCTCGGCCATCTCCGACAGCGCCGCGGCCTCCAGCCGCAGATCCATCTCCATCGCCACCGAGCGCGACATGATGTTGATGATCTCGATCAGCCGCAGCCGTCGCGCTTCCGAGGAATAGAGCTCGGCCTTGTCGGCGACATAGGCGAAATCGCCGAGGTCGCGGCGGAACTGGGCGGACACGTTGGGCCGCAACACCTTCACCGCCACGGTGCGGCGCACGCCGTCCTTCTCGACCTCGGCGCGGTGCACCTGGGCGATGGAGGCCGCCGCCACCGGCGGGCTGAAGCTGACGAACAGCTGGTCCATCGGCCGTTCGAGGGAGATGGCAACCACGGTTTCCGCCTCGGTCATCGAGAACGGCGGCAGCCGGTCCTGCAGGCTTTCGAGGTCGCGCGCCATGGCGACGCCGACCACGTCGGGCCGCGTGGCGAGGAATTGCCCGAGCTTGAGATAGGCTGGACCCAGCCGCGTCAGCGCCCGCGACAGCCGCTGGCCGGACTTCACGCCGGGCCGTTCAATCAGCCGCGCCATGCGCAGCGCGAGCTGCCCCGGCGGCGGCACCAGAGCGGGATCGACGACGCCGAACACGCCCTCGCGCGCAAACACGTAGCCGGCGCGGACCAGCCGCGCCAAATGAGGAAAGGCAGCGATCACAAACGCCAGCCCGAATGCAGCGCTACGATGCCGCCCGAGAGGAGCTCGTATTTCACCCGCGCAAAGCCGGCCTTTTCGATCATCTCGGCGAATACCGGCGGCTTCGGGAATTTGCGGATCGACTCGACGAGATACTGATATGACTCGCTGTCGCCGGTGACGGCCTTGCCCATCGGCGGGATCAGCTTGAACGAGAAGGCGTCGTAGATCTTGTCGAGGCCGGGCACGTTGACGGTGGAGAATTCCAGGCACAGGAAGCGGCTGCCCGGCTTCAGCACGCGATAGGCCTCCGCCAGTGCCAGCTCGATGCGCGGCACGTTGCGGATGCCGAAGGCGATGGTGTAGGCGTCAAAACTCCTGTCGGCGAATTGCAGCGCCTCGGCATTGCCCTCGACGAACGACACCTGGTGCTCGAGATGCTGCTTGATGGCGCGTTCGCGGCCAACCTCCAGCATCCCCGTATTGATGTCACAGACGGTGGCGGCGAAGCCGAGGCCGGAGGCCCGGGCCGCGCGGAACGAGATGTCGCCGGTGCCGCCGGCCACGTCCAGCAGCGCGAACGGCGCATCGGAGCGCGGCGGATTCAGCTGGGTGATCATGATGTCTTTCCAGACCCGGTGCAGGCCCATGGACATCAGGTCGTTCATCAGGTCATAGCGCTGCGCCACCGAGTGGAACACCTCGTTCACCAACGCCTGCTTGTCGCCCACAGGCACGTCCCGAAAGCCGAAATGGGTGGTGTTGTCGTGCTGATCCATGCAACTCTCTCCGCGGCCGGACCATAGCCCGCCGTTGTTTGGCGCGCCACCGGCAGCGCTGGTCCTGGCATCCAAACTGGCGCGTGGTTAATCCGCGCAGAAGGCCGAAGCAAGGAGGGCCGCATGGACACCCGGTTCACCGCCATCACGCCGATCCTGCGCATTTTCGACGTCAACAAGGCCCGCGAGTTCTATCTGGACTTCCTGGGCTTCACCCTCGATTTCGAGCACCGTTTCGACGACAACGCGCCGTGGTACCTGCAGGTCAGGCTGGACGGCATCACGCTCGGGCTCAGCGAGCATTTCGGCGGCGGATCGCCGGGCGCCCACTTCACGGTGGCGACGTCCGGGCTGGCGGCCTACCAAGCAGCGTTGATCGCCAAGGATTATCGGCACGCGCGCCCCGGCCTCGTGCAGCAGCCATGGGGCGAAACCACCATGACAATCGCCGATCCGTTCTATAACCACATCATCTTCTCCGAGCCCACGCCTCCGGCCTGAACTGTCCCATCGCTGATGCCCGAACTGCCCGAAGTCGAAACCGTCCGCCGCGGCCTGCAGCCGGCCATGGAAGGTGCCACCATCCTGCGCGCCGAAACCCGGCGCGGCGATCTGCGGTTTCCGTTTCAGGCCGATTTCCTGGCGCGGCTGAACGGCCGCGCCGTCACCAGCCTCGGCCGGCGTGCCAAATATCTGCTGGCGGACCTCGATTCCGGTGACGTGCTGCTGATGCATCTCGGCATGTCCGGCTCGTTCCGGGTGGTCTCGGATGGAGAAAACGTGACGCCCGGCGCCTTCCATCATCCGCGCAACGAGGAGCGGGCCCACGACCATGTGGTGCTTCACATGTCGAACGGCGCCTCGGTGATCTACAACGACCCGCGCCGCTTCGGCTTCATGAAGATTTTCGCGCGCAGCGAGATGGAGCAGGAGCCGTTTCTGAAAAACATCGGACCCGAGCCGCTCGGCAACGCCTTCGACGCCGCGATGCTGGCGCGGGCCACCGCCGGCAAGAAGACCAGCCTGAAGGCCGCGCTGCTCGACCAGCGCGTGGTCGCCGGCCTCGGCAACATCTATGTCTGCGAGGCCCTGTTCCGCTCGCGATTATCTCCGCGCCGCCTCGCCGCCACCTTGGCGACCAAGAAGGGTGAACCCACCGACCGCGCCGCGCGCCTGGTCGGCGCCATCCATGACGTGCTGAACCTGGCGATCAAGGCCGGCGGCTCGTCCCTGCGCGACCACCGCCAGACCGACGGCGAACTCGGCTACTTCCAGCACTCGTTCCAGGTCTATGCGTGCGAGGGCGAGCCGTGCAAGACGGACGGTTGCGAAGGCGTGGTGAAGCGCTTCGTGCAGAATGGACGGTCGACGTTCTGGTGCCCGAAGTGCCAGAAGTAGTTCTCCGGCGCGTCCGGAGTTGGGCCTGAAGAAGTTGGCTTGAAAACTAAATTTTTAAAGCTTCCGCAGCCGCCTCCGCCACACCCACCCGTGACTTCATCAATGGCTGAATCCGCTGCCCGAAATCCTCCACGCCCTGGATGAAATCATCGAACGTCAGCAGCACGCCTTCCGTGCCCGGCACCGTCGCCACCTCGTCCATCATGCGGGCGACGTTTTCGAATGAGCCGATAAACGTCCCCATGTTGATGTTCACCGCCGAAGTAGGATCCGCCATCTGGCGGATGTTGGTGTCCTTGCCGGATTTGGTATCGGCGGCGCCCTGGACGCCGAGCCAGGCGACGGCTTCGTGGTCGACGCCGGCCTTGTAGTGCTCCCATTTGGCGAAGGCGGCTTCGTCGGTCTCTGCAGCGATCACCATGAACAGCACATAGGTCGTCACCGTGCGGCCGCTGTCGCGCGTGGCCTCGATCAGGCGCTCGGCGGCGGGGGCAAAATCGGTCGGGGTGTTGATGCCCTTGCCGAAGCAGAAATTGTAGTCGGCATATTTTGCGGAGAACGCCATGCCGGCGCCGGACTGTCCCGCGCAGATGATCTTCATGTCGGCCTGCGGCTTCGGGCTGACGCGGCAGTCGTCCATCTGGAAGAACTCGCCCTTGCGGTCCGAGGCGCCGGTGGCCCACAGCTCGCGCAGGATCTCGACATATTCCGACAGATATTCGTAGCGCCGCGCAAAGTACTCGTCGCCGGGCCACAGGCCCATCTGCGAATATTCCGGGCGCTGCCATCCGGTGATCAGGTTGAGGCCGAAGCGGCCGTGCGAAATGGAGTCGATGGTCACGGCCATGCGCGCCGCGATCGCCGGCGGGATCACCAGCGTCGCCGCCGTCGCGAACAGCTTGATCCGCGTGGTCACCGCCGCGAGGCCGGCCATCAGCGTGAAGGATTCCAGATTATGATCCCAGAATTCGGTCTTGCCCCCAAATCCGCGCAGCTTGATCATCGACAGCGCAAAGTCGATCCCATAGCGCTCCGCCTTCAGCGTCACTTCCTTGTTGAGATCGAAACTCGGCATGTATTGCGGGGCATTTTCAGACAGCAGCCAACCGTTGTTGCCGATCGGAATGAACACGCCGACTTTCATTAGTTCCTGCTCCATGCGCTGCGGCGTGGCCGATGCCCTTGTCTGTTCTTCAGCGGAGCAACATCCATGCCGGACGGGTTCCCCACATTGGCATCTGATCCGTGCCTGAGCCGGAACCTCGTCCGAAGCTTTGATTCAGACGCGGGTGCAATCAGGCCGCTGCGCTGGTTGGGCTGCGAACCCCTTGCAATCACTGGGAGTTCCGGCTTCGTCGATTTGAGTTAAATACTATGGTAATCTGCTTAGGCGTATAAATGTACCAATACCCACATTTGCGGTCTGTCCTCGCGGACCGGCCCGTTTTGTGGTCGTGTCCATGGATCGTACAGGACATCGCCCCGTGTCAGTTGAAAAGTTTCTCGCCCAGCGCGCTGTAAACGTCGTTGTCAGCGGCAACTATACTTTGTCCAACTGGCTCGATGCCAATGGCAAGCCGCGGCAGTTCGCCTGCCGGACCAGCCGGGTGTCGCCGTTCCGGATGATGGTGGACGTGCCGGTGGTCGGCCGGGTCGGCGACACGATCACCACCTATTTCGGCAATTTCGGCAAGCTGGAAGGCCTGATCAGCGACACCGCCGGGCGCAGCTTCCTGCTCGAACTCGAAATGACGCGCTCGATGCGGCAGAAGCTGTCGGATCAGCTGACTTGGCTCGAAAAGAAGCAGAAGGACCCGACCGTCAAGGACGAGCGCAAGCAGGCGCGCATCATCCCCGCCTCCCCGCATTCGATGCTGACCTTTGCCGACGGCTCGATCAAGAGCTGCTTCGTGGTCGACATGTCGGTGTCCGGCGCCGCCGTCTCGGCCGACTTGCCATTGCCCGAACTGGGCATGCCGCTGGCGGTGGGAAGCTGCGTCGGTCGCGTGGTGCGCCATCTCGACGGCGGCTTCGCCGTCAAATTCATCGAGCAGCAAAACCGTGATCACCTGGAACGCCGCATCATCCGCCCGATGCCGGTCTTCGTCCCCCGCAACGCCACGCGGAATGGGACGAGCGACGACGTCCAGGCGGCCGAAGAGGCCTCCGAAGACGCGATGCTGTAGCAGGCGGTTACTTCCTTACGCAGATGACGCGCACGGTGGCGGCCTGAGCGTCGGCCGCGCCGCTGTTCGTCACGCCGTTGCCCTTCAGGAACGTCCGAACTGTATCCGCCGGCACCAGCACGGCCTGTGTTGCACCGGCGCCGCCTGGGCCGGCCAGGACCAATGGCTTCAGCTGCGCCATTCCCGCAAACACGCCGTCGGCGTCGATTGCCGCGGCGCCGGAGAAGCCGGGGCCGGGCGGAGGCTGCAGGGCGATCTCGCCGTTGGTGGACGCCTGCGCAGCTGATGCCTTGACACGGCTGACGGCAGCGCCGCCGCCCTGGCTCTGGGGATCGGCGATGCCGACGAGGTCGAGGGCCGGTTTGGCCCGGCCGCCGCTGAGTGAAAGTGGCATCAGTCCGCGCGCGCCGTAGATGCGCAGCAGCGCGAGGTCGCGCGCCTTGTCTTCGGCGGTCTTGTCGGCGTGGCCATGGCCGGCCACCACGATGGACAGGCAGCCGTCCACCGCCGCGCGGTCGGTGACAATGGCGCCGTCGTCACCGACCACGATGCCGGTGGCGTATTCGACCTTCTTGCGCGGCGGCGGCCCCGATGCCTGGGCGGCTGCCGGAAACGGGTTGAACGCCGACGACATCGCGATCACCACCGGCGACATGGTGCCCTCGGTGGCCTGGTCGTAGAGGATTGTCAAAATGCGGACTTCAGAATCGCGAAACTGTCCGCGGATGTAGAATTTCTTCAGGCCCTGCATACCCGACAGCACGAAGAAGTCCGGCTTCACCACGCTGTACTCAACCTTGCGGCCGGGCTCCTTGCGCTCCTGCTCGGCGAGTTTCGCGGTCGACGGCGCATCCTCCTTGCGGCGCGCCAAAACGATCTGGATGGTGCCGGTGGACGATGACCACTTGCTGCCGTTGATGTCGGACACCTGTTGCGGCACGAGCTTGCCGGGAATGCCGAGCCGCGCGCCGGTCACCATGTCGGTGATCATCCGCCAGCCGACATTGTCCTGATGTCTTCGCGCGGCGGCGGCGAGGATGCCGCGCTCCTGCGGATTCAGCACGCCGGTCTCGCGGCCGCCATTGTCCTTCTGGAAGCTCTTGATCGCCGCGACCATGCGCTCGGACACCTCGCCATTGATGGCGCCGTTGTAGTCCCCGTTCCAAGCGAGGTCCGACTGGATCGCCAGCCGCTCGGCCTGGCCCATCGCATTGGCCGTGTCGGCGGGCGTCTGCAGCGCGGGGCGCGGCGGCGTGGTGACGACGGGCTTCGGCCGGGCCGCGGTCGCAGGCGGCGGCGCTGGCGCCGGCATCTGGGCCTGCGCCGGGACCATCGCCGCGATCATCCATGTTGCCGACAGCATCGATCTCATGACAAGTCCCGGTCTCGAAAGGTCTGATTGAATCGGCTGAGATTAACCACATCTGGTGGGTCAGCGACAGGCGGACGCGGGTTCAGGCGGGACCCGCCGGGGCAACAGGGACGAAGCGACGATATGCTGGATGGCGATGAACTCGAGCGCTATGCGCGCCACATCGTGCTGCGCGAGATCGGCGGGCCGGGCCAGGCCGCGCTGCAGGCAGCGCGCGTGCTGGTGATCGGCGCCGGCGGCCTCGGCGCGCCCGCACTGATGTATCTCGCCGCCGCCGGCATCGGCACGCTGGGCGTGGTGGATGACGACATCGTCTCGCTGTCCAACCTGCAGCGCCAGGTCATCCACGCCACGCCGGATATCGGCGCGCTCAAGATCGACAGCGCGGCGGCGAAAATCCACGCGCTCAATCCGCATGTGACGTTTGTCGGCCACGGCGTCCGGCTCAATGCCGCGAATGCGATGGCGTTGCTCGAGAACTATGATGTGGTGCTCGACGGCTCCGATAATTTCACCACGCGCTATCTGCTGTCGGACGCCTGCTATCTGGCCCGCAAGACGCTGGTGTCGGCGGCGCTCGGAACCTTCGATGCCTCGCTGACCACGATCCGCGCCCATGAGCTTGACGCCAACGGCGTGCCGAACCCGACCTATCGCTGCCTGTTTCCCGAAGCGCCGCCGCCGGGCACGGTGCCGAGCTGCCAGGAGGCCGGGGTGATGGGCGCGCTGGCCGGCATGGTGGGCTCGATGATGGCGCTGGAGACGATCCGCGAGATCGTCGGGTTCGGCGAGGGGCTGGTGGGGCGGCTGGTAATGATCGACGCCCGGGCGATGCGGTTCGAGACGCTGCGCTACGGGCGGGATCCGGCGAACCCGCTGAATGGGGATGCGGCAGTGATCGGGGATTTAAGTGGGTATCTGTAGCTAGGCGGCAGGCGCAGTCCTTGGAGCGCCCCAACCCTCTCCCGCGGGCGGGAGAGGGGGCCCGCGGTGCTTGGTGCGAGGTCTCTGAACAGCCGCTGACGAACCCCCGCTCCTGCTCGCGGTAGAGGGTTGGGGAGAGGGCGCCACAGCGGAAACCTGGCCAATTATAAAGGCAGCGGACTCGTCGGCTCCCGGGTCTGCCAGAACGTCAGCACGCGCTGCGCCGTCGCCGGCACCAGACGCTCGAAATTCTGCCGGGCTTCCTCGATGTCATGGGGCGCCGCGGTGCGGGTCGGACCCAGCCGCAGCGCCATCAGGGCGCGGACGGTGGCCCACGAGATGCCGATCGACTTGCCGAGGATCAGCATCGGATCGTCGCGCTCGCCCTTCAGCAATTGGTCGATGGTGCCGATGCGCACGCCTGACAGCGCCGCCAGCGCGGCGGCGGTTTCCTCGTAGAGATGACCACGGGCAAAGCGCAACAGCGCGCCCTCGTTCAATTCGGCGGCCTGCTGCAGCTTGTAGACGTTGCGCTGGGCGGTGGCGAAATCGCGCGACATCGACAGATGCTTCGGCGTGCCGGCAACCTCCTGCATCGCGCGGGTGATCAAAACGCGCTGTTCGATGCTGGCGCCGTCGAACAACCGCCGGCGCACGGCCTCGGGGGACTGCGCGAGCAGGCTCTTGAGCTGCTCCGGCGCGATATCGCCGCGCTGGCCGACGGCCACCGCCAGAACACCGTCTTCGCCGGCCTTTCGGATCAGGCCGGAATAGCCCGCATGTGAAAAAGCCGCGCCGGCATTGCCGGCCACCCGGCGCATCACGTTGCGGTCGCCGCGCCGCACGATGACGTCGGTCAGGCCGGTGCCCAGGGTCGGGCGATCGGAAATCGCAAGCAGATGCGCCTGGCCCTGCTGCCTCGCGATATCGATCAGTGTCACCTCGTCGAGGAGCGGCGAGCGCCGCAGCAGCGGTCCGGCAATCAAGACCTCGTCATCATGCACCAGCAGCGAGACGAGCTGCGGCGGGGCGTTGGCGAGGTCGGCCATCTGCTCGGCCAGCGCGGCGCGCGCCTCGGCGTCGGTCTTCGGCACCAGGGAGGCGAACACGCCGTCGAACAGGTCGATATGGGACGGCCGGAAGCGGGAGGCGCCGCGCAGGAACAGGTCCGACACCTTGCGGACTGCTTCCTCTTGGCGCTTCGGATCGCCATTTTTGACGATATCCTCCAGCCCCGGGATCAGGGTATTCGCCACTGCCATCGCTCTGTTACTCAACACCGCCCTACACAGGCCGATGCACCCTAAAGGCGCTTCGTGAAAGAACGGTTAGCCGGGCGATTAACGTGTTACCGCCACCCGGCAGCGCTTAAATCTTTCCGCAAGCGGTCGCGGCCCTTGCCGGGCTGGGCAAAATTGGCTATATCCCCGCCAACTTATAGGTTCTCATACGATCGCGTTTGAGAGTGGGCCCTTCGGGACCCGCTCTTTTTTATTACCCGATGGGCCCCCTCCAAAGCCGCGAACGGCCCACCCTAACCGGAACACGCTTGATCCTGCTTATGACCGACCAACCCACTGAATCCGTTGATACCGAGCTGCTGTCCGAGCCGCGCCTGGTGATCGAGCCGGGTGCTGCGGCGCGGGTGTCTGCGGTCGCCACGCCGGTGCTGGAAAACCTCGGCTATCGGCTTGTCCGCATCAAAATTTCCGGCGAACTCGGCTGCACCGTGCAGATCATGGCGGAACGCCCCGACGGCACCATGCTGGTCGAGGACTGCGAGGCCATCTCCAACGCACTGTCGCCGGTGATGGACGTTGCCGATCCGATCCAGCGCGCCTATCGCCTGGAGATTTCCTCCCCCGGCATCGACCGCCCGCTGGTCCGGCGCTCTGATTTCGAGCGCTATGATGGTTATCTGGTTAAGATCGAAATGGCCGTTGCCGTGGGCGGCCGCAAGCGGTTCCGCGGCCTGCTCGGTGCCATCGAGGGCGACGTCGTGCTGCTGGAGCGCGAAGGCGCCCGCGACGGCGAGGACCCGATCACCCGGCTGCCGCTGGAAGACATTGGGAGCGCCAACCTGGTGCTGACGGACGAGCTGATCGCGGAATCGATGCGCCGTGGCAAGCACGCCGAAGAAGATCTCAAGCGCGAACTCGGCCTGGCGCCGCCGGCAGCTCCGCATGCCAAGCGCAGCGACCCCAAGAAGAGCTTTGCGCCGAAGCCGAAACTCAAGGCGGCGAAAGCCGACAAGAAGCCGCTGCCTAAAAACACCAAGGAACACCGCCTGGCCGCCGATCGCGCGGCGCGGGGCGAAATCGATCCCATCGAAGGAGAATGAGCCATGGCCGCTGTTAGCGCCAATAAACTCGAACTGCTGCAGATCGCCGACGCCGTCGCGCGCGAGAAATCGATCGACCGCAACATCGTCATCGAAGCGATGGAGGAGGCGATCGCCAAGGCGGCGCGGGCGCGGTATGGCTCCGAGACCGACGTGCATGCCGAGATCCATCCGAAAACGGGGCAGCTTTCGTTGACCCGTCACATGCTGGTGGTCGAGGACGTCGAGAATTCGTCGAACCAGACCTCCCTGCATGACGCGCAGCGCGCCAACCCGGGCGCCCAGATCGGCGACACCATCGCCGACACCCTGCCGCCGCTGGAATATGGCCGCATCGCCGCGCAGTCGGCCAAGCAGGTCATCGTGCAGAAGGTGCGCGAGGCCGAGCGCGACCGGCAGTACCAGGAATTCAAGGACCGCATCGGCGAGATCGTCAATGGCGTGGTCAAGCGCGTCGAATACGGCTCGGTGATCGTCGACCTCGGCCGCAGCGAAGCCATCGTGCGCCGCGACGAGATGCTGCCGCGCGAAGTGTTCCGCAACGGCGACCGTGTCCGCGCTTACGTGTTCGACGTGCGCCGCGAAACCCGCGGGCCCCAGATCTTCCTGTCGCGCACCCATCCGCAGTTCATGGCCAAGCTGTTCGCGCAGGAAGTGCCGGAAATCTATGACGGCATCGTCGAGATCAAGGCGGTTGCCCGCGATCCCGGTTCGCGCGCCAAGATCGGCGTGATCTCCAGGGATTCCTCTGTGGATCCAGTCGGCGCCTGCGTCGGCATGCGCGGCTCCCGCGTCCAGGCGGTGGTCAACGAGCTGCAGGGCGAGAAGATCGACATCATTCCGTGGTCGGCGGATATCGCCACCTTCGTGGTCAACGCGCTGGCCCCCGCAGAAGTCTCGAAAGTGGTCATCGATGAAGATCGTGAGCGCATCGAGGTTGTCGTTCCCGATACGAATAACCAGCTATCCCTTGCGATCGGCCGTCGCGGCCAGAACGTGCGTCTGGCTTCGCAGTTGACCGGCTGGGACATCGACATCCTGACCGAGCAGGAAGAATCCGAGCGCCGCCAGGCCGATTTCGAAAACTCCACGCGCGTCTTCATGGAAGCGCTGAACGTCGACGAAGTCGTCGGCCAGTTGCTGGCGTCGGAAGGGTTCACCTCGGTCGAGGAATTGGCGATGGTCGATGCCAAGGAACTAGCCGGGATCGAAGGCTTTGACGACGAGACGGCGGCTGAATTGCAAAGCCGCGCGCGGGAATATCTCGAGCAGCTTGAAGCTGAGCTCGAAGGAAAACGTAAGGAATTGGGTGTGGAAGACGCATTGAAGGACGTCCCGGGCGTGACCCTCAAGATGATGGTCAAGTTCGGCGAGAACGATATCAAGACCGTCGAGGATCTCGCCGGTTGCGCCACCGACGATCTGGTCGGCTGGACCGAACGCAAGGAAGGCGCCGAGCCGATCAAGCACCCGGGCGTGCTCGACGCGAACGAGACCTCTCGTGAGGACGCCGAGCAGCTGATCATGCAGGCCCGCGTCGTGGCCGGCTGGATCACCCAGGCCGACCTCGACAAGGGGGCTGCCGTCGAAGCCCCCGAAGAAGTGTAAGGATTATGCCACGCGCATGCTCGCCATTGCTGACCAAGCAGATCTGGATAACGGCCCCCGGAGCACCAAGCCCGGGACCGAGCGGATGTGCGTGGTCAGTCGGAGCGTGCGCCCGATCGATGAGCTGATCCGTTTCGTCGTCGCGCCCACGGGCGAGGCGATCCCGGATCTGAAGCGCAAGCTTCCCGGCCGTGGGCTGTGGGTGTCGGCCAATCACAAGGCCGTCACGGAAGCCGCCCGGCGCAATCTGTTCGCCAAGGGCTTCAAGAAGAACGTCAAGGCGTCGCCGACGCTGGCCGACGACACCGAAAAGCTGATGCTGCGCGGCCTGATCGAGGCCTTGGCCATGGTTGCCAAGGCCGGATCGGTGGTTTCCGGCTTCACCAAGGTCGAGGACGCTCTCCGCCGCGGCGAGGTTCAGGCGCTGCTGCATGCCTCCGACGGCGCCGCGGATGGGATCCGCAAGCTGGGCAGCGTGGCGCGGCAAGCCGCCGAGGCCTTTGAAACCGAGCGCCCGCTGCCGATTCTCACAGTTTTGAGCTGCGATGAATTGGATTTGGCATTAGGGCGGTCAAATGTGATACATGCTGCCGTGCTCACAGGCACGGCGGGCAAAACGTTCCTGTCGCGCAGCCAGACTTTGGTCCGATACCGGATGGCTGACGACGACGGCAACGCAAGCGCCAAAGGGTCTGAATTGGGGCCTGAAAAGGTGCCTGATGAGGCTTCGCTGACACATGCTGCACCGGCAACGGCGCCGCCTGACAACGATCTCGCCGATTGAAATTCGAATGATGACGGATGATCCGTCGACACCAAATGTGCGACCGCGCACGATGAGAAGATTGGGACTGCTGAATGGTTGATACGAAAACGCCTGGCGACAAGACTCTGAGCGTGAGCAAGACCTTGACGCTGAAGCCGCGCGTCGAGCAGGGCGTCGTGCGCCAGAGCTTCAGCCATGGCCGTAGCAAGCAGGTGGTCGTGGAGAAGCGCGGCAAGCGCCGCATGCCGGGTGAGACACCGGCCGCCGTCGAAACCCCGGCACCGGCTGCCCCGGTCGCCGCGCCGACCGTCGCTGCGCCTGCCGCACCGGTGGCACGCGCGCCCGTCGCAGCGCCGACCGTCGCAGCAACGCCCGCACCCGCGCCGACCCCGGCCCCCGTTGCCGCCGCGCCCGTTGCTGCCGCACCCACGGCGCCGGTTCGCAGTGCCGCGCCTGTGCGCAGCGCCACGCCCACGCGCAGCTCGGCTCCCGCACCGTCACCGTCGCGCAACCCGCCGCCGCGCTCGCAGCCCGGCCGCACGGGTTCCGGCGTGGTTCTGCGCACCCTGACCGAGGAAGAGCGCAATGCCCGCGCCAGCGCGCTGGCCGATGCCCGCGTCCGCGAGCAGGAAGAGCGCCGTTTGGCCGAGGCCGAGGCCGCCCGTCGCAACACCAAGGAATACAAGGAGCAGGAAGAGCGCGAAGCCGCCGAAGCCCGTCGCAAGGCCGAGGAAGAGCGCCACCGCCAGGAAGAAGAGACCAAGCGCAAGGCCGAGGCCGACGCCCGCCGTCGCCAGGCCGAAGCCGATGCCAAGGCCGCCAAGCCGACCGCTTCTGCGGCCCGTCCCGGCACCGCCGCCGCGCCTGCGCGCGCGCCCGGCGTGGCCGCCGATGGCACCGACGAGGATGAAGGTCCGCGCGTGATCCGCCGTGGCCCCGGCGGCGCCGCGCGCCCCGTGGTCGCGCCGAAGCCGGCTGCCAAGCCCGGTCCGCAGAAGGAGCGCGGTCGTCTCACTCTCGTCACCGCGCTGTCAGCGGGCGATGTGCGCGAGCGCTCGATCGCCTCGTTCCGCCGCCGTACCCAGCGTCTCAAGGGCCATCAGTCCAACGAGCCGAAGGAAAAGCTGATCCGTGAGGTCGTGATCCCGGAAGCGATCACGATCCAGGAGCTCGCCAACCGTATGGCCGAGCGCGCCGTCGACATCATCCGCATGCTGATGAAGCAGGGCGCGATGCACAAGATCACCGACGTGATCGATGCCGATACCGCGCAGCTGATCGCCGAAGAACTGGGCCACACCGTCAAGCGCGTCGCCGAATCCGACGTGGAAGAGGGCCTGTTCGACGTCGTCGACGACAGCACCGACATCGAGCCGCGTTCGCCGGTCGTGACCGTCATGGGCCACGTCGACCACGGCAAGACCTCGCTGCTCGACGCACTGCGCCATGCCAATGTGGTGTCCGGCGAAGCCGGCGGCATCACCCAGCATATCGGCGCCTATCAGGTGACTTCGCCCGAGAGCGGCAAGAAGATCACCTTCATCGATACGCCGGGCCACGCCGCCTTTACCGCGATGCGCGCCCGCGGCGCCAAGGTCACCGACATCGTCATCCTGGTGGTGGCGGCCGATGACGGCGTCATGCCGCAGACCATCGAGGCCATCAACCACGCCAAGGCGGCGGGTGTCCCGATGATCGTGGCAATCAACAAGATCGACAAGCCCGACGCCAAGGCCGAGCGCGTCCGTACCGAACTTCTGCAGCACGACGTGCAGGTGGAATCCTTCGGCGGCGACGTGGTCGACGTGGAAGTGTCGGCGAAGAACAAGACCAATCTCGACAAGCTGCTCGAGATGGTCGCGCTGCAGGCCGATATTCTCGACCTCAAGACCAATGTGGAGCGTCCGGCGGAAGGCACCGTGATCGAAGCCAAGCTCGATCGCGGCCGTGGTCCGGTGGCGACCGTGCTGGTTCAGCGCGGCACCCTGCGGATCGGCGACATCATCGTGGCCGGCGCCGAAATGGGCCGCGTCCGCGCGCTGATTTCCGATCAGGGCGTGCAACTCACCGAAGCCGGTCCCTCGGTGCCGGTGGAAGTGCTCGGCTTCAACGGTCCGCCGGAAGCCGGCGACCGTATGGCCGTGGTCGACAACGAAGCCCGCGCCCGCGAAGTCACCAGTTACCGCGCGCATCAGAAGCGCGAGAAGTCCGCTGCCTCCACCAACGGCATGCGCGGCTCGCTCGAGCAGATGATGAGCCAGCTCAAGACCACGGGTCGCAAGGATTTCCCGCTGATCATCAAGGCCGACGTGCAGGGCTCGCTCGAAGCGATCCTGGGCTCGCTCGAGAAGCTCGGCACCGAAGAAGTCACCGCGCGCATCCTGCATGCAGGCGTCGGCGGTATTTCGGAATCCGACGTGACGCTGGCGGAAGGTTTTAGCGCCGCCATCATCGGCTTCTCAGTGCGTGCCAACAAGGAAGCCGCGGCGCTGGCCAAGCGCAACGGCATCGAGATCCGCTACTACAACATCATCTACGATCTCGTGGATGACGTGAAGAAGGCGATGTCCGGTTTGCTGGCGCCGACGCTGCGCGAAACCATGCTCGGCAATGCGCAGATCCTCGAGGTGTTCAACATCTCGAAGGTCGGCAAGGTCGCGGGTTGCCGCGTCACCGACGGCACCGTGGAACGCGGCGCCAATGTGCGCCTGATCCGCGACAACGTCGTCGTGCACGAAGGCAAGCTGTCGACGCTGAAGCGCTTCAAGGACGAAGTGAAGGAAGTGGCGACAGGCCAGGAATGCGGCATGGCGTTCGAAAACTACGGCGACATGCGCGCCGGCGATGTGATCGAGTGCTATCGTATCGAGGTCATCCAGCGCTCGCTGTAAGTCCAAATCTTGCAGCAGAGTTCTGATTGAAAAAGGTCGTCATGCCCGGGTTTTTGCCCGGGCATCCACGCCTTGATTTTCACATGAGACGACGTGGATGGCCGGGATCACCCCGGCCATGACCAATGCTGTTTTCGACAGGAACCACGATGCCCAAGCATCACCAGAAATCCGCCGCGCCCGGCGGCTCGCAACGGCAGTTGCGCGTGGGCGAACTGATACGCCATGCCATCGCCGACATCCTGTCCCAGGGTGGCGTGCATGATCCCGTGCTGGCGACCACCATCATCACCGTGCCCGAAGTGAAGATGTCGCCGGACCTGAAGCTCGCCACGGTCTATGTGATGCCGCTCGGCGGCCAGAACACCGAGCCGGTGCTGAAGGCGCTGGCCGCGAACAAGAGTTTCCTGCGCACCGAAGCCGCGCATCGCGTGAACCTGAAATACGCGCCCGATCTGCGCTTCCGCATCGATGAACGCTTCGACGAAGCGGAACGCATCGACAAATTGCTGCGCACCCCCGCGGTTGCGCGCGACCTTTCACCTGATACGGACGAAGAAGAATGACTGTGACGATCAAAGACGCTGACGCCCTCTTTGTTACCTCCCCCCTTGCGGGGGAGGTCGACGCTGCGCAGCAGCGGCGGGAGGGGGGTGAGCCACACAACGCGGAGTCTCCCTCCGTGGCTCCCCCCCTCCCCGGCCCTCCCCCGCAAGGGGGGAGGGAGCAGGATGGGCAGCGCCCGCAGCAGGGCCGCGGCAACAACGATCCGCGCCACAGCGGCAAACGTCAGCAGGGCGGCCAGGTCCGCCGCGACAAGCGCGACGTGCATGGCTGGGTGATCCTCGACAAGCCGATCGGCATGACCTCGACCCAGGCCGTCGCCGTCGCCAAGCGCCTGTTCCAGGCCAAGCGCGCCGGCCATGCCGGCACCCTCGATCCGCTGGCCTCCGGCGGTTTGCCGATAGAGCTCGGCGAATCAACCAAGACCGTCCCCTTCGTGATGGACGGCCGCAAGCGCTACCGCTTTACCGTCACCTGGGGCGAGGAGCGCGATACCGACGACACCGAAGGCCGCGCCACCCAGACCAGCGAGAGCCGGCCGACCGCCGAGCAGATCCGCGCCGTGCTGCCGCAGTTCACCGGCAATATCGAGCAAACCCCGCCGCAATATTCGGCCATCAAGATCCAGGGCGAGCGCGCCTACGATCTCGCGCGCGACGGCGAGATCGTGCCGCTGGTTCCCCGGCCGGTGGTGATCCACGAATTAACCCTGACCGAACACGGCGACGGCAACCATTCGGTGTTCGAGGCCGAGTGCGGCAAGGGTACCTATGTCCGCGCGCTGGCGCGCGATATCGGCCGTTTGCTTGGCTGTTACGGCCATATCAGTGCGCTCCGGCGCACTTTGGTCGGACCTTTCGTCGAAGCCGACATGATTCCGCTGGAACAGTTGGAGGCTTTGTGCGATAGAGCCGCGTCTGGCGAGGGTAGCCTCGCCGACGCGCTACTGCCCGTTGAGACCGCGCTGGACGACATCCCGGCACTGGCCGTCACACGGGCGGATGCGGCAAGGCTCCATCGGGGCCAGGCCGTCTTGTTGCGCGGACGGGATGCGCCCGATTGTAGCGGCACAGTTTATGTCACCGTGGCAGGCCGGCTATTGGCCCTTGCCGAGGTCGGCAATGGCGAACTCATCCCCAAGCGCGTGTTCAACCTGACAGGACTGACCGCCAGTCCACGCAAAGAAAGTAACTGACGATGTCGATTACCGCAGAACGCAAAGCGGAAGTCATCAAGACCAATGCCAACAAGGCCGGCGACACCGGTTCGCCGGAAGTGCAGGTTGCGATCCTCTCGGAACGCATTGCCAACCTGACCGGCCACTTCAAGACCCACAAAAAGGACAACCATTCCCGCCGTGGTCTTTTGAAGCTCGTGTCCACGCGTCGTTCCCTGCTTGACTACATCAAGCGCAAGGACGAAGCGCGCTACAAGACACTGCTCGAGAAGCACAACATTCGCCGCTAGGCGAACATCACGCGCGCAAGCCTCTTGCGCGCGTTTTTTGTAGCGGAAGCACCTCAGGCTTTCGCGATCACGTCCAGAAGCAATCCGGCGACTGGACGATGACGGGCTAGGAGCCCGTCGCGCGGCAGGATCTTCGAGATCGCCGCGACCATGAAAGAAACAGCCCATGTTTAATGTCCATTCCGTCGAGATCGATTGGGGCGGCCGTCCGCTCAAGCTGGAAACCGGCAAGATCGCCCGCCAGGCCGACGGCGCCGTCGTCGCCACCTATGGCGAGACCGTCGTCATCGCCACCGTCGTTGCGGCCAAGACTGCCAAGGACGGCATCGACTTCCTGCCGCTGACCGTCGACTACATCGAGAAGACCTACGCCGCCGGCCGCATTCCCGGTGGCTACTTCAAGCGCGAAGGCCGTCCGACCGAGAAGGAGACGCTGGTCTCCCGCCTGATCGACCGTCCGATCCGTCCGCTGTTCGTCGACGGCTGGCGCAACGAGACCCAGGTCGTCGTCACCGTGCTGTCGCACGACATGGAAAACGATCCCGACATTCTCGCGATGGTCGCCACCTCGGCCGCGCTGACGATTTCCGGCGCCCCGTTCCAGGGCCCGATCGGCGCCGCCCGCGTCGGCTTCACCGGTGAGGAATACGTCCTCAACCCAACCCTCGACGAGATGGCCGACACCCAGCTCGAGCTGGTCGTCGCCGGCACCACCGACGCCGTCCTGATGGTCGAATCCGAAGCCAAGGAGCTCTCGGAAGAGATCATGCTCGGCGCCGTGATGTTCGGTCACCGCCACTTCCAGCCGGTCATCAAGGCGATCATCGAACTCGCCGAGAAGGCCGCCAAGGAGCCGCGCGAGGTCAAGACCATCGACGACAGCGAGATCGAGAAGGAAATGCTCGGCCTCGTCGAAAGCGAGCTGCGCACCGCCTATGCGATCCCGGTCAAGCAGGAGCGTTACGCCGCCGTCGGCGCCGTCAAGCAGAAGGCGATGGCGCATTACTTCCCGGAAGGCCAGGAGCCGAAATACGACAAGCTCCGCATCGCCGGCGTGTTCAAGGAACTGGAGTCGAAGATCGTTCGCTGGAACGTGCTCGACACCAAGAAGCGCATTGACGGCCGCGATCTCACGACGGTTCGTCCGATCGTCGCCGAAGTCGGCGTGCTGCCGCGCGCCCACGGTTCGGCGCTGTTCACCCGCGGTGAAACCCAGGCGCTGGTCGTGACCACGCTCGGCACCGGTGAAGACGAGCAGTACATCGACTCGCTGTCGGGAACGTACAAAGAGACGTTCCTGCTGCACTACAACTTCCCTCCCTACTCGGTCGGCGAGACCGGTCGCATGGGCGGCACCAAGCGTCGCGAAATCGGCCATGGCAAGCTCGCCTGGCGCGCGATCCATCCGGTGCTGCCGGGTCACCACGAATTCCCCTATACCATCCGCGTGGTGTCGGAGATCACCGAATCCAACGGCTCGTCGTCGATGGCCTCGGTGTGCGGCGCCTCGCTGGCGCTGATGGATGCGGGCGTGCCTTTGAAGCGGCCGACGGCGGGTATCGCCATGGGCCTGATCCTCGAAGGCGAGCGCTACGCGGTCCTGTCGGACATCCTGGGTGATGAAGATCACCTCGGCGACATGGACTTCAAGGTGGCCGGCACCGACACCGGCATCACCTCGCTGCAGATGGACATCAAGATCGCCGGTATCACCGAAGAGATCATGAAGGTCG
>JBEVEC010000054.1:0-5533 GCA_040512975.1 Tardiphaga sp. | reverse complement strand
CCGCGGGGGTCGCGGCCTACCAGACGCTGCTGGCGCGGGCGCCGGCGTGGCGAAGCCACAGCGAGGGCGCGGCACTGGCGCTGTTCACTGTCGACAACATGTCCATCGAGCTGATGGCGCCCGATGGCCATGGCCCGGCGGCGGAGCGCATCCGCGCGGTGCTGCCGGAGCAGGGCGCCACGCTGGCGTCGATCTGCTTTGCGACTCCGGATATCGCGCGGATGCACCGCCGCCTTGAGCGGCTGGCGCTGAAGCCGGACCCGGTTGCGGAGGTCAGCAGCACCGACAGCGCCACGGGCGCCACGCTGTCCTGGAAGCGGACCCGCGCCGCCACCGATCTGACGCGCGGCATACGCCAGTTCTTCCTGCAGCTCGACGGCCCGCGGCCGCCATCGCCGCTCAGGGACAATGCGGCGGTCACCGGGCTCGATCACGTCGTGATCGCAACCCCGGATCCCGAACGCGCCGCCGCGCTCTACGGCGCGCGGCTCGGCCTCGACATGGCGCTAGACCGCTCGCACCCCGACTGGGGCCACCTGATGTTCTTCCGCTGCGGCGAGCTGATCGTCGAGATCGTCAACCGCCCGGGCGACAAGACCGACAAGGCCCGCGATACGTTGTGGGGGCTAAGCTGGCGCGTCGACGATATCGATGCCACCTGTCGGCGGCTGCTGGCAGCGCATGTCAACGTCTCCGAGGTGCGCCAGGGCCGCAAGCCCGGCACCCGCGTCGCCAGCCTGCGTGACGGCAGCTGCGGAATTCCGACGCTGCTGATCGAGCGCACGGCAAGGGAGTGATGGTTCTCAAAAAGATAGCTGCGTGATACAGCGGATCAGAGCTCAGTTGATCGGGAAACGCGTTTGGCCAAATCCACAAAAGCAGCGCCAAAAAAAACACTGAAATGGCAGCGCGATCCCGAGGGCATGCGGCTGCGCATCCTCGAAGCCGCCAAGAAAGAATTCGCCACACGGGGCCTGGCCGGTGCGCGCGTCGATCGCATCGCGGCGGAGGCGGGCGCCAACAAGCGCATGCTGTATTACCATGTCGGCAACAAGGACGCGCTGTATCTCGCCGTGCTGGAGGGCGCCTATGCGCAGATCCGCGCCGAAGAGCGCACCCTCGATCTCGAGCACCTCGATCCGCTCGAGGCGATCGAAAGCCTGATCAATTTCACCTGGAATTACTTCATCCGTAACCCGGAATTCCTGCAACTGCTGAACACCGAAAATGTCGAGGGCGCCAAATATCTCAAGCGCTCCGACAAGGTGACGTCGATGCATTCACCGTTCGTGGAGATGATCCGCGCGGTGGTGCTGCGCGGTGTCGCGAGCGGCGACTTCAAAGTCGCGATGGACCCGGTGCAACTCTATATTTCGATCGCTGCGCTGAGCTTTTTCTATCTCGGCAATGCCGCCACCCTGAGCGTGATCTTCGGTCGCGATTTGCTGGCGAAAGACGCGAGGGACGAGCGTCTTTCGCATATGGTCGCGCTGGTGCTGGCTGCGCTGACTGGACGATCTGTGGCCGAGTTCGATCCGCCGCACAACCGCGACACATCATTGCTCCTACGTCCAACTGCCTGAAATCGCAGTAAATTTCCGCTAGTTAAGCGACCAATTGACAACGGCGAAAGTCCGGCTAGTATTTATCCAACAGGTTAAATGCGACCGCGAAGCGGCGTCAGGGAGAGAAGTGTGAGTGACCCCAGAGCCCCCGGTGCCTCGATCAGGTGGCTGAACGCCTCATGGCTCCGTCCATTCCTGCTGCTGGTTCTGATCGTGGTAGGCTGGGATCTTGCGATCCGCGTGTTCGGTATTCCCGCCTATCAGATCCCGGCGCCCGGCGACGTGGTGAAGGTGCTGATCACCGACTGGCCGGAACTGCTGGCACAATCGCTGCCGACCACCTATGCGACGCTGCTCGGCTTCGCCGCGTCGGCCCTGTTCGGCATTCCGATCGCGATGCTGATCGCGGGCTCGCGCACCGTGGAGAGCTACGTCTATCCGCTGCTGGTGTTCTCGCAGTCGATCCCCAAAGTCGCCATCGCGCCGCTGTTCGTGGTGTGGTTCGGCTTCGGCATCGTGCCGAAGATCATCGCCGCGTTCCTGCTCGGCTTCTTTCCGGTGGTGGTCTCCGCGGTGCAGGGCTTCAAGTCGGTCGATCCCGACATGGTCGATCTCGCCCGCGCCATGAAGGGCAGCCGCTTCACCGTGTTCTGCGCGGTCAACCTGCCGCACGCGCTGCCGGCGATCTTTTCCGGCCTCAAGGTTTCGGTGACGCTGGCCGTGGTCGGCGCCGTGGTCGGCGAATTCGTCGGCTCCAATTCCGGCATCGGCTATGTGCTGCAGCGTTCGATCGGCACCTTCGACCTGCCGACGATGTTTGCGGCCCTGGTCATCCTGGCGCTGCTCGGCGTGATCCTGTTCTGGCTGGTGGACCGCATCGAGCGCTTCGCCATTCCGTGGCACGTCAGCCAGCGTGCGGACGTGATGATCGGTTCCTGAACAGAAGATCTCATTTTAAAAAGCAGCCTGAGCAAAGGCTGCAAACACACCTTGAGGGAGGACAACATGTTCAAGTGGCTTGCGACTGTTTCGACGGCAGTGATCTGGACGGCTCTGGCGACGGTGACCCCGGCCGCGGCGGCCGACAAGGTCACCCTGATGCTGAACTGGTACGTCTATGGCGAGCACGCGCCGTTCTATTACGGCAAGGCCAAGGGCATCTATGAGGCCGAAGGCATCGACCTCGACATCCAGGAAGGCCGCGGCTCGGCCGCCACCGTGCAGGCCGTCGCCGCCAAAAGTGTGAATTTCGGCTATGTCGACGTGCCCACCATGATGCGCGCCGCGATCAAGGGCGCCCCGGTGATCTCCACTGGCGTCTTGCTGCAGACCACGGCGATGTCGGTGATGGGGTTCGTCGACAAGAACATCAAGAAGCCCGACGACATCAAGGGCAAGACTGTGGCGATCACCCCGGCAGATTCCATGACCCAGATCTGGCCGCTGTTCCTGAAGAAGGCCGGCCTCAAGGAGGCGGATTTCAAGACCGTCGCCGGTGACGGCCAGACCAAGCTCAACGCCGTGATCAACGGCCAGGCGGACCTCCTGCTCGGCTACGTCATGGACCAGTCCATGAAGATCAAGGACGCCACCGGCAAGGACGTCTATCCGATCAAGTTCGCCGACTACGGCATCCACCTGGTGTCGTCGGGTATCGTCACCAATACCGACTACGCCAAGGCCAATGGCGATCTGGTGAAGCGCTTCATGTCGGCGACCACCAAGGCGGTGGAGGCCGCGTCGAAGGACCCCAAGGCAGCGGCGCAGTCGATCCTCGACGCCAACCCGAAGGGCGGCAAGATCGAGACGCTGACCCAGGGCTTCGAACTCACCATCCCGTTCTACACCACGCCCGAGACCAAGGATAAGCGCCCGTTCCAGGTCACCGACCAGAACATGAAGGATTCGGTGGATCTGATGGTCGAATATGGCGGGCTCGACGCCAAGGCCAAGGACAATCCGAAGGCGTTCTACACCAACGACTACCTGCCGAAATAAGCGGCTGATCACAGGACCATCGGAATGACCGCAGCGACAAAGGCCGCGAGCCCCATGAGCGTCGAACCCTCCAGCGCACATCTGCGTGTCGTGTCCGAGCAGCCGGTGCCGTCCAAGACGTCGGGGATCAATCTCTCTGGCGTCTCCAAGACCTACGGGAGCGGCGACGGCAAGGTGCTGTCGCTGCGCCCGCTGGATTTCCATATCAACGAGGGTGAGTTCTTCGTCGTGGTCGGGCCATCGGGCTGCGGCAAGTCCACGCTGCTGAAGCTGATCTCGGGCCTGCTGCCGCCGACCACTGGCGAGATCCATGTCGACGGCAACAAGGTCACCGAGCCGCACGGCGATGTCGGCATCGTGTTCCAGAACGCGCTGCTGCTGCCGTGGCGCAACATCCTCAACAACGTGCTGATGCCCATCGACATGAAGAAGCTGTCGCGCGAGACATTCATTCCGCGCGCCAAAGAACTGCTGAAGATGGTCGGCCTCGAGGGGTTCGAGAAGAAGCTGCCGTGGCAGTTGTCCGGCGGCATGCAGCAGCGCGCCTCGATCTGCCGCGCGCTGGTGCACGATCCCAAGATCATGATGATGGACGAGCCGTTCGGCGCGCTCGACGCCATGACCCGCGAGAAAATGAACGTCGAGCTGTCGCGCATCCAGCGCCGCACCGGCAAGACCATTTTGCTCATTACCCATTCGATCCCCGAGGCGGTGTTCCTCGCCGACAAGGTGCTGGTCATGACCGAGCGCCCCGGCGGCATTGCGGCGATCTACGACGTGCCGCTCGGGCGGGAACGCACGCTGGACGTGATATCGAACCCGATCTTCACCGAACTCGTCGCGCGCATCCGCAAGCATTTCATGACCACCAGCGCGCTGGACTGATCCCGTGACCCTCTCACCCCGCATTGTCCTACGCGACATCGCGCTGTTCGAACGCCCCACGGCGTTCGTGCGGCCGTTTCGCTTCGGCAGCGTGACGGTGAACGCCGCACCGCAGGCCTTTGTGCGGGTCGAGCTCGACGTCGAAGGGAAGGGCGTTCACGTCGGCGCCTCGGCCGAATTGATGGTGCCGAAATGGTTCGACAAGCGGCCGCATCTGTCGATCGACGACACCGTCAATGAACTCCGACAATCGCTGGCGATCGCCGCCGATCTCTACCGCATGCAATCCGGCCTGATCACCGCCTTCGGCCTGCATGCCGCCTGCATCGGACCACAGATGGAGGCCTGCGCCGCATTGGATCTCCCACCGCTCGCCGCGAGCTTCGGCCCGGCCGAAATCGACAAGGCCGTGCTCGACGCCCTGCTGCGCGGCCTCGGCACCGATGTCTTCACCGGGATGGCCGCCAACGTCGCCGGTCTCACGGCGCGGCTGGCGCCCGATCTCGGCAACAACGACATTGCGACCTTCCTCGCGAGCCGCAAGCGGCTGGACAGCGTGGCGCTACGCCACACCGTCGGGCTCGACGACCGGATCGAAGGCGAGGGCGGCGTCGCGGACATCCGCGAGAACAGCGGCGCGCGTTACTTCAAGCTGAAGATGAACGGCGATCCCGAGGCCGACGCGGCACGGCTGACCCGCATCGGTCAGGCGCTGACCACGCTGCCTCACGACTACCAGGTCACCCTCGACGCCAACGAGCAATATGCCGACCTCACGGCGCTGGGCTCGCTGGTCGACCGCCTCGACCACGACGCCGCACTGGCGCCGATCGCGTCCAAACTTCTGTATATCGAACAGCCGATGCCGCGCGGCATCACCCGGCAGTCGCCGCTCGGCCAGTTGTCGTCGCGCAATTTCATCATCGACGAGGCCGACGACAGTTGGGACGCGTTCCCCGCCGCCAAGGCGCTGGGCTATCGCGGCATCTCGTCGAAATCCTGCAAGGGCCTGTACAAGTCCATCGCCAACGCCACCCGCGCCGCGGCGTGGAGCGCGCAGGGCGGTCATTACTTTATCACCGGCG
>JBEVEC010000284.1:0-10748 GCA_040512975.1 Tardiphaga sp. | reverse complement strand
TTGCGCCCCCAGCGGTCGGCGGTGAGCGCGCCGATCGCCGAGCCGATCGGCGCGCCGAGCGCCATCACCAGCGAGTAGCTGAACGACGTTGCGACGGTCAGCCCCTGCTTGATGAAGAACACCGGCAGCCAGGTCACGAAGCCATAGAGCAGCGTGTTGATGGTGATCAGGCAGACAGAGCCGACGATCATCCGCGACAGCAGCGGCGGCGCGAACAGCGAGGAAAGCTGCCCCGACGCCTGCAGCGCCGGCGCGGTGGTCACGGGCGGCAGAACCTGCCCCCGCGCCGCCTCGTGTTCGATGGTCTGCATCAACGCCTCGGCCTCCTCGCGGCGTCCGACCGCTTCGAGCCAGCGCGGCGATTCCGGGAGGTTTTTACGCAGGTACCACACGACCAGAGCGCCGACGCCGCCGAGCACGAACATAGAGCGCCAGCCGAAGGCGGGCACGATCAGTGATGCGACCAGCAGCGCCACCGGCAGGCCGCTGACCACGCAGACCGCCATCAGGCCGAGAAACTTGCCGCGCGAGCGCGCCGGGACGAATTCAGTCATCGTCGAATAGCCGACGACATTTTCAGCGCCGAGGCCTATGCCCATCAGGAAACGGCACAGGATCAGCACGGTCATGTTGGGCGCGAAGGCCGCTGCCATCGATGCCAGGCCGAACAACAGCAGATTGAACTGGTAGGAGAAGCGGCGGCCATAGCGGTCGCCGAGAAAACCGGTGGCGAAGGAGCCGAGCATCATGCCGAAGAAGGTGACCGAGATGAACACCGCGTTCTGGCTCAGCGTCGAGAAGCCGCTCTTCAGCGTGACTCCCAGCACTGTGCCGGCGATGTAGATGTCGAAGCCGTCGAAGAACATTCCAATCCCGATCAGCGTCATGATGCGGTAGTGGAATGGTCCGATCGGCAGCCGGTCCAGCCGGCCGCCTGCATTTACCGATGTCGGCATCGCGTGTCTCTCCCTGTGTGTTCCAAATCCGGTGTAGCGCCGTCCCTCTGCGGGGACTTTCGGCGGTAGGCTCGCGCTAGTTCAGCCGCTTGTGTCCGGCCGTGTCGCGGTACCAGTCGAACGGGGCGTCGCCGGTGGCGACCATCACGCTCTTGGTGTTGAAGTGATCGTCAAAGCTTTCGGTGCCGCATTCGCGGCCGATGCCGCTGTCATCGACGCCGCCCCAGGGCGACGCCGGATCGAGCCGGTGGTGATCGTTGATCCAGACAATGCCGGCCTTGACGCGGGCGGCGACGCGGTGCGCACGGCCGACGTCGCGGGTGCGGATCGCCGCCGCAAGGCCGAACGGTGAGTCATTGGCCAGCCGCAGCGCGTCGGCTTCGTCCTTGAACGGGGTGATCGAGGTGAAGGGGCCGAATACTTCTTCCTGGAAGATGCGCATGTCGGAGCGCACGTCGGCGAACACTGTCGGCTCGACGAAGTATCCGTTTTCATGACCCGGCACCTTGGCCGCCACGCCGCCGGCCATCAGGCGAGCGCCGTCGTCGTGACCGTATCCGGCATAGGCCAGCACGCGGTCGCGCTGCCGCGCCGAGATCACCGGCCCGAGCTGCGTCGCCGGATCGAACGGATCGCCGATGCGAATGGACTTCGTCTTGGCCTGCAACTTGGCAACGAACTCGTCGTAGATCGTGGCCTGCACGATATGGCGAGAGGCGCAGACGCAGGTCTGGCCGGCGCCGATGAAGGCGCCGAACGCCGCGTAGTTCACGGCCTGATCGACGTCGAAATCGTCGAAGATCATTACCGGCGTCTTGCCGCCGAGCTCCATGGTCTGATGGGCGAACACCTTGGCCGCGGCGGCGCCGGCGATGCGCCCGGCTTCGGTGCCGCCGGTCAGCACCAGCTTGTTGATGTCGGGATGCTCGGACAGCAGCTTGCCGGCATTGGGACCGGTGCCGAGCACGATGTTGAACACGCCCGGCGGCAGCCCTGCCTCGCTGAAGATCTGCGCCAGCTTCAGCGTGGTCAGCGGCGTGTATTCCGACGGCTTGACCACGGTAACGCAGCCGGTGGCCAGCACCACCGCCAGCGACTTGCACAGGATCATCAGCGGATGATTGAACGGCGTGCAGTTGGCGACCACGCCGATCGGCGTGCGCAACGTGTAGTTCAGATACGATCCCTCGACCGGGATCACCGAATCGCGGCGCGCCATGGCGACGCCGGCGAAGTATCGGAAGAAGTCCGGCAGCCGCGACAGCTGCGCGCGGGTCTCGTTGACAGGGCGGCCGTTGTTCAACGTCTCCAGCCGGTACAGCGTGTCGAGGTTATCCTCGAACGCATCGGCGAGCTTGTTGATGAGGCGCGAACGGGCGCGCGTATCGAGGCTGCCCCAGGCGCGCCCTTCGAAGGCTGCGCGCGCGCTCTTCATGGCGCGGTCGATATCCGCCGCGGTGGAATTGGGAATCCGCGCGATGACGTCGCCGGTGGCCGGATTGCGCACGTCCAGCATCTCGCCGGTGCCGGCTTCGACTTCCTTGCCATCGACGAAATTGCCGTGAATTTCGACGTTGATAGAGCCGTTCTTGGCTGGAATGTTCATGTGTCTCTCCCTTCGACGATAATCGCGTTGCGCGCCAAAGCCGGCAGCACGCGCTTCTCTGTTTTCTCGATATGCGCCTTGATGATGCGCGCGGCGCCGCGCTGGTCGCGGCGCTGCATGGCGTCGATCAGGTCGACGTGCTCGCCCACCAGCTGCAGGTGGTTGCGGCCTTTGACATTGGCGATCGACACCCGGACCAGCCGGTCGGCCTGTTCGATCAGGTCCCGCGCCGCCGACGCCATCCGGCGGTTGCCCGAGGCCTGCGCCAGCGCGATGTGGAAGGCGCGGTTGTAATCGATGAAATCCTCGGCCAAGCCGTCGAACGACCGGTACTGGTCGAGCCCGCGCAGGGTGTCATCGGACGCCTGTTCGATCGCATCGGACACGCAGGCCGGCTCCACCGCATAGCGAAACCGAAGCAGATCGCGGGCATCCGAGATCGAGATCGGGTTGACCCGGTAGCCCTGGCGCGGCTGCACCGTCACCAGATGCTCGCGCTCCAGCCGCAGCAGCGCCTCGCGCACCGGCTGGCGGCTGACTTCGTAACGCTCGGCCAACTCCTGCTCTCGCATATCATCGCCCGGCATAAAGCGACACATCAGGATATCAGACCGCAGACTGTGATAGACGTTATCGCGGAGAAGCAACGTATTTTTTCCTTTGTACCGCTTCAGATTGGCACTCGTGAAATATCACGTCAAGTTAAAACGGACAATATTGACGCTTGCACGACGCTCCCGATCCGGACAAAACAGGGCATTGCCCGTGCCGATCGCCGGAAGCGGGCTGGGAATAATGGGAGAACGAGATGGCCGATCGGCGTCTGGTAGGCGGCACCGTCAACGTGGCCGAGTTCGGCGAAGGGCCGGCGATCGTGCTGTTTCACTCGTTGCTGTCCGACCGCGCGAGTTTCGACGGCATCATCCCGGCGCTGGCCAAAACCCATCGCGTGATCGTGGCCGAGCTGCCGGGCTTCGGCCATTCGGAACCGGTGTCGGGCGGCCTTGCCGCGGTCGCGGACCGGATGGCGGAGGCCGTTCGCGAATGCGCCGATGGCGCGGAGACGATTGTGCTCGGCAACGGCTATGGCGGTTTCGTCGCGCTGCAGATGGCGATCCGGCATCCCGGGATCGCGCAGCGGCTGGTTCTCGCCGACTGCGGGGCGGCGTTTTCCGAGCCGGGTCGCGAGGCTTTCCGCAACATGGCCAAGGCGGCGTCGGCCAAGGGACTGTCGGCCGTCACCGACGTGGCGATGCGGCGGCTGTTCGCACCGGAATTCCAGGAGCAGCATCCGGACCTGATGCGCGATCGCCGGGAGGCGTTCCTGCAACTCGATCCGGCCGTCTTCCAGGCCGCTTGCGAAGCGCTGTCGACGCTCGACCTGCGTCCCGACCTCGCCGGCGTGACGGTGCCGGTGCTGGTGCTGGTCGGTGAGCACGACGAGGCCACGCCGCCGCCGATGTCGCGCGAACTTGCGGCGGCGCTTTCCGACGCACGGCTGGTGGTGCTCGCGAATTGCGCGCACGTCCCGCAGCTTCAGAAGCCGGACGCGTTCATGGATGCAATTGCGGATTTCGTCGCGGTGGAAATGGCGCGGTAGCGGCCTTGTAGGATGGGTAGAGCGTCTTCGCGAAACCCGTCATCTTGGTGCATTCTGTCGATGGGTTTCGCTGCGCTCTAACCATCCTACGAGCTCGACCATAGGGTGGGCAGAGCGAAGCGTGCCCACCACCACAATCACCGCCGCACGCGTGGGCACGGCGCAAGAGCGCCTTTGCCCACCCGACGATCAGCCCGCCAGATCGACCTTCGATGCTACCGTTGCATCGGCGTTCAGCGTGTAGATGATCGGCACGCCGGTCGCGAGTTCGCGCGCCAGAATGCCTTCCGGAGTCAGCTTCTCCAGCACCATGATCAGCGCGCGCAGCGAGTTGCCGTGGGCGGCGACCAGCGTGCGCTGGCCGCGCAGTACGCCGGGCAAAATTTCCTGCACGTAATACGGCAGCGTGCGCGCCAGCGTATCCTTGAGGCTTTCGCCGCCGGGCGGCGGCACGTCATAGGAGCGGCGCCAGACATGGACCTGCTCCTCGCCCCATTTTTCGCGGGCGTCATCTTTGTTGAGGCCGGAGAGATCGCCGTAGTCGCGCTCGTTGAGCGCGAGGTTGCGGGTGATCGGCAGGCCGGTCTGGCCCATTTCGGCGAGCGCAAGGTCGAGGGTGTGCTGCGCGCGGGTCAGCGCCGAGGTGAAGGCGACGTCGAAGGTCAGTCCCTGCGCCTTCAGCTTGCGGCCGGCTTCCTTGGCCTCGGTGATGCCCTTCTCGGTGAGGTCGGGATCCTTCCAGCCGGTGAAAAGATTCTTCAGATTCCAATCGCTCTGGCCGTGGCGCACGAGGACGAGGAGACGTTCGTTCATCGATAATTCCGTTTCGTCTTTCAAAATTCACCAAGGCCGAGGACGTCGGCCATCGAATACAATCCAGGCTTCTTGCCATGCGCCCACATCGCCGCCTTCAGCGCGCCGTGGGCGAAAATCATGCGATCCTCGGCCTTGTGCGACAACTCAATGCGTTCGTGGGGACCTGCAAAGATCACCGTGTGATCGCCCGCGACGGTACCGCCGCGCAGCGACGCAAAGCCGATATCACCGGGGTTGCGCGCGCCGGTAACGCCGTCGCGGCCGCGCGCCGAATGATCGTCCAGCGCCACCTCGCGGCCGGCGGCCGCGGCCTGGCCAAGCATGAAGGCGGTGCCCGACGGCGCGTCGATCTTGGCCCGGTGGTGCATCTCCAGCACCTCGATGTCGAAGCTGTCGTCGAGCGACTGCGCCACGCGGCGGACCAGCGCCGCCAGCAGATTGACGCCGAGGCTCATGTTGCCGGACTGCACAACGATGGCGCGGCCGGTGACGCTCTTGATCACCGCGTCGTCGGACGACGACAGCCCGGTGGTGCCGATCACATGGACGATGCCGCGCTGCGCCGCGATGGCGACATTGGCGATGGTGGCGGCGGGCACGGTGAAATCGAGAATGCCGTGGGCGTCCTTGGACAGCGTCCACAGGTCGGCCGACAGCTTGACGCCGCTCTCCGGCAGGCCGGCGAGCGTACCGGCGTCGAGGCCGAGCAGTTCGGAGCCCGGCGCTTCCAGCGCGCCGGTGACCACGGCGCCCGGGGTTTCGGAAATGGTGCGGATCAGCGCACGGCCCATGCGGCCGCCGGCGCCTGCAACGATCAGTCTCATGTCGGACATTGAACGATCCTCAAACCCTGTGCGGGTATAGCCGCGCGCTGCCACAGGGGCAACACGCGACGGGCCGTTCGGCTCCATAGATACCAGTCAGATCAGGCACATGCTTAAGGTTGGGGGCCGTCATAGCCCTCGATGATCAGGATGTCGGCCTCGCCATGCGGCGCCCGGATCGCCACCAGGCGCTGGTATTCCGGCGAATTGTAGCAAGCCAGCGCGGTGGCGTAGTCGGCGAATTCGAGCACCACGTTGCGCGAGCGCGCGGTGCCCTCCTTGACCTCGTGCGGGCCGCCGCGGACAAGGAATTTGGCGCCGTATTTGGCGAACACGACGCCGTTCTGGTCGACGTAGCTCTGGTAGCCGTCCGTATTGTGCACGTCGACGCGTGCGATCCAGTAGCCTTTTGGCATTGGTTTCTCTCCCTGTTACCTCAACATCAAACGTCATCACCCGTGAAAGCGGGTGACCCAGTATACGCAGGCGCGCGTGACTTATCACGGGCCTCGCGGATTACTGGGTCGCCCGGGCAAGCCGGGCGATAACAAGCCGGAGGGTGGCGAGGCAGTGCGCCAGCACGCGGAGCTATGTCACCAGCGCCTGCGTGATCTCCTCAACGATGGCATCCGCTGCGGCCTTCGGATCCACCGCCGCCATCACCGGACGCCCGACCACCAGATAGTCGGCGCCTTCGGCGATCGCGCGGGCCGGGGTCATGATGCGCTTCTGGTCGCCGATATCGGCGCCGGCGGGGCGGATGCCCGGAGTCACCAGGCACATGGACGGCTTGATGAGCTTGCGCAGGCCGGCCGCCTCCTCCGCCGAACAGACGATGCCGTCGATGCCCAATGCCTGCGCCTGCTGCGCGCGGACCTCGACGAGATCCCTGGTGCCGAGCTGATAGCCGGCCGCTTTCAGGTCGTCGTCGTCATAGGACGTCAGCACGGTGACCGCGAGGATCTGCAGGGTCGAGCCGCGACTGGCCTCGACCGCAGCCTGCATGGTCTGCGGATAGGCATGCACGGTGAGGAACGTCGCGCCGAGTTTCGCCACGCTCTCGACGCCGCGGGCGACGGTGTTGCCGATGTCGTGCATCTTCAAATCGGCGAACACCTTCTTGCCGGCATCGGCAAGCCGGCGCGCCAGCGGCAGGCCGCCCGCATAACCGAGCTGGTAGCCGATCTTGTAGAACGTCACGCTGTCGCCGAGCCGTTCGATCATCGCCTCGGCGGCCGCGACGTCCGGCAGGTCGAGGGCGACGATCAGGCGGTCCCGCGGCGAGGCAATCTGCACCGTCATGTCATCTCACTTCATCTGTTGCGCAAAGGCGATCAGCTGCCGGACCATGGCGTGCATCGCTTCTTCGTCGGCAGGATGCCGCAGCCGGTCCATGTCGTCATAGGCGTCTTCGGCCTGGGCCAGCGTCAGCTGGTTCGGGATCACCACCGCGCGGCAGGCCGACAGCACCAGCCGTAGCGCCTGCAGGCAGCGCGCGCCGCCGAGCCGGCCGCCCGACGCCGCCGCAATGGCGAAGGGCCGGTCGCGAAATACCTGGCCCTTCGGTTCGGCGCCGTCGACGACGCGCGACACCCAGTCGATGGTGTTCTTCACCAGCGGCGGTAGCGAGGCGTTGTATTCGGGCGTTACGATCAGCACGCCGTGGTGGTTGGCGATCATGCGCTTGAGATCGAGCGCGGCCCGGGGGACGCCTGCATCGGCCTCGAGGTCGCCGTCATAGATCGGCAGCGCGAAGTCGGCGAGCGAGATGCGGGTCACCTCGGCATCGGCGCGCACCAGCGCATCGATGGCGGCGGCCGCAAGCTTCACGTTATGGGAGCCGGTGCGCAGCGAGCCGGGAATGACAAGGATCTTGGTGGCCATGGTGTCGATCGCCATCGGGCAAAAGCCGCGCGCGATGCGGCGTCAGCCCTTGCGATACACCCAGACGCGGGCAGGCGGAAGGTTCATCCAGATCCGCTCCGAGGCTTCGGTGGACACGCCCGGCAGCGATTTGGGAATCGGCGGCGCCACCGAATAGGTGAACTGCACGAAGGGGGCGCTCGGCGACATCGCGGCAAAGGCATCGCGGATCAGCTTGAGGCGCGTCAGCATCGGCTTGGTGACCAGCGGCAGGCCGGAGACGACGGCGGACGCGGGCTCTTTCAAAACATCCCACAGCGTGTCGCGCAGCGCGTAGGCGTCGCCCTGGACAACGGTGGCTTGCGGATAGCGTTCACGGAGAAGGGCGCAGAAGGTGGGATTGAATTCGATCAGCACCAGGCGCTTCTGATCGACACCATGCGCGAGCAGCGCATTGGTGATGGCGCCGGTGCCCGGCCCAAGTTCGACGACCGGGCCCTTCGCACCGTTATCGACATATTGCGCCATGGTGCGGGCCAGCGCTGTGCCGGACGGCATTACCGCGCCCATGTGCAAGGGCTTGTCGATCCAGGAACGGAGAAACCTGACTTCATCGTCGAGACGAAGGGGCTTTTTCAGCGGACGCGCGGACGAGTGCAGAGGCATATCGCTTCCAGGCAGACCGCGGACGCGCGGAACGTCAGAATTTCTTCACAAAGAGGTACAGGGGCGAACAGAAACGGTCAAGCATCAGCGCGTCAGGAGCTGGCCCGCGTTCCGAAGAAGTCCTTGACCTTAGTGAAGAAACCGGCCGCTTCAGGTTGCGTTGCACCCGAGGAAAGCTTTTCGAATTCTGCCAGCAATTCCTGCTGCTTCTTGGTCAAATTCTGCGGTGTTTCGACCACGACCTGGACATACATGTCGCCGGTCTGTCGCGAACGCAACACGGGCATGCCTTTCGACCCGACGCGGAAGCGACGGCCGGACTGAGTGCCGGCCGGCACCTTCACCTTGTTGCGGCCGCCTTCGATGGTCGGCACTTCGAACTCGCCGCCGAGCGACGCGGTGACCATCGAGATCGGCACGCGGCAATGCAGGTCGGCGCCGTCGCGCTGGAAGAAGTCGTGGCTGGCCAGCGACAGGAAGATATAAAGATCGCCCGACGGCCCGCCGCGCGTGCCGGCCTCGCCTTCATTGGCGAGACGGATACGGGTGCCGTCCTCAACGCCCTGGGGAATGTTGACCGAGAGCGTGCGCTCGCGCTCGACGCGACCGGCGCCGTCGCAGCTCGGGCACGGGTCTTCGATCATCTGGCCGCGGCCCTGGCACGACGGGCAGGTGCGCTCCAGCGTGAAGAAGCCCTGGGCCTGCCGGACGCGGCCCTGGCCGCCGCAGGTCGAACACGTCTTCGGCTTGGTGCCGGCCTTGGCGCCGGTGCCCGAGCAGGCCTCGCAGGTAACGGCGACCGGAATTTCGATCTGCGCGGTCTTGCCGGCATAGGCCTCTTCGAGGGTGATCTCCATATTGTAGCGGAGATCAGCGCCGCGCTCGCGCCCGCCGCTGGAGCGGCCGCCGCGCTGCCCGGCCATGCCGAACAGGTCTTCGAAAATATCGGAGAAGGATGACGCAAAACCAGAGCCGAAGCCGGCGCCGCCGGCGGCGCCATGGCCCTGCTCAAAGGCCGCATGGCCGTAGCGGTCATAGGCGGCGCGCTTGTCGCCGTCCTTGAGGACTTCATAGGCCTCGGCGATTTCCTTGAACTTCACTTCGGCCGAGGGATCGCCGGCATTCTTGTCGGGATGCCACTTCATCGCGAGCTTGCGAAACGACGACTTCAGCGTCGCGTCATCCGCGGTGCGCTCGACCTGCAGCGTTTCGTAGTAGCATTGCTTGATGGTGGACATACGTCAGATCCGCCGAAATTGGTCCTCATCTCGAGGAGCATCCAGACCGTTGCATCGCATTGGATGCAATTTTCGTACTAGCCTAACCGGGCTAACAAAAAATGACCCTCACCCGATGACGCGCATTGCGTTGCTCGGATGAGGGCCATCATTCGCTGCCTATCAGGCCGACTTCTTCGGCTTGTCGTCGTCGACTTCGGTGAACTCGGCGTCGACGATGTCGTCGTGCGCCGCATCACGCTTGGCGTCGGCTTCGGCCTGCTGGGTGTACATCGCCTCACCAAGCTTCATCGAGGCCTGGGCGAGCGTGTTGCTCTTGGCCTTGATGGCTTCCGCGTCGTCGCCCTTCAGCGCTTCCTTGAGGTCGCTCAACGCGTCCTCGATGGCACGCCGCTCGGGCTCGCCGACCTTGTCGCCGTGCTCGGTCAGGGCCTTCTCGGTCGAGTGAACCAGCGCGTCGGCGTGGTTCTTGGCATCCACCGCCTCGCGACGCTTCTTGTCGTCGGCGGCGTTGGCTTCCGCGTCCTTGACCATCTTCTCGATGTCGGCTTCCGACAGACCACCAGACGCCTGAATGCGGATCTGCTGCTCCTTGTTGGTCGCCTTGTCCTTGGCCGAGACGTTGACGATGCCGTTGGCGTCGATGTCGAAGGTGACCTCGATCTGCGGCACGCCGCGCGGTGCCGGCGGAATGCCGGCTAGGTCGAAGTTGCCAAGCAGCTTGTTGTTGGCCGCCATCTCGCGCTCGCCCTGGAACACCCGGATAGTGACCGCGCTCTGGTTGTCTTCGGCGGTCGAGAACACCTGGCTCTTCTTGGTCGGGATCGTGGTGTTGCGATCGATGAGGCGCGTGAACACGCCGCCCAGCGTCTCGATGCCCAGCGACAGCGGGGTGACGTCGAGCAGCAGCACGTCCTTGACGTCGCCCTGCAGCACGCCCGCCTGGATGGCGGCGCCAAGCGCCACGACTTCGTCCGGGTTGACGCCCTTGTGCGGCTCCTTGCCGAACAGCGACTTCACGACTTCCTGGACCTTGGGCATGCGGGTCATGCCGCCCACGAGCACGACTTCGTCGATGTCCTTGGCAGTGAGGCCGGCATCGGCGAGCGCCTTGCGGCACGGATCGAGCGTGCGCTGGATCAGGTCGGCGACCATGCGCTCGAGATCGGAGCGGGTGAT
>JBEVEC010000287.1:0-12783 GCA_040512975.1 Tardiphaga sp. | reverse complement strand
TGATCGAAGGTCACGAAGCCGCGCTTCTTGGCCTGCTTGATCATCTTCTTGACGGCAGCGTCGGACAGGTCGAGCAAAGGCGACGGCGCATCGGCGGCATCCTTCTCGGGCGCGTCTGCTGCCTTGTCGTCTTTTTCCTTGTCCTTGGTCTGCAGCGTCTTTGCCTTGGTGGCCATTCAATGCTCCTGAAACGCGCTCACGTCGAAGGTGTTGCCACCCCGCCTTGAATCACTCATTCGTCCGGTTCGCTCGACGCATAAAGGGCGGCGTTTAATCTCCGCCACCCCCTGTTCGTCGACCTGGTTTTCGAAACTCAGCCAAGACCCTTAGCTGCAAGAGCCTTAAGCCCGGATTAACCCTGTTTTTGCAGCCAAACCATAGGTTTGGCGAGTCTTTTCGCTGACGACGCCGGCTTGCGGGCCTCACGTCCCACGCTGGAACCGGCCGGACGGTTCGCCAAACCCCTCGATCAGGGCCTCGGTGCCGTCGACGTCGGCCAGTCGGGCTTTGACATCCTGCAGCCAGCCGTAGTTGGTTTCACTGGCATCCGCGCCCAGTGCGAGCTCGGCATCCTTCAGTTCTCTAAGTAATGAGTGCCACTGGCGATGCAAGGCAACCAGTTGCGCCCAGGTCGCCAAAACGTCCTCGCGGGCCGCTCCCGGCTGCGCCGCCCATACGCCGTTGGTTGTGATTGCCCGCTCAACATGCTGTAATTGCTCGGCAAATCCGGCCTTAACGAGATCCTCACGCATTTGCGCACTTTGTGTCGCCTCGTCGCCGTGATGGTGCTCATGGGCGAAGGCGGCGATGATCCCGGCGCGCAGCCGGTGCATCTCGGGATGTGCCAGCTCGAGGGCCGCGACCTCCTCGAGGCGGTCGTGCAGCAGCCAGGGATGGTTGATCAGCGACTGCACGATCAGCGCCTCGCGCCGCGAGATGGCCGAGCGCTGGCCGCGCATGATCGACGAGATCGCAAGCTGTGGACTAACCACCTGATAGGGCCCGCGCTGGATGGTTTGCGGCCCGGCATCGCGGCCGAAGCGGCCATTGCCACTGATTCGCCCGGCCGGCCCGGGGGTGAACGGCCGTCCCTGCCCCGGCTGGAAACCACCGCCGCCGGCATTGCGCTGGCCGCCACCGCCGTAGTTGCTGCGGCCGTAATTGCCGCCGCCCTGCGGGGCAAAGGTGCGCCGCAGCCGCTCGACCAGGTCCTGGCGGTAGTATTTCTTGACCACGTCGTCGCGGATGCCGCCCGCGATCTCGTTGATGCGCGCCTCGAGTGCTGCGCGCCGCTCGGGGGTGGAGAAGTCGCCGGCCGCCATCTCGCGGGCCCAGATCAGGTCGGACAACGAGCCCGCGGCGCCGATGACGTCCTCGATGGCCGCGCGGCCGCCGGAACGGGCAAGATCGTCGGGGTCCTGGCCCTCGGGCAGCAGCGCGAATTTCAGGCTCTTGCCGGGCTTCAGATGCGGCAGCGCCATCTCGGCGGCGCGCCACGCCGCCTTCTGCCCGGCCTTGTCGCCGTCGAAGCACAGGATCGGCTCGTCGGCCATCTTCCATAAGAGCTGCAGCTGGTTCTCGGTCAGCGCCGTGCCGAGCGGCGCCACCGCGCCGGCAAAGCCGGTGCCGACCATGGCGATGACGTCGACATAGCCCTCGACCACGACGACGGGGGCGCCGTCATGGGCGGCCTTTCGCGCGGTGGGCAGGTTGTAGAGGTTGTCGCCCTTGTGAAACAGCGGCGTCTCCGGCGAGTTCAGGTACTTGGCCGGCGCGTCCTTCTTCAGCGCCCGGCCGCCGAAGGCGATGATGCGTCCGCGCGCGTCCGCGATAGGAAACATCACGCGGTCACGGAAGCGATCATAGGGGACCGGGATGTCCTCGCCGCCGATCAGCAGGCCGGCCTCGACCATGTCCGGCACGGGAATGCCGGCGGCGCCGAGATATTCCTTCAACGCGTATTTGCCGTCCGGCGCATAGCCCATGCGGAACTGGAGCTGCACCGCGGGCGAGATCTGGCGGTCGGCGAGATAGCCGCGCGCCTGCGCGCCGAACCGCGAGGTCAGCGTGTCGGCGAAGAATTTGGCCGCAAGGTCCATGACGTCATACAGCGTCTTGCGGCGCTGCTCGTGGCGCGCGGCCTCCGGCGTCGCCTGCGGAATCGCCATGCCCGCCATCGCCGCCAGCCGCTCCACCGCCTCGACGAACGACACACCCTCGGTCTCCATCACGAAGTCGAAGATGTTGCCGTGCTTGCTGGTGGAGAAGTCGTGATAAAACTGCTTCTGGTCGTTCACCGTGAAGGACGGCGTCTTTTCCTGCTGGAACGGCGACAGCCCTTTCCACTCCCGTCCCGCCTTCTTCAACTTGACGCGCTTGCTCACGACTTCCGAAACCGGAAGCCGGGCGCGCAGATCGTCGAGGAATTGAGGCGTGAAGCGCATGGGTGGCTATGCATATAGGGCGAACAGCGGAAATGGCCAGGATTCGCCGGGCCGGCCCCATTATACACAGGCCCGGATGCTAGCGCCGGTGTTCATCGCACCTCTTGCCGCCGGGGAGAGGTGAAAAGGCGCCGCATGGCTCTGGCGCGCGGGGATGGCTTCTCAGCGCGGCCGCGGGGCGGCATAAGCCGGTCTTTGATGCCCTCCCCGAAAGCGCAGCCCTTGACCATACACGATGACACCACCGCGGAGCGCGGGCCGGGCGGCTGGCTGATTTTCGCCTTCGCGGTGGCCTGCGCGGTCACCGTCGGCAACGTCTATTACGCGCAGCCGCTGGTCGGGCCGATCAGTGAGTCCTTCGGCATGGATATCGCCACCGCCGGCGTGGTGCTGACGACGGTGCTGATCGGCTATGTGCTGGGGCTGTTGTTTCTGGTGCCGCTCGGCGATCTCGTCGAGAACAAGACGCTGATCCTGATCACCCTGGGCGGACTGATCGTCAGCCTGCTGATCGCCGCCGCCGCGCCGACGGCGACGGTGTTCATCGCCGCCATGGGGCTGATGGGCGTCAGCGCGGTGGGCACGCAGATGATCCTGCCGGTGGTGGCGCATCTTACGCCCGAACGGATCCGCGGCCAGACCGTGGGCACGGTGATGAGCGGGCTGTTGTTCGGCATCCTGCTGGCGCGGCCGCTGGCCACCATGGTGGCGGGCTCGTTCGGCTGGCGCGCGGTGTTCGTGATGTCCGCCGCGCTGATGTGCGGCGTGCTGGCGCTGATGGCGGTGGCGCTGCCGCGCCGGCAGCCGCGGCACGCGCTGACCTATGCCACGCTGATCCGCTCGCTCGGCCAACTGATGCTGACCACGCCGGTGCTGCAGCGGCGCTCGGCCTATCAGTGCCTGCTCTACGGCGCCTTCAGCATGTTCTGGACGGCGATGCCGCTGGTGCTGGACCAGCCGCCGTTTGCCTACGGCCATATCGCCATGTCGGCCTTCCTGCTGTCGGGCGCCGGCGGCGCGCTGGTGGCGCCATGGGCCGGGCGGTTCTCCGACCGCGGCCATGGCCGCACGGTGACCCTGGTGGCGATGCTCGCCGAACTCAGCTGCTTCCTGCTGACCTGGCTCGGCGGCCACACCTCGGGCGCGCTGCCGATCACGCTGTTCGTCATCGCCGGCGTGCTGGTGGATGCGGGGACGCAAGGCAATGTGGTGGCCGGCCAGCGTGCGATCTATGCCCTGCCCGCCGACATCCGCAGCCGCCTCAACGCGCTGTATCTCGCCTCGGCGTTTTTCGGCGGCGCGATCGGCTCCGCCGTCAGCGGCTATGCCGTCGCCCATGGCGGCACCACGACCATCGGCATCATCGGCACCGGCGCCTCGCTGCTGGCGCTGGCGCTGTTCGCCACCGAATTCACCGGACGCCCCCGCCCGAAAGCCTCTCATGTCTGACCCTGCTCCCACGCCGATCCGGGATGACGCTCCCGGTCGCTGGCTCATCCTCGCCTTTGCCGTCGCCTGCGGCGTCACCGTCGCCAATGTCTATTACGCGCAGCCGCTGGTCGGGCCGATCAGCGACAGCTTCGGCATCAGCGTCGCGGCGGGCTCGTTCATCGTCACGATGATCCAGCTCGGCTATGTCGCGGGACTGCTGCTGCTGGCGCCGCTCGGCGATCTCGTCGAGAACAAGAAGCTGATCCTCATCACCCTCGGCGCGCTGATCGCCTGTCTCTTGATCTCAACGCTGGCGCCGACGGCGGGCATCTTCATGGCCTCGTCGCTGCTGCTCGGCATTTCCGCGGTCGGCACCCAGATGATCATCCCGATGGCGGCGCATCTCACGCCGGAGCATCGTCGCGGCCATGTGGTGGGCACCGTCGTGTCCGGCGCGCTGTTCGGCATCCTGCTGGCGCGGCCGCTGTCGACCCTGGTGGCCGGCACCTTCGGCTGGCGCGCGGTCTACATCATGTCGGCGCTGTTCATGTGCGCGATCCTGGCGATGATGGCGCGCGTGCTGCCGCGTCGCCAGCCCGAGCACCGATCGAGCTACGGCCGGCTGATCCATTCGCTGTGGGACCTGTTGATCTCGACGCCGATCCTGCAGCGCCGTGCCGCCTATCAGGCGATGTTCTTCGGCGCCTTCAGCCTGTTCTGGACGGCGACGCCGCTGGTGCTGGAGGCGCCGCCCTTCGCGCTCGGGCATGTGGCGCTGTCGGCATTCCTGTTGTCCGGCGCAGCCGGTGCCGCGATCGCGCCGCTGGCCGGCCGCCTGGCCGACCGCGGCTACAGCCGCGCGCTCACCGGCGGCGCCATCGTCGCCATGGGCGTGGCTTTCGTGCTGCTGTGGATTGGCGGTGCCGCGGCGTCGCTGCCGGCGATGGTCGCCGCCGGCATCATCCTCGATGCGGGATCGCAGACCCATCTCGTCACCGGCCAGCGCGCCATCTTCACGCTGGCACCGGAGATCCGCAGCCGGCTCAACGCGCTGTATATGGGGCTGTTCTTCTTCGGCGGTGCGTTCGGTTCGGCGGTGAGCGGTGCCGCGGTGTCGCATGGCGGCACGGCGCTGGTGAGCCTGATCGGCCTCGGCATCACGCTGCTGGCGCTGCTGCTGTTCGCGACGGAGTTTCGAAAGAAAGCGTAGCCGCGCCCTCTTCACCTCTCCCCACCGGGGAGAGGTGCGATGAACGTCGGCGCTTTGCTCGTTGCGAACTACACGTCGAGGAAGCGGCCTGATGCGATGCGCTTCGTCTCGATCACCGGCCAGTTGTAGACATAGGTCCACGCGTCCAATGCCGTCCCGTCAGCCATTGTCACGGGAATGACCTGGCGCAGATACGCCGTCGGCTTGGCATCGTGCGGCCCGCAGCCTTCGTAATCATCCAGCGCCGCCATCAGCGCAGCATCCCGCAAACGAAACACCTCGCCATGCACGACATCACCGTCATCGTCCGACAACAGCAACCCCGGATAATGCGCGATCATGTACAACCGGCCGCGGCAGGTGGCATCGCCGAGATAATTCGCGCCCGCCGACAGCCGCTTCGACATCGCGTGATCGAAGCCGCGCATCAACGTGCCATAGACGAAAACGCGGTCCATCTCACTCACACATTGGCGCCGAGCGCGGCCACCGTGTCCTCGCCGGCGGAAACGACATTGATGGTGATGTCCATGCCGAGAAACGCATCCGCCGAGCCGAGATAGGTGCCGTGCAGCGGGATCGCCTGGCGCGGATCGCGGGCCACGGCGACGCGGATCAGATCGCGGCTGCCGATGATGCCGTTGGTGGGGTCGAATTCGATCCAGCCCGAGGCCGGCAGATAGACCTGCACCCAGGCGTGGGTCGAGCCGCCGCCGACGTAATTGTGGTCGCGGTCGCCGTGGATGAACAGGTAGCCCGACACGAAACGCGCGGCGATGCCGAGCCGGCGCAGCGCCTCGATCATGAACAGCGCGAAATCACGGCAGGTGCCGGACTTGGTCCCCAGCGTGTCGAGCGGATGCTGGGTGCCGTGCTCGTGGCGTTTGCGGTATTTGAAGTCGGCGCGAATGCCGTGGGTCATCTCCGACAGGATCTTGAAAGTCGGCGTGCGGCCTTGCGGATCGAGGAAGCCGCGGCCCCACGCCGCCAGTTCGCCGTCGGGATCGCCATATTGCGGGCGGATGAATTCATGGAGGTCGGGCAATTCCTCGGCATCGTAGAGAAAGGGGTAGAAATAGGCGTCGTCGCCGGGCTTCAGCGCGACGTCCTCCGACGGGATGTGCTCGATGGTGGCGATCGACTGGAAGGTCAGTTTTCGCGCGGGTTCGTCAAAGGTGGCGATCGCCACCGAATTGCCGAACACGTCATGGATCCAGCGCAGCGTCGCCGGCTCCGGCGTGATCTCGAGCCGGCCGTTGAGCATGCGCAGGTCGTGGCCGTCGCGTGGGCGCAGCATGATGCGGTGTTCGCCGAAACCCACCGGGTGGGCGTAGCGATATTCGGTCTTGTGGTGAATCGTGAGCAGGGGCATCGTTCGATCGTACATGTCGCGTGGGCATGTCACCAGCGAGTTGCCCGCCCATGCACAGGGCGAATACCGCGCGACAGCCCATCATTTGAGGAAATTGCGTTGGAAACGACCGGCGAAGAAACGGTCCTGCAACTCGGACCGGACGAGGTTGCGCCGGTATGGGAGGCCAACACGGCGGGCCAGTCCCCGTTCCTCCTGACCTGCGATCATTACGGCCGGCTGATCCCCGCGATGCTCGGCGATCTCGGCCTGCCCGAGCAGGAACTGACCCGCCACATCGCCTGGGACATCGGCATTGCCGGCGTCGCCGAGGCGATGGCGCGGGCGCTCGACGCGCATCTGGTGGCGCAGCGCTATTCGCGGCTTGTGATCGACTGCAACCGGCCGCCGGATGCGCCGAGCTCGATCCCGCTGATCTCCGAGGCCACCACGGTGCCGGGCAATGACGGGCTGACGCAGGATGCCCGGGCGCGGCGGCGCGAACTGTTCTTCGATCCCTATCACCGCCGCATCGAACAGGTGATCGACGCGCGCCTGGCCGCCGGCCGGCCCACGGTGCTGGTGGCGCTGCATTCCTTCACGCCGGTCTATGCCGGCATCGCCCGCCCCTGGCACATCGGCACGCTGTATCAGCATGACAAAAAGCTGCCGCCGCTGCTGCTGGCGCATCTGCGCGCCGAGCCCAACCTCGTGGTCGGCGACAACGAGCCCTATGCGGTGTCGGATGCCACCGATTACGGCATTCCCGTGCACGGCGAACGGCGCGGGCTGATGAATACCGGCATCGAGATCAGGCAGGATCTGATTGCGGACCAGAGCGGCCAGCATGAATGGGCCGAGCGGCTGGCGCGGGTGTTTGGGGAGATCGAAGTGGAATTGAAGGCGCAGGGGTTGGTCTAAGCGGTGCTCCCTTCCTTCTCCCCTTGTGGGAGAAGGTGCCTTCGCGCAGCGAAGGCGGATGAGGGGTACAACAGATGCTGTACTTGTGGCACCCCTCACCCGTCTCGAACGCACTTCGTGCGTTCGATCCACCCTCTCCCACAAGGGGAGAGGGAAGAAGCGTCACCTCGCCCGCGTCAGGGCCAGCCAAACCCCACCGCCGATCATGAAGCCGCCGGACACGCGCGACAGCAGCCGCGTGCGCCGTGCCGAGAAAAACCGCCGCGCGCGGCCGGCCGCCACGGCGTAGATGGCGTCGGTGATTGCCGCGGTCGCCATGAAGGTCGCGCCGAGGATCGCGACCTGGCTGACGTGATCCTTCTGCATGTCGACGAATTGCGGAATGAAGGCGCCGAAGAACACCAGCACCTTGGGATTGCTCAGCAGCACCACCATGCCCTGCAGGAAGAAGCCGCCGCGCGGCGCCTGCGGCGGCGCGTCGGTATCGATGCCCTCGATCGGCGCGCGCACCAGCTTGATGCCGAGCCACACCAGATAAGCGGCGCCGGCGAAGCGCACCCAGTCGAACCAGTAGCCCATGGTGGCCATCATGGTGGCGAGCCCCAGCGCGACGATGCCGATGACGATGGCCAGACCCGCCTGCGTCCCGGCGATGCTGATCAGCGCCGCGCGGGTGCCGTAGCGCAGTCCGTTGGCGATCACCAAGGTGACATTGGGTCCGGGGATCAGCGCCAGCGCGATGCAGGCGGCGACGAAGGTGAGATAGACGTGCAAGGACATTCGTTTTCCTCTCGTGTTGTCGGCATCTTAAGCGGGCTCGACCCGCGTATCCATTTTTGTGTTTCTACGCCTACCCCAACGCGCGAAGCTCCCGCCGCAAGACCTTGCCGGTCGCCGTCATCGGCAAACTCTCCGTGAACTGCACATGGCGCGGATATTCGTGCGCGGCGAGTTGCGATTTCACGTAGTCCTGCAGTTCGCGCGCCAGCTCATCGCTCGGCGCAAAGCCCGGCCGCAGCACGACCCAGGCCTTCACGGCTTCGGTGCGGATCGGGTCGGGCACGCCGACCACCGCGGACATCGCGACTGCGGGATGCTTGAGCAGCGTGTGTTCGATTTCGGAGGGGCCGATGCGGTAGCCCGCGCTCGTGATGACGTCGTCCTCGCGGCTGACATACCAGAAGTACCCGTCGTCATCCTGGATGCCGAGATCGCCGGTGAGCAGGAAGTCGCCGGCGAATTTCTTCGCGGTGCCCTCTGGGTTCTGCCAGTAGCCGAGCATGGCGCAGGGATTGGGCTGGCGGATGCCGACGATGCCACGCTGGCCGCGCGGCAATTCCTCACCCTGCTCGTTGACGATGCGGACGTCGAAGCCCGGCGTGGGTTTGCCCATCGAGCCCGGCTTGATGGGAAACAGCGCCGCATTGTTGCCGACCACGAGATTGCACTCGGTCTGGCCGTAGATCTCGTGGGCGTCGATGCCGAAGGTGTCGCGCACCCAGCCCAGCAGTTCGGCGCCGAGCGACTCACCGCCGCTCAGCATGCTGCGCAGATGCACGCCGGGATGCTCCACATTGGCCTGCCGCATCAGCTTCAGCGCGGTGGGCGGCAGGAACACGTTGCGCACGTGGTGATCGGCCATCAGCTGCATCGCCGCCTCGGGCTCGAACTTCTTCGCGCGATGGCCGACGATGGGCACGCCGTGATACCAGGCCGGAAACAGTGCATCGAACAGCCCGCCGATCCAGGCCCAGTCCGCCGGCGTCCAGTAGACGTCGCCGGGCTTCGGGAAGAAGCCGTGCACCATCTCCACATTGGGCAGATGGCCGAGCAGCACGCGATGGGCATGCAGCGCGCCCTTGGGATTGCCGGTCGTGCCCGAGGTGTAGATGATGATGGCGGGATCGTCGCAGGAAGTATCGACCGTCCTGAATTCATCCGACGCAGCGTCGATCGCGGCCCAGAACGATTGCGTGCCGGCCGGCGCCATCTCCGCGATCACATAGACATGCTCGAGCGCCGGCAGTTGGTTGCGGATTTTCGCCAGCTTCTCCCAGCCGCCGCGGTCGGTGACCACGGCACGGGCGCCGGAATTGGCCAGCCGAAACGCCAGCGCATCCGCGCCGAACAGTGTGAACAGCGGCACCGAGACGAGCCCGGACCGAAACGCCGCAAGATGCGCCACCGGCAATTCGACCGACTGCGACAGGAACACCGCGACGCGGTCGCCGCGCGTCAGACCGTCGGCGGCGAGCACGTTGGCGAAACGGCGCGAGAATGCGGCGATCTCGTCGAACGACAATCGTTGCGTGTTGCCGGCCTCGTCGACAAAGATCAGCGCCGGCCGGCCGCTGCCGTCGGCATGGCGGTCGCAGGCGACGGTGGCGATGTTAAAGCGTGCGGGCACATCCCAGCGGAAGCTGCGGACCAGGGCGTCGTAGTCGGTGGTCTCCGTGAGCATCGCGTCTCCCTGCCCCGCTTTAAGGACGGGGATTTTGTGACCCGGATCGTGGCGCCCGGGCTTGCGTAACCCTAATCGATCTTCGCCGCCCCGCCAAAGTGCCTTGAATTTCCGTGCCTGCCGTGGTCTTCAAACAGCGTTTCCCGGCGCATCGGCGCTCTCTCAGGCTCACCCGGCAGATTCCCACGATGGCACGCAGGTTTTCGGCAGCCTACCAGTCGGAGCCCGTGTCCAGCCTGGCGCTGTGGGCGCGGCGGCTCGCTGTGTTCGCGGCAATCGCCGCGCTGGTGTCGATCGTCATCGTGCGGTTCGGCTTCCTCGAGGTGAAGCCGGCGCTGGCGACGTTTTTCGGCGCGCTGGGCTGCGCCGGGCTGTCGATCCTGGTGGCGCTAGCAGGCTTTGCCGCGATCTGGCACAACGGCTCGCGCGGCATGAGCGTGATCCTGCTGGCGCTGGCCATCGATGCTGTGATCCTGGCCTATCCCGGCTATCTTGCCGCCCAATACCGCAAACTGCCGGCGATCCACGATATCACCACCGATGCCATCGACCCGCCGCGGTTCGAGGCGCTGGCGCGGCTGCGCAACGGCGACGGCACCAACACCGCGGTCTATGCCGGGCTGTATTCGGCCGAGCAGCAGCGCGCCGCCTATCCGGATATCGAGCCGGTCGATCTCGATGTCCCCGTGCAGCGCGCCTATGACGTGACGCTGGCACTGGTCAACAAACGCAAGTGGCTGGTGATCGACGAACGCCCACCGCAGCCGCCACGCCGCATCGGCCGCATCGAGGCGGTGGCGCGCACGCCGATCATGGGATTTCGCGAGGACCTCGCCATTCGCGTCCAGCCCGACGGTGAAGGCTCTCGCGTCGATATCCGCTCGTCGTCACGCTATTTCGAGAGCGACCTCGGCAGCAACGCGGCGCGGGTGAGCAAGCTGATCGAGGATATCAATACGGCGGTGGACAATGCACCGGCGAAGAAGGCGCCGGCACCAGCGAAGGCAGTGGCAAAGGGCGCGAAGAAGTAGCGGGTTTGAAAGCGCACGGCCTGTCCACAGGTCGTCCCCGCGAACGTGGGGACCCATAACCCCTGACGTCGCAATCTGAAGAAGGCTTCCACCGCACTGCCACCAAGCAAGTCCTCGCCGTATGGGTCCCCGCGTTCGCGGGGACGACGGGCGGAAGAGCTGTGCAGAGCCGACTGGCTCACGCCAGCCTGTAGCGTCCGCCGATCACCGGATCGCCGTCGGTCGCTACCACACCGCGCGCCACCAGATCTTCCAGATGCGCCAGCACGGAATAGCCGGCGGCGTTGGAGAGCCGCGGGTCCAGGCCGATATAGATGGCGCGGACGATGGTCGGGATGTCGGCTTCGCCCTTCCCCAGGCGGTGCAGGATCGAGGCTTCCCGCGCGCGGCGGTGGCGGATCAAGAAACGGACATAGCGCTGCGCGTCGGGTATTTCCGGGCCGTGGCCGGGGAAATACAGATCCTCCGGGCGCGCGGCGAGTTTGTCCAGCGAGGCCATGTAGTCGATCATCGACCCGTCCGGCGGCGCGACGATGGAGGTCGACCAGCCCATGACGTGATCGGCGACGAAGAGATAGTTGTTCTCGCGCCAGGCGAAGGCCATGTGGTTGGCGGTGTGGCCCGGCGTGGCGACGCCCTCGAGCGCCCAGCCGTCGCCTTCGATCACCTCGCCGTCCGCCACGCGCACGTCCGGCATGAAGTCGCGGTCGGCGCCGGATTCCGGCGAATGTTTCTCGCTCTCATAGCGCGGCCGCGAGGCGCGGTGCGGGCCTTCGGCATAGACGGTGGCGCCGGTGGCGGCCTTGAGACGGCGGGTATTGGGCGAGTGATCGCTGTGGGTATGGGTGACGATGATATGCGTCACGGTCTCGCCCTTCACGGCGTCGAGCAATGCCTGGGCATGGGCCTCGTTGTCGGGACCGGGATCGATGATCGCGACCTTTCCTTCGCCGATAATGTAGCTGTTGGTGCCGGTGAAGGTGAAGGGTGACGGGTTGTTGCAGAGGATGCGGCGAACCCCGGGGCGGACATGGTCGACGGTGCCGGGGGCGAGCGGATAGTCGCGGTTGAACGGAACGTCGTCGGTGGCGCTATCGCTCATGGCAAAATCACTGGCCCTGGAATACTGGGTCGCCCGGTCCCGCCCCGCAAGGGCGCGTCCGGCCGGGCGATGACAGTTGTTTGTGGCGCTTAGCCGAAGGCCTGGATGCCGGTGATGGCGCGGCCGAGGATCAGGGCGTGGACGTCGTGCGTGCCTTCATAGGTGTTCACGGTTTCCAGGTTCTGGGCATGGCGCATCACATGGTACTCGGCCTGGATGCCGTTGCCGCCGTGCATGTCGCGGGCCATGCGGGCGATGTCGAGGGACTTGCCGCAATTGTTGCGCTTGACCACCGAGATCATATCGGGATGGAAATTGCCCTCGTCCATCAGACGGCCGACGCGCAAGGACCCCTGCAGGCCGAGCGAGATCTCGGTCAGCATGTCGGCGAGCTTCTTCTGCACCAGCTGGGTGGCGGCAAGCGGACGGTTGAACTGCTTGCGGTCCAGCGTGTATTGCCGCGCGCGGGCCATGCAGTCCTCGGCGGCGCCGAGCACGCCCCAGGAGATGCCGTAGCGGGCGCGGTTGAGGCAGCCGAACGGACCCTTCAGGCCCGACACGTTGGGCAGCAGATTCTCTTCCGGCACGATCACGTTATCCATGACGATTTCGCCGGTGATCGAGGCGCGCAACGACAGCTTGCCGCCGATTTTTGGCGCCGACAGACCCTTCATGCCCTTTTCGAGCACGAAGCCGCGGATCTGGTTGTCGTGGGCGGCAGACTTCGCCCACACCACAAACACATCCGCGATCGGCGAGTTCGAGATCCACATCTTGGAACCGGTCAGCTTGTAGCCGTCCGACACCTTCTCGGCGCGGGTCTTCATGCCGC
>JBEVEC010000276.1:0-23132 GCA_040512975.1 Tardiphaga sp. | reverse complement strand
CCGGGGTCGGCGCAGCGGCCGGCGGCGCCTGACGCGCGGCGGGTGCCGGTGGCGTGGACGGGGTTGTGGGCGTGGCGGGCGCTGGCGTCGGACGGGCGCCTGCGGGCGGCGTGCCGGGCTCGCGGGTCGCACCGGGCTCACGTGCGGTGCCGGGCGCACCACGCTCCGGGCCGCCTTCACGGCGTTCGGAACGGCCTGCGGGAGCCGTCGGCGCGGTCGGCGCCACGCTGGGCGACGGAGCAGCCGGCGGCGCTGCGCGTGGCGCAGGCGCTGCGGCAGGCGGCGTGGGAGCGGCGGGACGTGCCGGCGGTGCAGCCTCGGGCGCGGGGCGCGCCGGAGCGGCCGCGGGTGGCGCCGGCCGGGGGGCTGGTGCTGCGGCAGGCGGCGGCGGGGGCGCCGGGCGCGGCGGCGGCGGTGCAGCAGCCGGGGGCGGAGGTGCGACCGGACGGGCAGCCGGCGGAGGGGCGGCTGGCGCCGGGGCGGGCGCTGGGCGCGCCGCGGGAGGGGCGCCGGCAGGCGGGGCAGGACGCGCCGCACCGGGTGGCCCCCTCTTCGGCTCGCCTTCGGGACCGGGCGCGGGCGCACCGGCCTGTGCCAGCACCCATGGCGCATCCTGTTGCGCAGCTTGGGACGACGTCGTGGCCAATTGCGCGACGCTGAGCGCGGTTGTGGCGAGCAGCACGAAACGGAGATTGATCATGATAAGCCTTAGGCCCCCCGGAATGACGTTTGTTCGACACCAATGGTCGGCCGATGAAACAGCGAAGCGATCTGCTGATATGCATGGGGCCGGAATGTGGCGCGTTGAAAAGACGTGTTGTTTTTTATTTCACATGAGCCAATGGCCTGAGATGCGCACGTTCATTGCGCATTCAGGCCATTTACATACTAGCACGACTACATAACCGCGGGCGACCCGGGATTGCCGTCGGGATTCGGCATCGGCATTTCGTCGGGCATATCGCCGGGAAGCTCATCCGGACGACTCGGCGCGTCGGGCTCATGCATCGGCGGCGGCACGTCGGGCTGCGGATTGCCGGGCGGATCCTCGCGCGGCGGCTCGGTGGGCTGGCCGGGCTGGATGGGCGGATCTTCCACCGGCCCGCTGCCGGGCAATGTGAGGACTGTCATCAGATGGCGACCTTGCGATTGGTGCCGATGTCCGGGCGCGTCCCGGTTGCCGCGGCCACAGCCATCTTGGCATAGCTGATCACGGTGCCCGGCGAATCCCAGTACTCGGCATCATCGGGCGTAAACTTCAACACGCGAATGTTCGGATCCTCGGCGCTGTCCCACCAAGCCTTGGCGGCGGTGGTGAACAGCTCCTTGATCTTGGCGCGGTCGTTGGACACCACGGCCGTGCCGTTGACCGAAACGAATTTCATGTCGCCGGCATCGGCGAAGGACAAATTGATGTTCGGGTTCTTCTCGATCTCGTCGTCCTTGTGACGGCGGGCATCGCTGAGGAAATACACGGCGTTTTCGGCGCGATCGATATAGGCCGCCATCGGGCGGGCGCGCAGCTTGTCTCCGTCATGGGTAACCAGCATCGCAAAGCCGATCTTCTTCATCAATTCCCAGGCGCGTTCGACGTCGCCGTTTTCGTGTTCGTGTGCCATTGGATGTTCCCTCGTTAACGACGATAACGGTGCGGGCGGTGTGATGTTCCAACCGCGTCCGTTTGACACTGCGGCCGCCACCGCCCATCAACGCGCATTGCCGCGCGGGAGATATTCGATGCCGATCGCCTATTGGTGCGTTCTGATTGCAGCCTTGCTGCCGCTTTGCGTGGCCGCCTACGCCAAGTCCGGTTCGCGCGACAACAACGCGCCGCGTGACAGCGCCGAGGGGCTCGCAGGTGCGAAACGCCGCGCCTATGCAGCGCATCAGAACGGCTTCGAAAACTTTCCGTTCTTCGCCGTGGCCGTCATCGCTGCGATCGCCTTCGGCGCCGCAACGCCGCTGCTGAACGGCCTTGCCTTGCTCTATCTGGCATTCCGCATCGTGCATGCGGTGCTGTATATCGCCGACAAGCCGACGTGGCGTTCGGCGAGCTATGCCGGCGGCCTGTTCACCAATATCGCGATCTTCGTGCTACCGGCGCTGAAATAATCAACGCGTGCTCGCTTACGTCGCCTTCTTCTTGCGGTGACGCAGAAAGCGGCCGAGCAGCTTGCGCTTGCCCTTGCGCGGGATGAGGTCGATGTCGCTGACCAGCTTGGCACCACCCTTGTGGCGTTCCAGCACGATCTTGCGGCTGTGGAAGGCCTCGAGCTCGGCGCGATGCGCCACGCTGACCACGGTCGCCTTCGGCAACTCCTTGGTCATCAGCTCCATCATGTTGTCCTGGCTCTTGGCGTCCAGCGCCGAGGTCGCCTCGTCGAGCACAATGATGTCGGGGTTGTGCAAAAACAGCCGCGCAAAGGCGAGGCGCTGCTTCTCGCCGCCGGACAACGTCTGGTCCCACGGCGCGTCCTCCTCCAGTTTCTCCTTGAGATGGCCAAGACCGACCTTGTCGAGCGCCTTGCCGATTTCCTCGACGCTCCAGTCTTCCGCCGCCGCTGGATAGGCGGCCGCACGGCGCAGCGTGCCGGAGGGCACATAGGGCTTTTGCGGGAGCATGAACAGCCGCCGGTCGGGATGGAAGTCGACGCTGCCGCCGCCCCACGGCCACAGCCCCGCGATGGCGCGCACCAATGTGCTCTTGCCGGTGCCGCTCTCGCCGGACACCAGCAGCCGCTCGCCGGGCTGGATGTTGACCTCGGTATCGCCGACCACCGCGGTGCCGTCGTCCAAAGTCACCGACAGGTCATGCAGGCTCAGCATGGTGTCGTCGGTGGTTTCACCGCGCTTGATGCGGCCGAGGCCATCGCCGAGTTCGGCGCGCTCGAGGCCGTCCAGCGACATCATCAGCGAGGCGATGCGTCGCGCGCAGGCGTTCCAATCCGCGAGGCTCGGATAGTTGTCGACCAGCCAGCCGAATGCGCTCTGCACGATGGTGAAGGCGGACGCCGCCTGCATCACCTCGCCGAGCGACATCGAGCCGTCGAGGAATTTCGGCGCGCACAGCAGCAGCGGCACCACCGGCGCAATGATGCTGGAGCTCTGCGACACGAGTGTGGTGCGCATGTATTGACCGGCAAGCCGCGTCCACTGCTTCAGCACGTTGCCGAAGGTCGCGTCGATGCCGGCGCGCTCCTCCTCTTCGCCGCCGAGCAGCGCGATGCTCTCGCCGTTCTCGCGCACGCGCGTCAGCGCATAGCGGTACTCGGCCTCGGCCTGGTTCTTGTCTTCGGAGATCTGCACAAAGCGACGGCCGATGACCGTGATCGAGCCCGACGCGATGGCCGCATAGATGATTGCTGCGATGACCAGAAAGCCCGGAACGGTGAAGGTGGTGCCGCCCAGCGTCAGCGTCAGTGCGCCGCCGATGGTCCACAGCACGGTGATGAAGGTCGCTGCCGAGAGCACCGCCGAGGTGACGCCCGCCATGAAGTTGACCGGCGAGTCGGTGGCGATGCGCAGATCCTCGGCGATGCGGTATTCCGGATTCTGGTGATCGCCGCCGACCAGGTTGAGCTGGTAGTAGCGCCCCGACGTCAGCCAGCGCGTAACGACGGAATTGGTCAGCCAGGCGCGCCAGCGGCGCTGGATGCTCATGCGCGCGAACACCTGCGTCACGCCGAGCGCGACGCTGCCGAGCGCCAGCGGAAAGAACACAGCGGTGAGGTGAAACACCGTGGCGGAGTCGCGTTTCTCGATGGCGTCGAAGATCGCGCGATTCCAGACATTGATGCCGTACTGGAAGCCGACATTGGTGACGATCAGCGCCAGCAGTCCGATTGAGAACGCCCAAGCGAACTTGTCGCCCGCCTTGCCCCAGAAGCCGCGCGCGCTGATCCAGAACCGCGTCAGCAGATAGTCCTTGCGAGCCTGCTCGGCTTCTTCGGGCGTGAGGTCCGGATCGGGCTCGACCACCTCGGGCGGCGGCGGCGCAACACGGTGGCCGCTTTCGGCGACGACATCGATAATCGGCGCCGTGGTCGCGGTGTCGTCGGGGCCGATATCCACAACGGGATCTGTGCTGGTTTGCAAGGCGCGGGACGCCGCACGGTCGTTCACAATGCTTCCGGTCATGCCCTGATAATGCGAAAGATATCAGGCGGTTCCATTGGGTTCCCGCGCGGAAAATGAGCGTGAATGGTTAGCGAATGATTAAGGGTTGCAGACGCGCTGCGGCAGCCCGCTAGCCGGTGGCGCGCTGCGCCTGGCGGGCGCGGCCGACCTGGTTCAGCACGCGCGACAACTGGTCGACGGAATAGGGTTTGCGCAGCAGCGGAAAGCCATCGGTGCCGTTCTGCGCCAGCACATGGCTGTAGCCGGATGTCAGGACCACAGGGAGATCCGGATACAGCCGGCGGACATCCCGGGCGAGTTCGATGCCGCTGATGCCCGGCATCACCACGTCGGAGAACACCACGTCATAATCCGAGGCGTGCTCCCGCAACTTGTCGAGCGCGTCCGCGCCGCTCGAGACCAGGGTCGTGGTGTAGCCGAGTTCGTCGAGCGCATCGATGGCGAAAGCGCCGACGTCACGGTTGTCCTCGACCAGCAGCACCGCCAGACCCTCGCCCGCTTCCATCGGCTGCGCATCGGGCGCTGCGTCGCGGGCCAGGATGGCATCGGTGACCCGTGGCAGATGCAGCGTGAAGACGCTGCCCGCGCCCATTTCGCTGGCCACCACCACCTCGCCGCCGGACTGGCGCGCAAAGCCGAACACCTGCGACAGGCCGAGCCCGGTGCCGTGGCCGACTTCCTTGGTGGTGTAGAACGGCTCGAAGATGCGCTCGAACTGATCGGCGGGAATGCCTGTTCCGGTGTCCCGGACGGATATGGCGACGTAGCCGTCAGGCCGCGTTGGTACGACCTCCGACGGGCGCTCGATGGCCTGTACCGCGATGGTGAGCCGTCCTTCGCCGTTCATCGCGTCGCGCGCATTGACCGCCATGTTGATCAGCGCGGTCTCGAACTGTGAAACATCGGCATCGACGAACAGCGGCTCGGCCGGCAGTTCGACCACAATGTCGACGGGCGATCCGGTCAGCGTGCCGATGATCTCGCCGACCGACTGCACGCAGCGGCCGACGTCGAACACCTCCGGCGTCAGGGTCTGGCGGCGCGCAAAGGCCAGCAGCTGCGACGTCAGCCTGGCCGCGCGATTGACGGTGTCGGAGATCGCGGCGACATAGCGCGCGCGCCGCTCCGGCGCGAGATCGGGGCGCTGCAGCAGATCCACCGAGGAGCGAATCACCGTCAGCAGGTTGTTGAAGTCATGGGCGACGCCGCCGGTAAGCTGGCCCAGCGCTTCGAGCCGTTGCCCGTGCTTCAGCGCCTCCTCGGCCTCGCGGCGCCGGTCGGCCTCGGCATTGAGGCGGCGCGTGCGGCGCAGGGCCAGCGCGAGCAGCAGCAACAGCAACGCCGTCGCCGGCACGCCGAAGATCAGGTGATAGCTGACTGCCGACAGCCAGCGCGCGCGGATCGCCGCGGTCTCGAAGCCCGCGGCGACGTAAAGCGGATAGCCCGCAAGCCGCTGGTAGCCGATCCGGCGCTCGACGCCGTCGCCGGGCGAGATCACGGTGATCAGTCCGGCCAGCGGCTGCGCCGAAATAGTGCGGCCGACCGGCCCCTTGGGGTCGAGCCGCGCCGCGCGGTTGAGTTCGGGATAGCGCGCCAGGATCGCGCCGTCGGTCAGGCCGAGCGCGAAAAAGCTGCCGGGATCGCGGCCGATGCGGGCATAGAAATTATCGAAATATTCCGGAAAGACCGACGCCTGGATCACGCCCGTGAAGGCGCCGCGGTCGTCTTCGCGGCGGCGGCTGACGCCGAAGAACGGCGCACCCTGATAGGGCGGCCGCGGCAGCAGGGTCTGGCCGATGAAGATGCCGGCATCGGCGGTGGCATGCGCGCGGTAGTAGTCGCGATCCGAGAAGTCGATGTCCGGTAGCGCCAGATTGAGGCTGTTGATTACCGCCCGGCCGTGGCCGTCGAACACCCAGGCCGATTTGAGCTGCGGCAGCGCCAGCGTGAGTTCGCGCAGCCGCCGCGCCATGGCATCGGATTGCGCCCGCAATTCATCGTCGGATTTGCCGCGGATGATCTCGTTGATCTCCGACAGGCTGCGATCGATGGTCTCGAACACCTTCAGCGCGTGTTCGTGCGCGACATCCAAGGCGCGCTCGATCTCGCGGTCGGCGGTATCGCGCGTCGCGACCCATGCCAGCGAGGCGGCATAGGCGAACAGGGCAACGGGAAGGGCCAGTGCGGCCACCATCATCCATTGCAGCAGCTTCAGCGAATTATGTTGCTCTGTCTTCACAGTCTTGCCCGACTGAGGGCAGTCTAGCGCAAAGCTGCGCTTTGCACAGCGGCTCTCAGACGAAAACGCCGGCCGCAAAGGCAGCCGGCGTTTGTCGTCGATGGTATTTGTGACAATCTGGATTGACTGTCCGACCTTGTTCGGAATCAGACCGCGCCCTGCGTTTCCACATACAGCGCGTAGACCGAATGGCTGCTGGCCATATAGAGCCGGTTTTTCTTCGGGCCGCCGAAAGCGAGGTTGGCGCAGCGTTCGGTCAGGCGAATGAAGCCGATCGCCTTGCCCTGCGGATTGAACACCATGACGCCGTCGAGATCCTCCGACTTGCCACGCAATTGATACACCTTGCGGTTACCGACATCCGCGGCTTCCTGTTGCAACGACCCGTTGCTGCCCCAGCCGCACCAGAGGTTGCCGTCGCGATCGACACGAAAACCGTCGATCGAACCCTGGTCGGCCGCGTCGACGACCTTGGTGCGATCCCCGACTGTGCCGTCGTCCTTGACGTCATAGGCCCAGATGCTGCGGTTGGGCGTGCCCTTCCACTCGACGACGTAAAGCTTCTTCTCGTCCGGCGAAAACGCGAGACCGTTCGGATTGACGATGTCGGCGATCACGGCACTGATCTTGCCGCTCTTGTCGATGCGATAGACATTGGTGGTCGCCTGTTCGGCCTTGGCCTTGAAGCCCTCCCATTCGCCATTAATGCCGAACAGCGGATCGGTGAACCAGACGCTGTCGTCGGATTTCACCACCACGTCATTGGGCGAATTCAGGCGCTTGCCCTCGAACTTGTCGGCCAGCACCGTGATCTTGCCGCCCTTTTCCGTGCGCACGACACGGCGGGTCACCGATGCCTCGCAAGAGACCAGTCGTCCCTGGCGATCGAGGGCATTGCCATTGGTGAAGTTGGCGGCCTCGCGGAACACTGAGGTCTTGCCGGTCTTCTCGTCGAATTTCATGATCCGGTTGTTCGGCACGTCGCTGACCAGCAGACAGGCCTGATTCGGAACGTAGACCGGCCCCTCGGCCCAGCGCAGTCCCGTGACGACCTGCTCGAGCGTGCTGGAATAAAGCCGGTATTTCGCAAAGCTCGGATCGAGAATGAGCACCGCGGGATCGGGATAGCGCTGGTTGGGCGTGAACGAAAATGATTGCGCACCGGCGGCGCGCGACAGCAATGCCGATCCGGCGGCAGCGCCGAGGGTGGTCAACAGATCGCGTCGTGAAAGCATCGATGGTTCTCCCATTTTGGATTATTTAGCCCCGCCGTGTCTCGGACATGTCCGGCCGGCGGGTGCAGATCGCCGGACGGCCATGGCCGTCCGGAAGCTCGACGTTTGACGTCAGAGGCAAGCCTGCCTTCGCTTACGGCAGCGTGTAGGCCGTCTTCACCGTGGTGTAGAACTCGGCGGCGTAGCGTCCCTGTTCGCGCGCGCCAAAACTCGAGCCCTTCCGGCCGCCGAACGGCACATGGTAGTCAACGCCCGCGATCGGCAGGTTGACCATCACCATGCCGGCCTCGGAATTTCGCTTGAAGTCGCTGGCATATTTGAGGCTGGTGGTGCAGATGCCGGCGGAGAGGTCGAATTCGGTGTCGTTCGCCACCGCGAGCGCTTCGGCATAATCGCCGACGCGGATCACCGCCGCGACGGGCCCGAAGATTTCCTCGCGCGCGATGCGCATGGAATTGGTGACGCCGGTGAAAAGCGCCGGCTGCAGGAAAAAGCCCGGCGCGTCGCGGGTGAGCAGATCGCCGCCGAAGGCAAGGGTCGCGCCCTCGTCCTTGCCGATTCCGATATATTTCAGGTCCTGCTCGAGCTGGTTCTGGTCGACCACCGGTCCGATGTCGGTGCCGGCCTTGATGGCATCGTCGATCTTCAGGCCCTTCAGTCGCTCGGTCAGCGCGGCGACGAACTTGTCGTGGATGCCGGCAGTGACGATCAGGCGCGAGGCGGCCGTGCAACGCTGGCCGGTGGAGAAGAACGCGCTGTTGGTGGCGCATTCGACGGCAAGTTTGAGATCGGCGTCATCCAGTACGACGAGCGGATTCTTGCCGCCCATCTCGAGCTGGAATTTCTTCATCGGACGCGAGGCGACGCAGGCCGCGGCAACCTTCTGGCCGGTGGCCACCGAACCGGTGAAGCTGATGGCGGACACATCCGGGCTTTCCAGCAGCGCCGCGCCCACCTCGGTGCCGCGGCCGATCACCAGGTTGAGCACGCCCTTCGGCAGGCCCGCGCGCTGAAGGATGTCGACCAGCGCCCAGGTGGAGCCCGGCACCAGATCGGCCGGCTTGATGACAACGGTGTTGCCATAGGCCAGCGCCGGCGCGATCTTCCAGGCGGGGATCGCGATCGGAAAATTCCACGGCGTGATCAGGCCGACGACGCCGAGTGGTTCGCGGGTGATCTCGATGTCGACGCCCGGCCGCACCGAGGCGAGCTTCTCGCCGGCCATGCGCAGGCACTCGCCGGCAAAGAACGCAAAGATCTGTCCGGCGCGCGCGGCTTCGCCGACGCCTTCGGGCAGCGTCTTGCCTTCCTCGCGCGACAGCAGGAGGCCGAGCTCATCCTTGCGCGCCAAAATCTCGTCCGACGCCTTCTTCAGGATGTCGTAGCGGACCTGCGGGGTGGCGCGCGACCAGGCGGGGAAGGCTGCCCTGGCGGCGGCGATGGCCGCGTCCGCCTGCGCGCGCGTGCCGCGCACCGCCTCGCCGACCACCTCTTTGGTGTTGGACGGATTGACGTTCGGCGTGCGGGCGCCGTCCGAAAGCCATTCGCCGTCGATCAGGTTGTTGAACATCAGCATGGTAAGAATCCTGTCGTAAGAGAAAGCGTGCGCGATGAGCGCTACCGGTTATGCGCCTTGCGCCAGGCTGCGAAGTCGACGGTGGTCTGCTCGTCGGTCGCGGGATAGAGGCCGAGGATGCTTTTGCCTCCCTGCACCTGCTCGGTGACGAAATCCTCGAACGCGGTCATCTCGATCGCCTCATCGGCGATCTCGTCGGCAATGTGGGCCGGAATGACGATGACGCCGTCGCTGTCGCCGAGAATGACGTCGCCGGGAAACACCGGCGCATCGCCGCAGCCGATCGGGCCGTTGATCTCGATGGCGTGGTGCAGCGTGAGATTGGTCGGTGCGCTGGGCCGCGTGTGATAGGCGGGAAAGCCGAGCTTGCCAATCTCGGCGGCATCGCGGAAGCCGCCGTCGGTCACCACGCCGGCGACGCCGCGCTTCATCAGCCGCGTGATGAGGATGGCGCCGGCCGACGCGGCGCGGGCATCCTTGCGGCTGTCCATCACCAGCACGGCGCCGGGCGGGCAGTCCTCGACGGCCTTGCGCTGCGGATGCGCGCGATCGCGGAACACCTCGATCTTGTTGAGGTCCTCGCGCGCCGGAATGTAGCGGAGCGTGAAGGCCTCGCCGACCAGCACCGGCTGGTCCGCGCCGATCGGCTGCACGCCCTGGATCATCTGGATGCGGAAGCCGCGCTTGAACAGCGCGGTGGCAACCGTCGCGGTGGACACGGTCTTGAGTTTGTTGCGGGTCGCTTCGCTGAGTTGGCTCATGATGTCTGTCCTTCGTTAGTAGATCACGGGTTCCTTCACCGGCGCGCCGAAATCGCTGCGCAGGAAATCGAAGTCGCAGCCTTCGTTGGCCTGCTGGATATGCTTCGAGAACATCCAGCCGTAGCCGCGCTCGTAATTCCGCTCGGGCGCCTGCCAGGCCGCGCGGCGCTCCGCCATCTCCGCATCGGAAATGTCGAGATTGATGGTGCGGGCATCGACATCGAGCGTAATCATGTCGCCGTTGCGCACCAGCGCGAGCGGGCCGCCGATATAGGCCTCCGGCGCCACATGCAGGATGCAGGCGCCGTAGCTGGTGCCGCTCATGCGCGAATCCGATAGGCGCACCATGTCGCGCACGCCCTGCTTCACCAGCTTCTTCGGGATCGGCAGCATGCCCCATTCCGGCATGCCCGGACCGCCTTGCGGACCGGCATTGCGCAGGATCAGCACGTGGTCGGCGGTGACGTCCAGGTTCTCATCATCGATCGCCGCCTTCAGCGACGGATAGTCGTCGAACACCAACGCCGGCCCGGTATGCTTGAGAAAGCGCGGTTCGCAGGCCGAGGGCTTGATCACGCAGCCGTCCGGCGCGAGGTTGCCCTTCAGCACGGCCAGCGCGCCTTCCGCATAGATCGCATTGTCCACGGTGCGGATGACGTCGTCGTTATAAACTTCGGCGTCGGCGATGTTTTCGCCGAGCGTCTTGCCGGTCACCGTCAGCGCGTCGAGATGCAGATGGTCCTTGATGCGGCCCATGAGGGCCGGCAGACCGCCGGCATAGTAAAAATCCTCCATCAGATATTTGTCGCCGGACGGACGGACATTGGCGATGACCGGCACCTTGCGGGAGGCGGTCTCGAAGTCGTCGAGGCCGATGTCCTGCCCGGCGCGGCGCGCCTGTGCGATCAGATGGATGATGGCATTGGTGGAGCAGCCCATGGCCATCGCCACCGTGATGGCGTTCTCGAACGATTTGCGTGTCTGGATTTTGGCAGGCGTGAGATCCTCCCACACCATCTCGACGATGCGGCGGCCGCATTCACTGGCCATGCGGATATGGCCGGCATCGGCGGCGGGAATCGACGACGCGCCCGGCAGGGTCATGCCGATGGATTCGGCAATCGCCGTCATGGTCGATGCGGTGCCCATGGTCATGCAGGTGCCGTAGCTGCGCGCGATGCCGCCCTCGACTTCGACCCATTCCTTGTCGGAGATCTTGCCGGCGCGGCGTTCGTCCCAGTATTTCCAGGCGTCCGAGCCGGAGCCCAGAATCTTGCCCTTCCAGTTGCCGCGCAGCATCGGGCCCGCCGGCAGATAGATGGCCGGATAGCCGGCGCTGGTGGCACCGAGCAGCAAGCCGGGCGTGGTCTTGTCGCAGCCACCCATCAGCACCACGCCGTCGACGGGATGGCCGCGCAGCAATTCCTCGGCGTCCATCGCCAGCATGTTGCGATAGAGCATGGTGGTCGGCTTCAGAAAACTCTCCGACAGCGACAGCGCCGGCAGCTCCATGGGAAAGCCGCCGGCCATCAGGATGCCGCGCTTCACGTCGTCGACCCGGGTCTTGAAATGCATATGGCAGGGCTGGGCTTCCGACCACGTGTTCAGGATGGCGATGACCGGGCGGCCCTTCCATTCCACGGGCGAAAAGCCCTGCTGCATGGCCCGCGAGCGATGGCCGAAGGCCCGCAGGTCGTCGGGAGCAAACCAGCGGGCGCTGCGGAGCTGGTCCGGCGTTTTACGATTGTCGCTCATGTCGATGCCTTCACGTTGCTCAAGATTGCAGGCCCCATTTCTGGACCGTGTTGCGCTCGATGGTGCGGAAAATCAGGTTTTCGACGATCAGCCCGATGACGATGACCGTGAGCAGGCCGGCGAACACCGCCGGGATGTCCAGGAGATTGCGGTTCTCGAAGATGAACCAGCCGAGGCCGCCCTGCCCCGACGAAACGCCGAACACCAGTTCGGCCGCGATCAGCGTGCGCCACGCGAAGGCCCAGCCGATCTTGAGCCCGGTCAGGATCGATCCGAACCCGGCGGGAATGAGGATGCGCGCCACATAAGGCAGCCCGCGCAGGCCGTAGTTGCGGCCGACCATGCGCAGTGTGTTCGACACGCTCTTGAAGCCGGAATGGGTGTTCAGCGCCACGGGCCACAGCACCGAATGCACCAGCACGAAGACGAGGCTGCCATTGCCGAGGCCGAACCAGATCAGGGCCAGCGGCAGCAGCGCGATCGCCGGCAGCGGGTTGAACATCGCCGTCATGGTCTCCAGGAAGTCGGTGCCGATCCGCGTCGAGATGGCGAGGATGGTGAAAACCGCCGCGAGCAGGATGCCGGTGGCATAGCCCATGAACAGCACCTTCAGCGACGCCCATGCGCGGAGCGGGATGGTGCCGTCCATCACCTTGTCGTACATGGTCGCGACGGTGTCGTGGAAGGTCGGGAACAGCAGCGGATTGTCGAGTGAGACGCCGTAGATCTCCCAGATGGCGCAGAGAAACACGATGATTGCCGTCTTGCGCACAAAGCCGTCGTTCCAGATCAGCTCCAGCGTGCTCAGCTTGCGCTCGACTTCGGCGGGTCCGGCGGCGGCGGCCGACTGGTCGCGCATGAGAATGGTGGCTTCGCCCATGGCTTCGCTCCTCAATGCGCGGTTTCAGCGGGCGCAAACAACAGATCGTGGATCTGCTGTTCGAGCCGGCCGGCGCTGCCGTCCTCGGACGACACCTTGTCGACGTCGACGATCTCGGCCTTGACGCGGCCGGGATGCGGCGACAGCAGCAGGATGCGGTTGCCGATCTTGATCGCTTCGGCGATCGAATGGGTGACGAACATCACCGTGAACTTGGTCTCTTCCCAGAGCTGCAGCAATTCATCCTGGCAGGTGCGCCGCGTCAGCGCGTCGAGCGCCGCGAAGGGCTCGTCCATCAGCAGAATGTCAGGCTCCATCGCCATGCCGCGTGCAATCGCCACGCGCTGCTTCATGCCGCCGGACAGCGTGTGCGGATAGGCATCCACCACGCGGGTCAAGCTGACTTTCTCGATATAGGCGCGGGCGCGGGCCTCGGCGTCCTTCTTGTTCAGCCGGCGTGTCATCAAGAGCGGAAACATGACGTTCTGCAGCACGGTCTTCCACGGCAGCAACTGGTCGAATTCCTGGAAGATCATCATGCGGTCGGCGCCGGGCTCGGTGATCTCCCGGCCGTTGATCCGCATCTTGCCTTCGCTGGGCGTCATGTAGCCGCCGACCGATTTCAGCAGCGTGGACTTGCCGCAGCCGGAGGGACCGAGCAGCACGAAGCGGTCGGAGCGGTTGACGCTGAACGACACCCGCTCGGTCGCGGTGACCACGACGCTGGAGGTCTTGTAGCGCAGCGTCACACCTGAGACGTCGAGAAGCGCGGACATCAGTTGCCCTTCAGGTCGGCCGATGCCGGCAAGTAGTAATCGGTCCAGGCCTTGGGCTGCGATTTCAGCGTGCCGACCTTGTGCATATGGGTCGCGAGCTTCATCGTGCCCTGCGGCGCGATGTTGTATTCCATCATGCCGGGCTCCTTGAGCCAGCCGAGGAGATCCTCGGTCGACGTCTTGTCGCCGGTAACCTCCTTGTAGATCTCCACCGCCGCCTTGGTGTCGTTCGTGATCAGGTCCTGCGCCTCCTTGGCGGCGTCGCGCACGGCCTGGATGATCTTCGGATTGGCGTCGGCGAATTTCGTCGTGGTGAAGAAGTTCGACTGGGTCAGCGGCCCGCCCATCACGTCGGGCGAGTTCAGCACCACATGGGCGCCGGGCACGTTCTTCATTTCCAGGAAGGTGAAGGGCGGAATCGAGAAGTGGCTGCGCACCTCGTGCTGCGAATTCGAAAGCGCCGCATAGGCGTCGGGATGGCCGAGTTGCACGGTGTTGCTGTCGAGCTTGGCCCACTGGTCGGCGCCGAAGGCCTCGGAGGCTGCGATCTGCAGCACCAGCGCCTGGGTCGAGATCTTGACCGTGGGCACGGCGATCTTGTCGGAGGACGTGAAATCCTTGATCGACTTGATGCGCTCGTCGCGGCTGATCAGGGTCATCGGCTGGGCCGAGGTGGCGACGATGCCCTTGACGCCGCCGCGGGTGCGGTCCCACAGCAGCAGCAGATTGCCGACGCCGGTGTTGATGATGTCGACGCCGCCGGCCAGGAGCGCGTCGGTCTGCGCCCCGCCGCCCGAGAAGCTGATCCATTTCGTGGTGACGCCCGGCACGCCCAGCAGGGCCGCGTGCTTCTCGATCAGCTTCTGTTTCTCGATGATATGCGTCGGCATGTAAAAAATGCCGGGCTGCCGGGACAACGAGATCTCGGATTTCTGCTGGGCCTGTGCTGCGCCTGCGAAGGCGGACAGCGTCAAGCCGGCGAGTAGCGCTGCGGTGCGCATGAACGTCATGGTTTCCTCCGATCCCTTGTTGACTGAACCGTTTCCAACGCACTAATGCATTAGTGCACCGCCGGTCAAGCGGCATGGTGTCGCCGGGGCATGATATGATGACGACAGCCGCAGGAATCGTGAGACGCCGCCCGACCGAGCGCCTCGAGCGCGGGCGCCAGGCCGCGCCGCAGGTGTTCGAGCGGTTGCGCGACACCATCATCTCGCTGAAACTGCCGCCGGGATCGGCGCTGTCGCGCACCGCGCTCGCAGCGCAATACGGCGTGAGCTCAACCCCGGTGCGCGACGCCCTGATGCGGCTCGACGCCGAAGGACTCGTGGAGGTGTTCCCGCAATATGCGACGGTTGTCAGCCGGATCGACATCGACCTGGCGCGGCAGGCGCATTTCCTGCGACTTGCGTTGGAGCTGGAAATCGTGCGCGATCTCGCGCTTCATTGCTCCGATGGCTTTGTCGGCGACATGAAGCGCGCGCTGGCTTTGCAGCAAGAGCTGCTCGAGGCCGGCGACTTCGAGGGTTTCATGGTGGCGGACAACGCGTTTCACATGCAGTTCTATACGGCCGCCGGCCGCGACGGGTTGTGGACGCTGGTCAAGAGCCGCAGCGGCCACATCGACCGGCTGCGCCGCATCAACCTGCCCTCGCCCGGCAAGGCGCAGGACATCCTCAAGCATCACAAGCTGATCGTGAAGGCCATCAAGAACGGCGACGCGGACGCAGCCCAGGAGCATCTGCGCGCGCATCTGTCCGGCACGCTGCGCGACGTCGACAAGATCCGCGCGCGCCATCCGGAATACCTGACGGACTAGTCAGGCGGCGCCGATCGCCGCCTTCAGCTTCGCCGGCGACAGCGGCATCTCGCGCAGCCGGATGTTACTTGCATCCGCGATGGCATTGGCGAATGCCGCAGAGGCAGGACCCTGACCGGCTTCGCCGGCGCCCAGGAACGGCAGTCCCCGCGACGGCACGATATCGACCACCAGCGATTCCGGCACGTTGCTGAATCGCGAGATCGGATAGCCGCTCCAGTCGAACGCCGTGCGGTGCGCGGCATCGAACGGCATCATCTCGCGGGTGGTCCAGCTCAGCGACTGCACGATGGCACCCTCGATCTGGTTGCGGATGCCGTCCGGATTGATCGGCTCGCCGGCGTCGGTCACGGCATTGACGCGCTTGATCGCGACCTCGCCGGTGTCGCGGTTGATGTCGATCTCCATCGCCACGGCGCAATAGGCGCCGAGATTCTTGTAGCGCGCGAAGGCCATGCCGAAACCGCGCCGGCCGTCGCCCTTCTTGCGGTCGGCCCAGCCGAATTTGGCGCCGAGCGTTTCCATGACGACGCGCGCCCGCGCGTCCTTCATATGCGCAAGGCGGAACTGCAGCGGATCGGCCTCCGCGGCGCGCGCCAGTTCGTCCATCATGCTCTCGATCGAGAACACGTTGAGATGCGCGCCGAGCGAGCGCAGTGCCGACACCCGCAGCGGCATGTCCGGCACGAAGTGATAGAGCACGTGCATGTTGGGCAGGTCGTAGAGTGGATTCGAATTGCGCTGGCCGTCGCCCTCCGGCATCGGGATCGGCTTCGGCACCGGCTTGGCGATCGGGTTCTCGATCTCGAGACCGGCCACCAGATTGCCGGCGCTACCGGGGCGCGTGTTGTGCGAGTTGCTCCAGACGTCGTATTTCCAGGTGGCGATGTGCTTGTCGGCATCGAGCGTCGCTTCGACCTCCGTAAACATCGCGGCACCGAGCGGCTCCCAGCCGAATTCCTGTTCGCGCATCCACTGCATGCGGATCGGCTGGCCGGGCATCTTCATTGCCGTCAGCGCGGCATCTGCAGCAACATCGTCCGCGCCGTTGTGGCCGTAGCAGCCGGAGCCCGGGGTCTGGATGCAGCGGATCTTGTCCGCGGGAAGACGCAGCAGCTCCGCGAGCGCGCCGCGCAGCGGGAAGACGCCCTGGGTATGCGTCCACACCGTCAGCATGTCGTCCTGATACAGAGCGACGGCGCAGGACGGACCGATCGAGCCGTGCATCATCCACGGACGGCTGTAGCGCGCCGAGACGGTGGTCACCCCCGGCCCGACATCGTTATGAGTATCGAGCACGGTGTAATCCTGCGCCGGCAGGCTTTTCAGCACTTCTACGACATCGTTGTTCGGCAGCGCCGGCGCCTTGCGGCGCCACGCGGATTCCTGGAAGCGTCGCAGGGCGGAGATCGCCTGCCATTCGCCCTTGGCGACCACGGCCTGGAAATCGCCGTTGCGCACGATCTGGACCACGCCAGGCATCTTCGCCACGGCGTCCAGATCGCTGCTGGTGTATTCAGTGCCGAAGCTCGGGCCGCGCAGCACGCGGGCGTGCAGCATGCCGGGCAGCCGCATGTCCTGCACATAGGCCTCGCCGCCGGTGAGCTTGGCGGGGATGTCGAGGCGCCGTACCGGCATGCCGATCGAGCGATACGCCGCCGGGTCGCGGCGCGGCGCATTGGCGATCGCCGAAACGTGCAGATCGAGATGAGCGGCAAGGTCGCCATAGGCGGCACGGCGGCCATCGGGCGCGACCACGAAGCCATCGCCCGATGTCGTGATGCCCCGTTCGTCGGTGCCCCACTGCTGCGCGGCGGCGCGCTTCAGCAGCATCACGACATTGGCGCCGGCATTAGCAATGGCCGTGCCGCTGTCCTGCATGGAATGGCTGCCCGCGGTGAAACCTTCGTTCGGCGTGCGGCCGGTGTCGGCGGTGACGATCTTCACGCGCTCGCGCGGCAGATCGAGTTCTTCGGCGGCAACCTGCCACAGCGCGGTCGCCGAGCCCTGACCGAGCTCGGCCTTGCCGGTGAACACCGTGACCTGGCCGTCACCCGCGAGCCGGATCCACGAATCTAGAATCGGGAATTCCTTCAGGCTGCCCGGCAGCGCCGGCGCCTTGGTGGCAGGCCCGGGGCCGCCTTCGCCGCCGCCGACGAGCTGCGCGACCGCGGGCGGCATCATCGCGAAGGAAACGATCAGGCCGCCTGCCTGCAGCACGCGGCGACGGGACATCACATCGGTTTTGGCGGTCATCAGATCTGCTCCCCGGGGCCGAGGTCGGCGACGCGTTCGATGGCGCGCAGGATCCGCATATGGGTGCCGCAGCGGCACAGGTTCACGTCCATATGGGTGCGGATCTCGGCCTTGCTCGGATGCGGGTTCACATCCAGCAGCGCCTGCGCCCGCATGATCATGCCGGAGATGCAGTAGCCGCATTGCGCGGCCTGCTCGACGGCGAAAGCCTTCTGCAGCTGGCTCGGCTTTTCAATGGTGCCCAGGCCTTCGAGCGTCCGTACCTGCCGGCCGCGCAGTGCCGACACCGGCAACAGACACGAGAACACCGGCTTGCCGTCGACATGCACGGTACAGGCGCCGCACTGGCCGAGGCCGCAGCCGTATTTGGCGCCGTGCAATTCCAGCTCGTTGCGCAGCACGTAGAGCAGCGGCGTCGCGGGATCGACGTCCAGCTCGTGCACGCGGCCGTTGACGCTCAGGGTCGTTGTCATGATTTGCCCTCCTTGCGGGCCTTGGCCACGGCGGGTTCGAGATCGGTCCACGCCGGTTTGTCGCTGTAGCGGGCGCGGACATAGCCCATCAGATCGGCGACCTGCGCATCGGTGAAGGCATCGCCGAGCGCCGGCATGTAGAGGCCGGGCTTGCCCTTTTCCGGGCGCAGGCCCTGCAGCACCACCTGGATGGCGTCGCGCGGATCGTCGGCATTCACGGGCGTCGCCAGCGACAGCTTCGGCCGTCCCTGCGTCGTCATCGGCGCGCCGGCGCCGTGACAACCGGCACAGGCGCCGGCGAACAGCGTGGCACCGGCAGGATGACTACTGGCCGCTTCGGCCACGCGATCCGGCACCGGCGCGTCCGGCTTGTCGCCCCCCTGCATCAGGGACGCGACATAGATCGAGATCGCGCGGACATCGGCTTCGGGCACCTTGGCCAGGCCATGCACCACCGGCCCCATCGGGCCGCCCGCCGCGGAGTGATTGATGTCGAGGCCGGTGCGCAGATAACTGAAGATCTGGTCGGCGGTCCACTTGCGTGCCGCCGGATTGTCCTGGTTCAGCGCCGGCGCGACCCAGCCCTCGGCGACGCCGCCGGCATAGGCCTTGCCGCTGACTTCGCCGCCAAGAAGGTTGCGCGGCGAATGACAGCTGCCGCAATGGCCGAGCCCTTCGGCCAGATATGCGCCGCGGTTGAACTCGGCGGACTGCGAAGGGTCCGGCTGCCACGGGCCGCCATGCAGGAACAGAAGCTTCCATCCTGCCAGCAATGGCCGGAAGCCGAGCGGCGGAATGAGCTTGTTGGCCGGCGCGGTGGCCTCGACCGGCTGCCGCGTCATCAGGAACGCGTAGATCGCGTCGAGATCTGCATCGGCCACATGCGTGTAATGCTCATAGGGCAATGCCGGATAGAGATGCGAGCCGTCCCGCGCTGTGCCTTCCTGCATTGCACGACGGAAGGCGGGCTGCGACCACGAGCCGATGCCGGTGTTTTCGTCCGGCGTGATGTTGGTGGTGAACAAAGTGCCGAATGGCGTACCAAGCGGGACGCCACCCGCGTAATCCCTGCCGCTCGCCGCCGTGTGACAGACGGCGCAGTCGCCGATCAGCGCCAGTTGCTCGCCTTTCTTGACGAGCTCGGCGGGGAATGACTTGGGATCGGGACGTGCGATGCGATCGATTGCCGGGCGATGGGCAAGAGCTGCAGCAGCTACGGCCGCGATGGCCACCACCACAAGGCCGGTCAGCACGATGGTCGTCCGACGGTTTCCCGCCATGGGCGCTTACTCCGGCTAGCAAACGGGGATCATCATCACCCGCTCGCATGGCTGCTGCGATCTCTCCAGACCGCTAGATGACGCCGTGGATAGCACCTCGTTCAAAAAACCGATGATAACGAAAGCGCGAGCAGGGGCCGTGCAGCCGCCGAAAAACAAAACACCGGCCTGCAAGGCAGGCCGGTGTCGAAAAGCGTGACCGTCGAAGAAGCGTCAAACCTGACGTTCGACCATCTTCATCTTGAGTTCGGCGATGGCTTCCGAGGGGTTCAGGCCCTTCGGGCAGGCCTTGGCGCAATTCATGATGGTGTGGCAGCGATAGAGCCGGAACGGATCCTCGAGATTGTCGAGGCGCTCGCCGGTGGCCTCGTCGCGCGAGTCCTTGACCCAGCGGGTGGCCTGCAGAAGGGCGGCAGGGCCGAGGAAGCGTTCGCTGTTCCACCAGTAGCTCGGGCACGAGGTCGAGCAGCAGGCGCACAGGATGCACTCGTAGAGACCGTCGAGCTTTTCGCGGTCGGCGTGGGTCTGGCGCCATTCTTTCTGCGGGGTCGGCGTGGTCGTTTTCAGCCACGGCTCGATCGAGGCGTACTGCGCGTAGAAGTTGGTGAGGTCCGGCACCAGGTCCTTGACTACCGGCTGATGCGGCAGCGGGTTGACCTTGATGGCGCCGTGTTCGACTTCGTCCATGGCGCGGGTGCAGGCCAGCGTGTTCTGGCCGTCGATGTTCATGGCGCAGGAGCCGCACACGCCTTCGCGGCAGGAACGGCGGAAGGTCAGGGTCGGATCGATGTTGTTCTTGATCCAGATCAGGCCGTCCAGGATCATCGGACCGCAGTCGTTGGTGTCGACATGATAGGTGTCGACCGCCGGGTTCTTTCCGTCGTCCGGATTCCAGCGATAGACGCGAAACTCGCGCGTCTGCGTGGCGCCGGCCGGCTTCGGCCATTCCTTGCCGCCGGTGATCTTGGAATTCTTCGGAAGTGCGAATTCAGCCATCAGTCCTGCCTCTGCCTATCAAACGTCATTGCCGGGCCTGACCCGGCAATCCATCTCCTTGCGAAGACGGATGGATGCGCGGGTCGAGCCCGCGCATGACAGCCTTTAATACACGCGCGCCTTCGGCACGATGTACTGCACGTCATTGGTCATGGTGTAGTCGTGCACCGGGCGGTAATCGATATTGGTCTTGCCGCCCTGATCGATCCACGCCAGCGTGTGCTTCATCCAGTTCTTGTCGTCGCGCTCCGAGAAATCCTCGCGCGCGTGGGCGCCGCGGCTCTCGGTGCGGTTGGCCGCTGAGTCCATGGTGACGATGGCCTGAACGATCAGGTTGTCGTATTCCAGGGTCTCGATCAGATCCGAATTCCAGGTCAGCGAGCGGTCGGAGATGCCGACATCGCCGATGCCGCCATAGACCTTGTGGATCAGGTCCTTGCCTTCGCTGAGCACGTCGCCGGTGCGGAACACGGCGCAGTTGGTCTGCATGACGTGCTGCATGTTTTCGCGCATCTTCGCGGTCGGCGTGCCGCCCTTCGAATAGCGGTAGTGGTCGAGACGGCTCAGGGAGCGGTCGGCCGAATCCTTCGGCAGATCGGGCTGCTTGCCGTTCGGCGTCAGCTTCTCGGCGCAGCGAAGCGCCGCGGCGCGGCCGAACACCACGAGGTCGATCAGCGAGTTGGAGCCGAGGCGGTTGGCGCCGTGCACCGAGACGCAGGCCGCTTCGCCCACGGCCATCAGGCCCTGCACCACCGCGTTGTCGTCGCCGTCCTTCTTGGTGACGACCTCGCCGTGATAATTCGTGGGAATGCCACCCATGTTGTAATGCACGGTCGGCGTGATCGGGATCGGCTCCTTGGTGACGTCGACGCCCGCAAAGATGCGCGCCGAGTCCGAGATGCCGGGGAGACGCTCGGCCAGCACGGCCGGGTCGAGATGGTCGAGATGAAGGAAGATGTGATCCTTCTTCTTGCCGACGCCGCGGCCTTCGCGCATTTCGATGGTCATGGCGCGCGAGACGACGTCGCGCGAAGCGAGGTCCTTGGCGGACGGCGCGTAGCGCTCCATGAAGCGCTCGCCTTCGGAATTGACGAGATAGCCGCCCTCACCGCGCGCGCCTTCGGTCACGAGACAACCCGAACCGTAGATGCCGGTCGGGTGGAACTGGACGAACTCCATGTCCTGCAGCGGCAGGCCGGCGCGCAGCGCCATGCCGCCGCCGTCGCCGGTGCAGGTATGCGCCGAGGTGCAGGACGCATAGGCACGGCCATAGCCGCCGGTGGCCAGGATCACGGTCTGCGCCTTAAAGCGGTGCAGCGTGCCGTCGTCCATCTTCAGCGCGATGACGCCGCGGCAAACGCCCTGGTCGTCCATGATCAGGTCGATGGCGAAATATTCGATGAAGAACTCGGCCGAGTGGCGCAGCGCCTGGCCGTACATCGTGTGCAGCATGGCGTGACCGGTCCGGTCGGCGGCGGCGCAGGTGCGCTGGGCCTGGCCCTTGCCGTAGTCCATGGTCATGCCGCCGAACGGGCGCTGATAGATGCGGCCGTCTTCGGTGCGCGAGAACGGCACGCCCCAATGCTCGAGCTCGTAGACGGCGTCGGGCGCGTTGCGCACCATGTATTCGATGGAGTCCTGATCGCCCAGCCAGTCCGACCCCTTGACGGTGTCGTACATGTGCCAGCGCCAGTTGTCCTCGTGCATGTTGCCGAGCGAGGCGGAGATGCCGCCCTGCGCCGCGACGGTGTGCGAGCGCGTCGGGAACACCTTGGTGATGCAGGCGGTGCGGAGACCCGCCTCGCCGCAGCCGACGGTGGCGCGCAGGCCGGCGCCGCCGGCGCCCACCACAACGACGTCATATGTATGATCTTCGATAGGATAGGCGTGGCCGTTGGTGGCAGGACCACCAGCGCCGTTCGCGCCATTGCCATTCACGGCCATGCGCTACACTCCAGATGAAAGTTTGAAGATGGCGTAGACCGCGGCGAATGCCACGGCTGCGCAGAAAAAATTGTTGCCGATGATCGAGATGAGCTTCAGCCGCTCGTCATGCACGTAGTCTTCGAGCACGACCTGCATGCCGATTTTCATGTGCCAGACCGACGACACGATAAACAGCAGGATGATGATGGCGACCAGCGGCGAGCCGAGGATCTGCGCCACGCCGGCCTGGTTGCGGCCGAGCAGCGACATCACGATGAAGATGCCGGGAATCATCAGCAGCACCATGGCCACCGCGGTCAGGCGCTGGCGCCAGAAGTCGCCGGTGCCCGAATGGGACGAACCGAGGCCGCGGACGCGGCCGAGCGGGGTGCGGACGGACGTGTCCTTGCGGGACGCGCCGCCGTGGGATTCGTTGACGCTCATCGTCCGCCTCCAAACGCGTAGGCCAGAATCCAGAGCAGGATCGTGAGGCCGATGCCGCCGATCAGGGCGGCCCAGGTCAACCATTCCCGCTCCGCCGGCTTGAAGCCGTAGCCGAGATCCCAGACCAGATGGCGGATGCCCGAGAGCATGTGGTGCATCAAGGCCCAGGTGTAGCCGAACGCGATCAGGCGTCCGATGATCGAGCCGGTGAAAGCCTGGACATGGGCATAGGCCGTGGGTCCGGACGCGGCGGCGATCAGCCACCAGACGAGAAGCAGGGTGCCGAAATACAGGGCAATGCCGGTGGCACGATGGACGATGGACAGCGCCATCGTCAGGGTCCAGCGATAGATTTGCAGGTGCGGCGAAAGGGGACGTTCGATCCTGGCGGTCATTCAACAACTTTGACAGGTTAATGGGCAAACCGTGCCCGAATGGGGATCGCGTAGAGCAATTCTATTTACGAACTCGATACATCGAGTGCAATCGCGAAATGACGATTTGCGAATGCCCGTTCATGACTTGAGATTGTGTCGTTTGTTCCGAGGCATTGACAGTTTTGACGCTTTAACCAACTGC
>JBEVEC010000254.1:0-14443 GCA_040512975.1 Tardiphaga sp. | reverse complement strand
GACTGCCCGACGAGGCGCAGCACCTGATCGCCGGTGAGGTGGCCGTAATTGTCGTTGAAGGATTTGAAGTGATCGATGTCGAGCATCATCAGCGACAGCGGTTCACTGCGCTGGATCGCGCCGTCGATGGCGCCCATCAGCGCGCGGTCGAAATATTTGCGGTTGCCGAGCGCGGTGAGGGGATCGGTCAGGCTTTCGGCGCGGATGGCCTCAAGACTGCGCTGCAGGTTGCCGACTTCGCCCTTCGACGACATCAACCGCTCCTCCAGCGCCTTGTTGGCGTCATGGGCGTCGCGGGTGGATTTCAGCAGATTGGTGATCACGGTTTTGACCGCGGCGGCATCGCGCGCCTGCGACAGATCATGATCGGCGCCGGCAAGGCTGGCACCGAAATGGCCGGTCATGCCAAGCGCGTCCGTGATCAGCGCCATGACGTCGTCGATCTCGCCGATGACGCGCGCGCCGACCTGATCGATGCGATCGGTGCTGCGGACCTGAGACAGATAGGTGTCGTGCAGCTGATCGAGGTCGGCTTCCGTCAGCCGGCCGTTGCGCGCCAGGGTCTCGTTGATGACCTTGTTGAGCCCGGGATTATAGCCGGTCGCGTAGACGTACCAGATCTCATAATTGCGCGGGATGGCCGTCTGGCGAAGCGACCTGATCTGGTCCAGCGCGATGTCCGCGAAGGCGAGCGTGCGTTCCTGTTCGTCCCAAATGCCGGTCACGTTCTGTGTCCCCGGACCGCGCAAAATCGCGGTCAACATCAATGCGAATTCATTAAAATGATCGCATTGACGTTAAGGGACGGGAGTGAACGTCAGGTAAATATTGATGGAAAATACTACCTACACGCGCGCCCGGACCGGGCGTAGCAGGAACGCCGGCAGATGCGAGTGGTCGGCCGGCTCATTGTCCTCGCGGCGCGGACGCGGCGCTTCGGCGCGACCGATCGATGGCGGGCGGGCGGCCTGCGGGGGAGCGGACGCGGCAACGACGGCTGGTTCGGGTGCCCGCGGCTTTGCCTGTAGCTGCGGCTCGGACGGCGGGCCAGGCTGACGCTCACCGCCCTCGCGGCGGGGGCCACGCTCGCGGCGCGGCTTGCGGTCACGCCCGCCGTCGCGGCCCCCACGGGGCTGCTCGGCATTGGCTTCGCGGTTGCTGGTGCGGTTGCGCGAGGGCCGCGGCGCCTCGGCAGTCGCCTCGGCTTCGGGCGCCTCGGCAGACACGCTGCTCTCAATCTTGGGAATTGTCTGGCCGATCAGCTTTTCGATCGCGACCATCGACTTCTGGTCGGTCGGCGACACCAGCGAGATCGCGGTGCCGAGACGCCCGGCGCGGCCGGTACGGCCGATGCGGTGGACGTAGTCGTCGGCATGGTGCGGCACGTCGAAATTGAAGACGTGGCTGACTTCGGGAATGTCGAGGCCGCGGGCGGCAACGTCAGAGGCCACCAGGATCGGTAGCTCGCCCTTGCGGAACTGGTCGAGTGCCGCAAGGCGGGCGGACTGCTCCATGTCACCATGCAGGGCGCCGACCGAGAAGCCGTGCTTCTGCAGCGATTTGGCGAGCAGCGCGACTTCGCGCTTGCGGTTGCAGAAGATGATCGCGTTCTGCAGATCGGTGGCTTCGCGGAGCAAAGCGCGCAGAGCTTCGCGCTTGGCGAAATCCTCGCGGCCGACGGCGACCTGCGACTGGGTGATGGTCACCGCGGTCGATGCCGGCTTGGAGACTTCGATCTTCACCGGATTATGCAGGAAGGTCTCGGTGATGCGGCGGATTTCCGGCGGCATGGTCGCCGTGAAGAACAGGGTCTGCCGGGTGAACGGCACCAGCTTGCAGACGCGTTCGATGTCGGGAATGAAGCCCATGTCGAGCATGCGGTCGGCTTCGTCGATGACCAGCAGCTCGACGCCGGTGAGCAGCAATCCGCCGCGTTCGGTGTGGTCGAGCAGCCGGCCCGGAGTCGCGATCAGCACGTCGACGCCGCGGGTGAGCTTGAGGTCCTGGTCGCCGAACGAGACGCCGCCGATCAGGAGCGCCACGTTGAGTTTCTGGCCGGCGCCGTATTTATCGAACTGCTCTTTGACCTGGGCTGCGAGTTCGCGGGTTGGCTCAAGGATCAGTGTGCGCGGCATGCGGGCGCGGGCACGTCCCTTTTCCAGCAGCGTCAGCATTGGCAGCACGAAGGCTGCGGTCTTGCCGGTTCCGGTCTGGGCGATGCCGAGCACGTCCTTGCGCGCCAGCACGTGGGGGATCGCCTGTTCCTGGATCGGAGTAGGGGTGGTGTAACCGGTCGCCGCAACGGCGGCGAGAACCTTGTCGGACAGGCCGAGATTAGAAAAGGACATTGAGCCTCTGGTACGGGCGTCTCATCCGAAAGCCATCTTCAGGATTGCGCCACAGGTCGAAACCGCCGCTTGATTTTCGGGAAAGACTGCCGCGCTCATCTCCGGAGCGGCACGCAAACATGCACGGAGATCGGTGGGCGCTGACAGGCGGCTTACTCGAGGTATCGCGCTTCGATACCGGGCCGCGTCGAGGCGGAACATAGGCGTGAATTAGCCAAAGTCAATCCGTGGAGCCCGGGAAAGGCCTAAAACGCTTAATGTTCTGGGCCAAATAGGGGCGTTGGCCGGGCGCCGCACGTCACTTGCCGAAGGTGCCGAGATCCATGCCGAGGCCCTGCATGACAAAGGCGTTCATGCGAAGATGAGCCTCCGCGCCGCCCTGCAGGCGGACGTTGATTTCATAGGTTGCGGGATCAAGCTGCCGGATCCCGAGCACCTGAACCACGTCCAGCACGTCCGAGGACGTTTGAGCGGGCCTGGATGGCCGTAGGGAGGCCACCGGGGCGCGTTTGGGCTTCGGGGCGACCATGGGAGCCCGGGCAACAGGCGCGGCTGCCACGGGCCCCTCAGGCGGGGCAGCGTCCTGGGCAACGGCGGCCGTTGTGGCCGGGTACAACAATGCGGCGACAACGGCAAAAGCCTTGAGGTCGGGTACGGTCACGTCGGTCTCCGGAAATTCTGTCGAATCTGCCTCAGCATAGATTAAGGCAGGTTGCGCAACAGCGACAATGCTTCCTGCGACACCGCAGCGATGCATGACGCGTGATCGAAACCCGCGCCGGTGCGGCTGGATCGTCTACCGGATACGCGTGTAGATCTCGCGCGCATCTGTTGCACAGAGGATCATGATCATGACGACCGCCATACAGGACATTCAGGACCTCGAGGAGCGTCGCCGCGCGGCGATGATCGCCGCCGACGTGGCCGCCCTGGACGCGCTGTGCGCCGACGAACTGTCCTATACGCATTCGAATGCGGCGGTGGACGGCAAGGCGGACTACATTGCGAAGGTCGCCAACGGTTATTTCGATTACCACGCGCTAACCTTCTCCGATCAGCAGATCCGGCTGGTCGGCGACGTCGCGCTGGTGACCGGCCGGATGACCGGCGACATCGTCATGGGCGGCCAGCCACGCAAGCTCAACGGGCAGACCACCGTGATCTGGATCAAGAGCGCCGGGCGCTGGCAGATGCTGGCTTTCCAAAGCACGCCCGTTCCCGCTTCCTGATGCGGCATCGGCCGGCATTGACGCGGCCGCCGACATTCCGTCAATTTTCGAAATGTATCACGCGGTGAGAGGAAGCGCCGGATGAACTCTGAACAGGCACGGCCGGCGCCCCGGCAACTGACCACGCGCTGCTGCATCGTCGGCGGCGGCCCCGCCGGCATGATGCTCGGTTTCCTGCTCGGTCGTGCCGGCATCGACACCATCGTGCTGGAAAAGCACGCCGACTTCTTCCGCGATTTCCGTGGCGACACCGTACATCCCTCGACCATGCAGGTGATGGACGAACTCGGCCTGATCGACGACTTCCTGAAGATCAAGCACGACCGCATCCAGAAGATGGATGGATATTTCGGCAGGTACGAACTACGGATCGCCGACATTGGCCGGACCGGCGCAAGATATCCCTTCATCGCCTTCATGCCGCAATGGGACTTCCTGAACTTCCTGCGCGACAAGGCCCAGCGCTATCCGCAGCTCAAGGTGATGATGAAGACAGAGGCGACCGGCCTGATGTGGTCGGGCGACACGGTCACCGGCGTCACGGCAATGACGGAGCAGGGCCCGGTTGAGATCTGCGCCGATCTGGTGGTGGCCTGCGACGGCCGGCATTCGGTGGTGCGCCCCGCCGCGCAGCTTCCCATCGAGGACATCGGTGCGCCGATGGACGTTCTGTGGTTTCGCGTCGCCAAGGGACCGGAGACCGAGAGCGTTTTCGCGCGCCTCGAGCCGGGCAAGATGATTGTGACCATCGACCGCGGCGACTACTGGCAATGCGCCTATGTCATCGCCAAGAACCATTTCGAGGAGATCAAGGCGCGCGGCCTCGCCGCGTTCCGCGAGGATACGGCGCGGCTCGCGCCTATCCTGAACGCGCATATCGGCGACATCAAAAGCTGGGACGACATCAAGCTGCTCACGGTCGCCATCAACCGTCTGACGCGCTGGCACCGGCCGGGCTTGCTATGTATTGGCGACGCCGCGCATGCGATGTCGCCGGTGGGCGGCGTCGGAATTAACATCGCCGTGCAGGACGCCGTCGCGACCGCCAATCTGCTGGCCGCCAAACTTATCGCGGGGCCCGTCACCGAGGATGACCTCGACGCCGTGCGCCGCCGCCGCGAGTTTCCGATGCGCGCCACCCAAGGCATGCAGGTGCTGATGCAGAACAACATCATCAGTCGCGCCCTGGCATCCGGCAATCAACCGGTGACGCCGCCGCTGATCATGCGCCTGGTGAACGCCATCCCGATGCTGCAGGGATTAACGGCGCGCTTCCTCGCCATCGGCGTCCGGCCGGAGCACGTGCGGTCGCCGGAAGCGTAGCGCCGCGCGCGACAGCCAGCCGTAGGCTCGCACGACTATCCCTGCACGGAAAATCCGCCGTCCACCGGAATGGCCGCGCCGGTGACGAAATCCGACGCGCCGGATGCGAGGAATACTGCGATTCCTGCAAAATCGCCTGCCACGCCCCAGCGTGCGGCCGGGGTCCGGGCCAGCACCTTGTCGTGCAGGCCGTCGACCTCGCGACGTGCGTTCTGCGTCAGTTCGGTATCGATCCAGCCGGGCAGCACGGCGTTGCACTGGATGTTGTCGGCGGCCCAGGCGATGGCGCAGGAGCGCGTGAACTGCACGATGCCGCCCTTGCTGGCGCCATAGGCAGGGGAATAGGACGCACCGAAGATCGACATCATCGAGCCGATATTGATGATCTTGCCGCCGCCCGTGGCCTTCATGGCGGGGTGCACGGCCTGCGAGGCCACAAAGGCGCTGGTGAGGTTGGTCTTGATCACGCTGTCCCAGTCGGCCAGCGCCAGCTCGTGAGGCGCCTTGCGGATATTGGTGCCGGCATTGTTGATCAGGATGTCGATACGCCCGAACGCATTCTGCGTCTGCGCGATCATGGCGGAGACTGCCGACGGGTCGGTGACATCGGCTCCGATCGCCATCGCCTCGGCGCCGGCGGCCTTCAGTTCAGACACGGCCTCCGCCGACTTGGCCGCATTGCGTCCGACCAACACGACACGCGCGCCGGCCTGAGCCAGCCCGCGCGCCATCCCGAGGCCGATGCCGCCATTGCCGCCGGTGACGATGGCCACGCGGCCGCTAAGGTCGAAGAGGGGATTGGTCATGGTCCTGCCCTTGATGGTTGCCTGCCGCGCGTCTTGATCGCGCGCGTGGCCACATCATTGCAGGACAACAGGGAGGAGGGAAGGGACGCGGCCGGTCAGCGCCGCAAGGCCAGACCGATGAGCCCGATCCCAACCGCCGCCAGCGCCGCGCCGTAATAGGCCCATTGCATCTGCGCGATCATAAAGCTCGTTTTCGGCCAGTTCACCAAACCGGCGCCCTGGCCGATCCAGAGCAAACCGATCAGTAAAGCGAGGATGCCGAGGGTCAGGAAGGGGATGCGCATGGCGGAGATACGTCACCCCAGCGATGGCGGTTTCAATTTGCACCGAATGCGTGACGTGGCGTGTTGTGGGCAAGGCGTTCGTACGCCGTGCCCACGCGTTAACATCAATCGCCGCGTTCGGCTCGCGGATGCAGCATAATCGGGACGCTACACGTCCAGCAGGTCCTCGTCCGCAAACTCCGCCTTGTCCGAGATGAACGCAAACCGCGCTTCGGCCTTGGTGCCCATCAGGCGCTCGACGGAATCTGCCGTGCCTTCGCGGTCCTCGGCCAGCAGTTGTACGCGCAGCAGCGTGCGGCGCGCAGGGTCCATCGTGGTTTCCTTGAGCTGCGCCGGCATCATCTCGCCGAGGCCTTTGAAGCGGCCGACGTCGACCTTGGCATTGGCGTTGAACTCGCTCTTCAACAGCGCGTCCTTGTGGGCGTCGTCGCGCGCATAGACCGTCTTGCTGCCATGGGTCAGGCGGTACAGCGGCGGCACCGCGAGATAGAGGTGCCCCTCGTCGATCATCTTCGGCATCTGGCGATAGAAGAAGGTGATCAGCAGCGATGCGATATGGGCGCCGTCGACGTCGGCGTCGGTCATGATGATCACGCGTGAATAGCGCAGGTCTTCCTCGCGGTAATGCGCGCCGGTGCCGCAGCCGATCGCCTGCATCAGGTCGGCGAGCTGCTGGTTGGCCGTGAGCTTGTCCTTGGTCGCCGAGGCAACGTTGAGGATCTTGCCGCGCAGCGGCAGGATCGCCTGGGTCTTGCGGTCGCGCGCCTGCTTGGCAGAACCGCCGGCCGAATCGCCCTCGACGATGAACAGTTCGGAGCCCTCGGTGGCGGTATTGGTGCAGTCGGCGAGCTTGCCGGGCAGGCGCAGCTTTTTCACCGCGGTTTTTCGCGATGTCTCTTTTTCCGCGCGGCGCCGCAGACGCTCGTCGGCGCGTTCCAGCACGAAGTCCAGCAGCTTGTTCGCCTGCAGCGGGTTGCCGGACAGCCAGTGGTCGAACGGGTCCTTGATCGCCTGCTCGACGATCTTCTGCGCTTCGGCAGTGGCCAGGCGGTCCTTGGTCTGGCCCTGAAATTCCGGCTCGCGCACGAACACGCTGAGCATCACGGCCGCGCCGACCATGACGTCTTCCGACGTGATGGTGCCGGCGCGCTTGCCCTGGCCGACGCGTTCGGCGTGGTCCTTGAGGCCGCGCAGCATCGCGCTGCGCATGCCGGCCTCATGGGTGCCGCCGTCCGGGGTCGGCACGGTGTTGGTGTAGGACGACATGAAGCCGTCGGCGTCTGCGGTCCACGCCACGGCCCATTCGCAGGCGCCGTGGGCGCCGTTGCGGCCGGACTTGCCGGAGAAGATCTCCGGATGCACCAGCGTGTCGGCATGGATCGCTGCCGCGAGAAAGTCCTTGAGGCCGCCAGGGAAGTGGAACTCGTCCTCGGCCGGAATGTCCTCGAGGCCCTTGAGCAGCTCCGGATCGCATTTCCAACGGATTTTCACGCCGCCGAACAAATAGGCCTTCGAGCGCGCCATCTTGAACAGCCGCTGCGGCTTGAACGCGGCCTTGGCGCCGAAGATGTCCGTGTCCGGCTTGAAACGGACGCGGGTGCCACGGCGGTTATGCACCTTGCCGAGATCCTGCAGCTTGCCCTGCGGAATGCCGCGGGCAAAGGTCATCTTGTAGAGCTGCTGGTTACGCGCAACCTCGACCTCGCACAGCGAGGAGAGGGCGTTGACCACGGAGACGCCGACGCCATGCAGGCCGCCCGAGGTCTCGTAGACCTTGGAGTCGAACTTGCCGCCGGCATGCAGCGTGCACATGATGACTTCCAGCGCCGACTTCTTTGGATGCTTCGGATGCGGATCGACCGGGATCCCGCGGCCGTTGTCCGACACGGTCAGAAAGCCGTCGGCCGTCAGCTCGACCTCGATGAAGGTGGCATGGCCCGCCAGCGCCTCGTCCATCGAGTTGTCGATGACTTCGGCGAACAGATGGTGCAGCGCCTTTTCGTCGGTGCCGCCGATATACATGCCGGGCCGGCGCCTGACCGGCTCGAGACCTTCCAGTACCTCGATGTCGGCGGCGGTATAGCCGTCCTCGGCGTTGATCGCCTTGGGGGCCGCTTTCGGGGACGCGGTCAGCTTCCCGGGCGTCGCGCCGAACAGGTCGTCTTTCGTCTTCGGTTTCAGTGCCTTGGCCATGTCTGTTAAGTCTTAGCTGGAGCTGCCGCGCGCCGTGCACGGCGAATCGTTGCTTTGACTATGCCACGGTTAGGTTTGCAATGGGGTGGCGACCGGCCGCCGCGCCGAGGCCGCGCTGGCGCGTTCCGTCCGGAGCACGATTGCCACGAACAGTACTCCCACGCTCCACTCACATCATCAGCGACCGATCACCGTCTATCCTCTCTTTTTGGATAAGACGATCGGCGCGGCACCAATGCATGCCGACTGCCGTCCATGGACGGGTTGGTGTTCGCGACTGCAAAAGGTTCAGCGGTACCGGCGCTGCGGGCATCACACGCTGCTCATCGCGGTTGTGATCGCGCTGCGCTGCGCGCACTGCCGATGTGACTTGATGTACAGGACCGCCCCGGATTAGTTGGGACGGGTGTTGCAGGCAGACGGTTGCGCGCCATGTGGTAGCGGGCCGGCGAAGGACGATTTGATGGAAGCCTGGATGCACGGTGTGGCCGAATTCGTTCGCCAGCACCAGGTTTGGGCAGCACCGATCGTGCTGCTGCTCGCGTTCGGTGAATCGCTTGCCTTCATCTCCCTGCTGCTGCCGGCCTGGGGCGCGCTGGTGGCGATCGGCGCGCTGATCGGCGCCAGCGGGCTGTCGTTCTGGCCGGTCTGGATCGCCGGCGGATTGGGGGCGGCGCTCGGCGACTGGCTCTCGTACTGGTTCGGCTTTCGCTACAAGAACCGCGTCTCGCAGATGTGGCCGCTGTCGAAATATCCGGAAATATTGCCGCGCGGTGAAGCCTTCGTCAAAAACTGGGGCATCCCCGGCATCTTCATCGGTCGCTTCTTCGGTCCGTTGCGCGCCTCGGTGCCGCTGGCTGCCGGCATCTTCGAGATGCCGTATTGGCGCTTCCAGGTCGCCAATTTCGCGTCCGCTTTTGTGTGGTCGGCGGTGTTGCTGCTGGTCGGCGATTTCGTCTCCTTCACGGTCGAGTGGATCTGGCGCGTCGCCTGAACGGCCGCGGAATAGGCAGCGCTGATCGGGGTTCGATCTTGCGCGCTCGCTAACATCTCCAAAAATTAATGTCGGCGCAGCCGCCCGCGTTGTCCCATCCGCGATAAACGCTGGTACATCAATTCCGCAACGGTGCCTGGCGCACCTGAACGAGCCGGAGAACGATCATGGATCTATCGCGACGTCAGGCCCTGGCAGGGGCCGCTGCGCTTGCCGCCGCTCCACTGTTGTCGTCAAGGGCTGCAAAAGCCGACGCGCCCGTCGCGGGCAAGCAGGTGGCAGGCATCTATCGCTACAAGGTCGGCAGCTACGAATGCACCTCGATCAATGACGGCGCCCGCAGCTTTCCGATGCCGGACGGCTTCGTCACCAACGTCCCGAAGGAGCAGGCGTTGTCCGCCGCGGAAGCCTCCTACATGCCGAAGGGCATGGTGACGGTGCCGTTCAACCCGCAACTGATCAATACCGGCAAGAAGCTGGTGCTGATCGACACAGGCAATGGCCCGGTGCCCAATGCGCCCGTCGGCATGCTGCTGGCCAATCTGATCGCCGCGGGCATCGATCCGAAGTCTATCGACACGGTGTTGCTGTCGCATCTGCATCCCGACCACACCAACGGCTTGCGCACCGCCGATGGCGGCCTTGCATTTCCGAATGCCGAGATCATCGCGCCGGAGGTGGACTGGGCGTTCTGGACGAGCGACGAGAACGCCGCCAAGGCGTCGACGCCGATCATGAAGAACTATTTTGCCAACGTGAAGAAGACCTTTGCCGGCATCACCGACAAGGTGTCACGTTACGCCTGGGGCAAGGAAGTGGCGCCCGGCATCACCTCGATCGCAACGCCCGGTCATACACCCGGTCACACATCCTTCGCGGTGGCTTCGGGCGACCAGACGGTCCTGATCCAGTCCGACGTCACCAACATTCCGGAATTCTTCATGCGCAATCCGGACTGGCACGTGGCCTACGACGCCGATCCGGAAACCGCACAGAAAACCCGTCACAAGTTCTACGACATGGCGTCGACGGAGAAGGCGACCGTGGTTGGCTTCCACTTCCAGTTCCCGTCGATCGGCCACGTCGAAAAGGACGGCGCCGGTTATCGGCTGGTCCCGGCGGCGTGGAATCCGACGATCTGATCGTCACATCGGCATGCGCGGCTGCAGGCCGCGCGTGCCGCATTTCAATGAGCAGAAGGCTGTGCCCGTGACCGACAACAACAATCCCGGCTTCTATCACTATGCCATCGGCGACGCGCAGGTGATGCCGATCTCCGACGGCGCCATGACCATGGCGCTGCCGGATGGGCTGGTGAAGAACGCCGGCCGCGATGAGATCAACGCCGCGCTACGTGCGGCCTTTCTGCCCGAGGACAAGCTTACCATCCATTTTACGCCGGTGATTATCCGCACCGGCGGCAAGACCGTGCTGATCGACACCGGCAACGGCGCGAGCGCTTTCGCAGCCAGCAAGGGCGCGGTGGGTCGCTTCGCGACCAATCTGAAAGCCTCGGGCCTCGACGTCGGGGCAATCGATTGCGTGGTGATCTCGCATTTCCATGGCGACCACCTAAACGGATTGCTGACCGTCGACGGCAAGCCCGCATTCCCGAATGCGGAAGTGCTGGTGCCGGCGCCGGAATGGGCGTTCTGGATGGACGACGGCGAAATGAACCGCGTGCCCGACGGCCGGGCGAAAGAGAATTTTGCGAATTGCCGCCGCGTCTTCACCACCGGGCTGAACGGCAACGTCCGACAATACGCCTGGGACGACGAGGTAGCGCCGGGATTGCGCGCCGTCGCGACACCCGGTCACACGCCGGGACACACCTCCTTCACGCTGACCTCGGGGGCCAAATCGCTGTTCATCCAGTCCGACGTCACCAACAATCCTGCCTTGTTTGCGGTGCATCCGGGCTGGCACCTGATGTTCGATGCCGACCCCGTGCTGGCCGAGGCCACGCGCCGCAAGGTCTATGACATGCTGGCCCATGAGCGCATGCGGGTGCAGGGTTTTCATTATCCATTCCCAGCCAACGGCTTTGTCGAGAAAACCAGCGACGGTTACCAGGTGGTGCCGGCGCCCTGGCTCGGTGAGGTCTGAGCGTCTGACCCACAGCGGCATGGCCCGATCACCCTCAGGTGGTCCTGCAATGATCCGTCGCGCCGGCGAGCGCGTCGTGACAATATGCGGTCCGAGGTCGGTCAATCGCGGCCTTGTCCGAGGGGAGAAAATTCATGGATCTGTCACGTCGCCAGGCATTGGCGGGCGCAGCGACGCTCGCCGCCGCTCCATTGCTCACATCCGCACCCGCCGAGGCCGCCATGCCACCCGCCGACAAACAGGCGCCGAGTTTCTATCGCTACAATATCGGCGACATCCAGGTGAACGCCATCTCCGATGGCGCCGGCTCGTTTCCGTTAACCGACGCCTATATTTCGAATGTGAGCAAGGACGCGGTCAATGCCGCGCTCGAAAAGGCGTTCTTGCCGAAAGACAAGATCACCACCTTCTATGCGCCGCTGGTGCTCAACATCGGCGGCAAGCTGGTGGTGATCGATACCGGCAACGGCCAGGGTGCCTTCAACAGCAGCAAGGGCAATGTCGGGCAGTTCGCCAGCAACATGATGGCCGCGGGCTTCGATCCCAAGGCGATCGACACCGTAATCATTTCGCATTTCCACGGCGACCATGTGAACGGCCTGCTGCTGGCGGATGGCACGCCGGCATTCCCCAATGCCGAGGTGCTGGTGCCCGCGGTGGAGTGGAAATTCTGGATGGACGACGGCGAGATGAGCCGCGCCTCCGGCGAACGCATGACCGGCCTGTTCAAGAACAACCGCCGGATCTTCGAGGCGGGGCTGAAGAAGAAGGTGACGCCCTATGAATGGGACAAGGACGTCGTTCCCGGGCTGCACGCCGTGGGATCGATCGGCCATACGCCGGGCCACACGTCCTATGTGCTGTCGTCCGGATCGCAGACGCTTTTCATTCAGTCCGACGTCACCAATCTGCCGGCGCTGTTCGCCGCCAATCCCGGCTGGCACGTGATGTACGATCAGGATCCGGCGCAAGCCGAAACCACCCGCCGCAAGGTCTATGACATGCTGGTTGCCGACCGGATGCGGGTTCAGGGCTTCCACTATCCGTTCCCCGCCAACGGCTTCGTCGAGCGCGACGGCACCGGCTATCGCCTGGCGCCCGCGCCATGGAGCCCGGTGCTCTGATCCGCTTGACGGATCGCGGGCGCGGCTCTATGACCGCGCCCATGATCAACGCCGCGACCATCATCATCGTCCGCCGCCGCCGTATTTCCGCGGCAGGTGGGGACGCGCGCGTTTAAGCGATCGTCATCACTGCCGCCGGATCCGGTCCGTGGCAGTGAATTTTCCAAACGCAACGCGATCAGATCCGACGGCTTCTCCATCCAGCAGGAGCCCGTCATGTATACGCCGCCCGCATTCAAACCCGATCGCACCAAAGCGTTGGCCTTCGCCGAAACGCGTGGCTTCGGCACCGTCTGCGCGTGGGACGGCCGCAAGCCGGTCGCGTCGGCCGTGCCGTTCTGCCTCGACTACGGCCGCGACGGCACGCCGCAGCTCGCATTTCATATGGCGCGCAGCAACCCCTTGCTGGCACTGGCGGATGGCAAGGCCTGCTGGGTCATGGCGGTCGCCGGTGCCGATGCCTATGTGTCGGCCGACTGGTACGCCTCGCCGGATCAGGTGCCGACCTGGCTGTATCAGGCGGTGCATCTGACGGGCCCGGCGCGGCTTCTGTCCGACCGCGAACTCGGCCCGCATCTTGACGCGCTGAGCGCAAGGTTCGAAACGTGGCTCGCGCCGAAGCGTCCGTGGACATCCGACAAGATGGCCGCCGGGCGGCTCAACGCCATGAAGAAGGCGATCGTGGCGGTGGTGATGTCGGTGGACGAGGTCGAGGGCAGCTTCAAGCTCAACCAGCACAAGTCCGATGCCGACCATCTGGCGGTCATGGGCGCGCTGGCCCTGCGGCCGGAAGCGGCCGCCTTTGAGATCGCAAACGAGATGCGCCAATCCAGGCCGCATCTGTTTGCGGAAGAGACGACACAAATGACTGCTATGGTCGGAGCGGAAGGATTTTCGGGATGAGCACCATCGAAGCAAAGGCCGGCGCGGCGTCCGGCGCCACAGCAACGCCAACCGTCTTCGTCGACGGCGCGGCCGGCACCACGGGACTCGGCATCCGCGAGCGTCTGGCGCATCAGAGCGACGTCACCGTCAAGCAGATCGATCCGGACAAGCGCAAGGATCCGGCGGCGAAGCTGGCGCTGATGGAGGAGGTCGATCTTGTTATCCTTTGTCTGCCGGACGAGGCGGCGAAGGAGACCGTGGCGCTGATTGACAGCATGGGCGGTAAGGGACCGAAGGTGCTCGATGCCTCGACGGCGTACCGCGTGGCGCCGGACTGGGCTTATGGCTTCGCCGAACTGGCGCCCGACCAGGCCGACAAGATCCGCGCGGCCAAGAAGGTCTCAAATCCCGGCTGCTACCCCACCGGCGCCATCGCGCTGCTGCGGCCGGTGGTCGATGCCGGGCTGCTGCCCGCCGATTATCCCGTCACCATCAATGCGGTGAGCGGCTATTCCGGCGGCGGCAATGCCATGATCAAGGATTTCGAGGACGGCACCGCGCCGGCCTTCCAGCTCTATGGCCTCGGCTTCGCGCACAAGCATTTGCCGGAAACGCAGCTCTATTCGCATTTGACGCGGCGGCCGATCTTCGTGCCGTCGGTGGGCAACTATCGCCAGGGCATGCTGGTGTCGATCCCACTGCATCTCGATACGCTGACCGGCAAGCCCGCCGTTGCCGACCTGCATGCTGCGTTGGCCGAGCGCTACGCGGGAAGCGCCTATGTCTCGGTGATGCCGATGGATGACCCGGCCATCACCAGCGGCAAGATCGAGCCGGAGGCGCTCAACGAGACCAACAAGCTCGAGCTCTATGTTTTCGGCAGCGATCAGCACCACCAGGCGGTGCTGGTTGCGCGGCTCGATAATCTCGGCAAGGGCGCATCGGGTGCAGCAGTTCAGAACATGCGGCTGATGCTGGGGTGCGACTGAGGCTGTAGACCCGTAGCCCGGATGGAGCGTAGCGCAATCCGGGACAGCGTGGCGTCGTCGTGTGGAGCTGGGATTGCGCTGCGCTCCATCCGGGCTACCGAACCTACCCAAAACAAAACGGCCCGAACTTGCGTTCGGGCCGTTCGTGTTTCAACCGAGATT
>JBEVEC010000262.1:0-8373 GCA_040512975.1 Tardiphaga sp. | reverse complement strand
GGCGCCGTGCTGCTGCGCCTGCGCGGGCATTATTTCGCCATCGCCAGCCTGTCGCTGGTCGAGGTGCTGCGCGAGGTCGTCAACAACGCCACCGATCTCACCGGCGGCGGCATGGGCCTCAGCATTCCGTTGCTGTCGTCGTCCAGCATCATGGGCGACGCGACCTTCTTCTTCTACGCGATGTGGGGCGTGCTGCTGCTGGCGGCGCTGGTGGTGATCTATGTCTCGGGCTCGAAGCTCGGCTTCGGCCTGAACTGCATTCGGCAGAACGAGACCGCGTCCAACATGGTCGGCATGAACGCGACGCTCTACAAGGCGGTCGCCTTCGGCCTGTCGGCCTGTTTCGTCGGCGCGGCCGGCGGCTTCTATGCCGCCTGGGTGCATTACATCGATCCGTCCGACGTGTTCGACATTCTGTATTCGGTGAAGCCGATCGTGATGGCGCTGATGGGCGGGCTTGGCTCGCCGCTCGGCGTGGTGTTCGGCGCCTTCCTCTATCTCGGGCTCGAGGAAGTGGTCTGGCGCAATTATATTCAGATCCACACCGGCGTGCTCGGCGTGCTCATCATCATGCTGCTGCTGTTCCTGCCGCACGGCCTGATGTCGCTGCGCCCGGCGATGCTCTGGCGCGGCATGATCGGGCGGAGGGCAAAACATGTCTGACCTCGGCCACGAGATCCTGCACCTCTCCAATGTCTCGCGCCGCTTCAGCGGGCTCAAGGCGCTGAGCGACGTGTCGTTCTCGGTCAACAAAGGCGAGGTGATCGGCCTGATCGGCCCCAACGGGGCCGGCAAGACCACGCTGGTCAACACCATCTGCGGCGTTACGCCGGCGAGCGCCGGCGTCGTGACCTTTGACGGCAAGGACATCACCAGGATCAAGACTTACAAGTCCGCGCGGCTCGGCCTGTCGCGCACGTTCCAGATCGTGCAGCCCTTCGCCGAATATTCGGCGCTGGACAATGTCGCGGCGGCGGCCCTGTTCTCGCAGCCCGGCGAGAGCCTGAAGTCGGCGCGCGAGACGGCGCGGGCGCATCTGTCCTTTGTCGGCCTCGACGCGCAGGTCGACCAGTCGGCGGCAACGCTGACCCTGGCGATGCGCAAGCGGCTCGAGCTGGCCAAGGCGCTGGCGATGAAGCCGAAGCTCTTGTTCCTCGACGAGGTCAATGCCGGGCTCAACAGCGCCGAGGTGGAGCGCGCGACCAAACTGATCCATCAGCTGGCTGCCCAGGGCATCACCATCGTGATGATCGAGCATCTGATGAAGGTCGTGCTCAATGTCTGCACCCGCATCGCGGTGCTGCACAACGGCCGGCTGATCGCCGACGGCGCGCCGCGCGACATCATCAAGGACCCCGCGGTGGTGGAGGCCTATCTCGGCCAGCAATACGCACAACGGAACGCCGCCCGTGGCTGATCACCCGATGCTCCAGCTCAACCAGCTATGCGCCGGCTACGGCGAGATCCAGGTGCTGTGGGGCATCGACATGGCGGTGCGCACCGGCGAGATCACCGCGCTGATCGGCTCCAACGGCGCCGGCAAGACCACGCTGATGCGCGCGCTGTCCGGGCTGATCCCGATCCCGTCTGGCAGCTACGTGTCCGAAGGCGTCGATCTGTCGAAAGCAACGGCCGCGCAGATGCTGGCCCATGGCATTGTCCATGTGCCTGAAGGCCGCCGCCTGTTCGGCGCCATGAGCATCGAGGACAACCTGTTGATGGGCGCGTATTCGCGCAGCGTCAGCCGCGCCGATCTCAACCGCGACCTTGACCGCGTCTATACGACCTTTCCCAAGCTGCGCGAGCGCCGCAGTCAGGCGGCGGCGACGCTGTCCGGCGGCGAACAGCAGATGTGCGCCATCGGCCGCGGGCTGATGAGCGCGCCGCGCCTCCTGATGATCGACGAGCTGTCGCTCGGTCTGTCGCCGCTGCTGGTCGAGCAACTCGTCGCGGCGCTTCGGAGGCTGAATGCCGAGGGCATGTCGATCCTGCTGGTGGAGCAGGACGTCACCACCGCGCTCGATCTCTGCCACCACGCTTACATCATGGACATGGGCCGCATCGTGCGCGCCGGGCAGGGCACCGAACTGCTCGCCGATCCCATCATCCGCGACGCCTATCTCGGCGTCCTCGAAGACTGATTTGCACCTGAAGGAGACCCACATGATCGAAACCATCGAAGTCCCGAACGGCGGCTACCGCTACATGCCGGGCGTATTCCAGTATTCCTGCGGCGTCGGCGCGCTGCCCGGTTTCGCACTGGTGCGCGTGCGCTTCTCGAAGGTGGTTCCGCTCAAGACGGGCTTTGCGAAGATCGCCGAAATCATCAAGGCCGATGGTCGCCCGCTCACGGCCTTCGCGGCCTGCGAGCTGCGCTCGCCCGCGCCGTTCACCGAGCAGGGCTTTGTGGATTTCAACGAGATCTACATCAAGACCCTCGAGGAGTGGGGCATCATGAAGGACCGCGTCAATCCGATCGCGCGCAGCAATGTCTGTCCGAAGCTCGATCCGCCGTCGGAGCCCGGCTTCTACGCCTTCACCTATGCCATCGAGGCCAAGGACGCGCCGGCGTCGTTCGTCGTCGCCGGCAGCGGCGAGTCCGTCGAAGGCAAGGCCAATTACCGCGACCATATTGTCCGCCTCGGCGATACCAGCCCGTCCGCGATGCTGGACAAGGCAAAATTCGTGCTGGCCGAGATGGAGCGCCGCATGAGCGCGTTTGGCGGCGACTGGAGCCAGACCACCGGCGCGCAGCTCTACACCGTGCAGGACGTCTATGCGCTGCTCGAAAGCGAACTCGGCGCGCGCGGCGTGTTCCGTAATGGCCTGACCTGGCACTTCAACCGTCCGCCGGTGGAGAATCTCGAATACGAGATGGATTGCCGCCGCGTGCATATCGAGCGCGTGGTCGAAGTCTGACGCAGCCAACAATCGGAGCGAGGCAAATGACGCAGGATTTTCCAGCCGGCAACTACCGCTATATCCCCGCCGTGTTCCAGTATTCCAGCGGCGTCGCCGCGGACCGAGATTTCGAGATCGAGCGCGTCCGCTTCGACACGCTGGTCCCGCTTGCCGAGGGCTTTGCGCGCATCGCCGAGCTGATCCAGGCGGCGGGCCGGCCGCTGACGGCGTTCTGCGCCTGCGAATTGCGGTCGCCGGCCGTGGTGGACGAGGCTGGCTTCCTCACATTCAACCAGCATTACGTGAAGACGCTGGCGGAGTGGGGCATCTTCGACGGCACCCGCAACCCGGTCGCTCGCGCCAACGTCTGTCTCGAGATCGATCCGCCGGCCGAACCGTCATTCTACGCCTTCTCCTTCACCCGCCCGAAGCAGGGCGCCACACCGACCTTCGTCATCGCCGGTGGCGCCGAGGCGCGCGACGGCGCCGGCACCTATCCGGAGCGCATCGTGCGCTATCGCGAGACCGGCCCAGATGCCATTCGCGCCAAGGCGCAGGCCACCATCGGCTCCATGGAGCGCCGGCTCGCGGCCTTCGGGCATACCTGGAAAGACACCACGGCGGCGCAGATCTATTCGGTCTGCGACTTCTATCCCGCCGTCGTCGACGATCTCGTCAAGCGCGGCGCGGCCCGATCGGGACTTACCTGGCACTTTGCGCGACCGCCGGTGGTCGATCTCGATTTCGAAATGGACTGCCGCCGCGTGGTTCGCGAAACTATAGTGTGAGGCGATCGTTCGGTTCAGCGGCTTGATGCGCGGGGATGCGGAATTGAAATGAAGATCGACGCAAATCCGTATCCGTTTCCGTTGAATGGCACGTTGTCGCCGGCAACGACGGCGCTGCTGGTCATCGACATGCAGGAGGATTTCTGCGCGCCGGGCGGCTACATGGACGGCAACGGGTTTGATCTGACCGCGCTACGCCGTCCCATTCCTGTCATCGTGTCGCTGCTGGCAGCGTTTCGCGCCCACGGTTTTCCTGTTGTCCATACGCGCTACACCTTTGCGGAAGATCTGTCGGACGTGCAGCCCCATAGGCTCTGGCGGGGCGTGGACGGCAAGGGCGTCGCCATCGGTGACGAAGGCCCGAACGGGCGCTATTTGATCCGCGGCGAGGCGTGCTGGGCGATCATACCGGAGCTAACGCCGGCCGCCGGTGAGCCGGTGATCGACAAGGCGTCCTACGGCGCGTTCGCTTGCACCGACATCGATGCCCAACTGCGTTCGCGGGGGATCGCCAACCTGGTCGTCACGGGGCTCACCACGGACTGCTGCATCCATACCAACGTGCGCGAGGCGCTCGACCGTGGTTACGATTGCCTGACGGTCTCGGATGCGACCGGGGCCTGCTTCCAGGACGTGCACGAGGCTGCGATCAAGCTTCTGATCAGGAAAAGCGGTGTGTTCGGTTCGGTATGCGACAGCGCTGCCATCATGCGGGCGCTCGATAACCCATCCTGAAGACGGCTGCGTCCTTGGATCCTAGCCGTGCTTCGACGGCCGGGTCAGCCGCATCCGTCCGTGCAGGCGCGGCAGGAACTGGGCGCCCTGTGCGCCGAGAAACTGCCGCATTGCCTGGGCCGGCGGCAGCAGCACCTTGTCGCGGCGCGAGACCACGAACCATTGCCGGATGACAGGCAGGCCGACCACGTCCAGCATCACCAGCCGGCGCTCGTCGAGTTCGGTCGCCACCGTGTGCGCCGAGATGAACGCGATGCCGAGCCCGGCGATCACTGCCTGCTTGATGGTCTCGTTGCTGCTCATCTCCATGCCGATGGTCGGTCGCACACCCGCGGACTCGAACAGCTGCTCCATCAGTCCCCGCGTCCCAGAGCCGGGCTCGCGCGTTAGAAAGGTCTGGTTCGCCAGATCGCTCAGGGCGAGGCGGGATTTTCGCGCCAGCGGGTGCGCGGTGGGCGCGATGATGACGTGCGGGTGGTCGCCGATCAGCTGCACGTCCATCTCGATGTCCACCGGCGGCCGGCCCATGATCGCGAAATCGAGATCATAGCCGCGCAACGCCGCGCCGATCTCCTGGCGGTTGCCAATGGTCAGGCGCACCTCGATCTCCGGATACAGCTTGGAAAAACCGGAGATCGCAAACGGCACGAAGTATTTCGCGGTCGACACTGCGCCGATCGAAATTCGGCCGGCGGTCTTTCCCGCCATCATGTCCAGCGACGTGGCACAGGCCGCCAGCGCCGCCTCGATGCGCTCAGACAGCGCCAGCACCTCGCGGCCGGCGTCGGTCAGCACCATGCCGTCCCCGGTGCGCTGGATCAAAGGCAGCCCGGCCAGTGCTTGCAGGTTACGTAATTGTAGTGTCACCGCGGGCTGGGTCAGATGCAGCCGGCCGGCCGCAGCGGTGATGCTGCCGCCCGCCTGCAATGCGGCGAGGGCCCGTAGCTGACGGATGGAGATGTCGCGAAAGCGCTTCGGCATATAAGAAAAACCTTCGTCGCCACGAAGATAATGAAATTTCCCTTATTTACCGGCGCCCGTCAATATTGGCGGGCGACAGGAGCGGCTGCCTTTTGGGCGGATCGATGCAACCAACGCCCCGGATCAGAACGGGCGGTGCATCTCCTGGGGAGGCGACCATGACCGAGCTGACGCTGTTTCGGCATACGAGTTCGTTTGCGGGGCAGGACCCCGTGCGGCGCGCCGTGGCGGCCGCGGTGGACGCCTTTGCCTGCGCCTCGATCGAGATCTCCGAACTGATCGGCCGCGGCGCCCTGGCCGGCATTACCGGACAGACACAGGGAGACCGCAACGCCGATGGCGATGAACAGAAAGACCTCGACGTCCGCGCCGACCAGACCATCCGCGCCGCGCTGAAGGGCGTGCCCTATGCGGCGCTGGCCTCCGAAGAAGCCGAAACCTATGAGGCGGGCGATCCCGAAGGGCCAATCCTGGTGGCCTACGATCCGCTGGATGGTTCGTCCAACATCGAAACCAACATGACCGTCGGCACGATCTTCTCGATCCTGCCGGCCACGCCCGGCCAAGCGCCGTTCACCGCCCAGGGCAGCGCGCAGATCGCCGCGGGCTTCGTCGTCTACGGTCCGCAGACCTCGCTGGTGCTGACCCTCGGCGACGGCGTCGACATCTTCACTCTCGACCGCGCGGCGCGCAGCTACAGGCTGATCCGACGCCGCGTGCAGATTTCCGTCGAGAGCGCCGAATATGCCATCAACGCGTCCAATCATCGCCACTGGGAGCAGCCGGTGCGCGACTTCGTCGAGGAATGCCTCGCCGGCGAAGAAGGCCCGCGCCACATGAATTTCAACATGCGCTGGATCGCGTCGTTGGTGGCGGAGGCCTACCGCATCCTGATCCGCGGTGGCGTGTTTCTCTATCCGTCGGATTCCCGCAAGGGCTATGCCGAAGGCCGGCTGCGCCTGCTCTATGAGGCGCATCCGATGGCCTTCATCGTCGAGCAGGCCGGGGGCGGCGCCATTACCGGGCTCGAGCGCATTCTCGACCTCAAGCCTGCCAGCATTCACCAGCGCGTCCCGTTAATCATGGGTTCGATCGCCAAGGTGCAGCGCATCGAACGCCTTCATCTCGATCCCGCCGCCGCGACACGGGCCGATCCCCTGTTCGCGCGTCGCGGCCTTTTCCGCGTCTAGAGGGACCGATGTCACGCAAGCATCCGATCATCTCGATCACCGGTTCTTCGGGCGCGGGCACCACGTCGGTGAAGCGAACCTTCGAGCAGATCTTTCGCCGCGAGAAAGTCGAGGCGGCCTATATCGAGGGCGACGCGTTCCATCGCTATGACCGCTTCGAGATGCGCAGCCGGATGGCCGAGGAGCAGGAGCGCGGCAACAAGCATTTCAGCCACTTCAGCCCGGACACCAATTTGTTCGAGGAGCTGGAAACCACGTTTCGTGACTACAGCACCACCGGCACCGGCCGGACGCGCACTTACATTCATGATGACGCCGAAGCCGAGCGTCATGGTGCTGCGCCCGGCACCTTCACCGAATGGCAGATGCTGCCGGACAATTCGGACCTGCTGTTCTATGAAGGCCTGCACGGCGCGGTGAAGACCGATACGGTCGATGTCGGCAGATATGCCGACCTCAAGATCGGCGTCGTGCCGGTGATCAATCTCGAATGGATCCAGAAGCTGCATCGCGACCGCAGCGACCGCGGCTATTCCACCGAGGCCGTCACCGACACCATCCTGCGGCGGATGCCCGATTACGTGAACTACATCTGCCCACAATTCACCGACACCGACATCAATTTTCAGCGCGTGCCGACGGTGGACACGTCGAACCCGTTCATCGCGCGGTGGATCCCCACGCCCGATGAATCGATGGTGGTGATCCGCTTCCGGACGCCGCGCGGCATCGACTTCCCCTACCTGCTGTCGATGATCCCGCACAGTTTCATGTCGCGCGCCAATTCCATCGTCATTCATGGCTCGAAGCTGGATCTGGCGATGCAACTGATCCTGACGCCGTTGATCCTGCAGCTGATCGAGCGCAAGCGCGGGGCGAAATAGCAAGATTAAAGACACCAACCGATCGGAGGACCCATGGCACGCATTACCCTACGGCAACTGCTCGATCACGCCGCCGAACACGGCTACGGCGTGCCGGCCTTCAACATCAACAATATGGAGCAGGGGCTTGCGATCATGGACGCCGCCGCGGCGGTCGACGCGCCGGTCATCCTGCAGGCCTCGCGCGGCGCGCGCAGCTATGCTGGCGACATCATGCTGGCGAAGATGATCGACGCGCTGGAGGAAATGTACCCGCAGATTCCGCTGTGCATGCATCAGGACCACGGCAACGAGGAAGCCACCTGCGCCACCGCGATCAAGCACGGCTTCACCTCGGTGATGATGGACGGCTCGCTGAAGGCCGACGCAAAAACCGCGGCTGATTACGCCTACAATGTCAACATCACTCGCCGCGTCGTCGAGATCGCGCACTGGATCGGTGCCTCCGTAGAAGGCGAACTCGGCGTGCTCGGCTCGCTGGAGCATGGCGGCGGCGAGCAGGAGGACGGCCATGGCGTCGAGGGCGCCGTCAGCCACGACCAGTTGCTGACCGATCCCGACCAGGCGGTGGATTTCGTGCGCGCCACCAAGGTCGACGCGCTGGCCATCGCGATGGGAACGTCGCACGGCGCCTACAAGTTCTCGCGCAAACCGGACGGCGACATTCTCGCGATGCATGTGGTGGAGGAGATCCACCGGAAGCTGCCCACCATCCATCTGGTGATGCACGGCTCGTCCTCGGTGCCGCAGCCATTGCAGGATATCTTCAACGAATTCGGCGGCGAGATGAAGCCGACCTGGGGCGTGCCGGTGGAAGAGATCGTGCGCGGCATCAGGCACGGCGTGCGCAAGGTGAATATCGACACCGATTGCCGCCTCGCCATGACCGCCGCG
>JBEVEC010000110.1:0-8188 GCA_040512975.1 Tardiphaga sp. | reverse complement strand
CCCCAAGGGTGCCGGTGATGGAGTAGGGATTAGCCGCCGAGCAGGTCGGGGGCGATCTTCTTGCAGGCGTCCATCAGGCCGACCACGGAGGCGACCGACTTGTCGAAACCTTCCTTGTCCTTGCCGGACAGTTCGATCTCGACGATGCGCTCGACGCCGTTGGCACCGATCACCACGGGCACGCCGACATACATGTCCTTCACGCCGTATTCGCCGTTGAGGTAGGACGCGCAGGGCAGCACGCGCTTCTTGTCCTTGAGGTAGCTGTCGGCCATCGCGATTGCCGAGGCGGCCGGGGCATAGAAGGCCGAGCCGGTCTTCAAGAGGTTGACGATCTCGGCGCCGCCGTTGCGGGTGCGGTCGACGATTTCGTCGAGACGGGCCTGCGAGGTCCAGCCCATCTTCACCAGGTCAGGCAGCGGGATGCCGGCGACGGTGGAGTACTTGACCAGCGGCACCATGGTGTCGCCGTGGCCGCCGAGCACGAAGGCGGTGACGTCCTCGACCGAGACGTTGAATTCGTCGGCCAGGAAATAGCGGAAGCGCGCCGAGTCGAGCACGCCGGCCATGCCGACCACCTTCTTCGGCGGCAGGCCGGAGGCCTTCTGCAGCGCCCAGACCATGGCGTCGAGCGGGTTGGTGATGCAGATCACGAAGGCGTTCGGGGCGTACTTCTTGAGGCCGGCGCCGACCTGCTCCATGACCTTGAGGTTGATGGAGAGAAGATCGTCGCGGCTCATGCCCGGCTTGCGCGGCACGCCGGCGGTGACGATGACGACGTCGGCGCCCTCGATCGCCTCATAGGAGTTGGCGCCCGACATCTTGGCGTCAAAGCCATCGACCGGCGACGACTGCGCGATATCCAGCGACTTGCCCTGCGGGATGCCTTCGGCGATGTCGAACATCACGACGTCGCCGAGTTCTTTCAGGCCGACGAGGTGAGCCAGCGTTCCGCCGATCTGACCGGAGCCAATCAATGCGATCTTGTTGCGCGCCATGGGAAATTTATCCTTTGAGCCCGAAGGGAGGGAGGAGCATGAAATTGCTGCAGGCTGGTTATCCCTTTCACGGGGACCGTTCAAGACGGCGCCTGCCCATTTGTCGAGCGGCCGGGCTGGAATGTGATTTTGGTGGGGTGGGGTGGGGCTAACGTCAGCCCCAGGTCGTCCCTGCGTTCGCAGGGACGACGAAGTTTACGTTTCCACCAGCCCAGTCGTGGCACCCGATGCCGAGGAATCGCTACGCCCATGGGGTAGCGCGAGATATGTCTCCGACCCCATCTCATGCAGCCGCGACGCCGTGCGGGCAAACTCCATCGCCTCGAACCCCTCGCTGGCATGGTACAGCGCGTGCGGCTCGCCGGCGGCCGAGGCCATCAGCTTCACGGCATTGTCGTACAACGTGTCGATCAGCGCGATGAAACGTTTCGCCGCGTTTCTGTCGCCGTAGTCCATCATCGGCACGTGCTCGATGAACAGCGTGTGATACTCGTGGGCGAAGCGCAGATAGTCGGAGGCGCCGAGCGGTTTCTCGCACAGGTCGGCGAAGGAAAACCGTGCGATGCCGGGCGCCTCGCACGGCACGTGCAGCGTGCGGCCCTTGAAGGCGATGTCGCGCGGCTGGCCGGTGGCGCCGCCGGTGAGCTTGGCCCAGGCGGAGTCGAGCGCGGCCTTGGCCGCGGCGTCGTCCGGCACCAGCCAGGATTTGACGCCGACCAGCTTCTCCATCCGGAAGTCGGTGCGCGAGTCGAGCTTGCGCACCTCCATGTGGTCTTCGATCATCTTGATGAAGGGCAGAAACAGCGCGCGGTTGAGGCCGCCTTTGTAGAGGTTGACCGGCTCGACGTTCGAGGTCGCGAACACCACGGTGCCGAGGTCGAACAGCCGCGCGAACAGCCGGCCGAGGATCATCGCGTCGGCGATGTCGGTGACGTGGAATTCGTCGAAGCACAAAAGCCAGGCCTCGTCGAAGATCGAGTTGGCCGTCAGCGCGATAACGTCGCCCTCGGGAATCTCGCCGCTCGCGATCTTCTGGCGGAAGCCGTAGATGCGCTCATGGGTGTCGGCCATGAATTCGTGAAAATGCGCGCGGCGCTTGTGCGCCACCGAGCTTGCCTCGAAGAACAGGTCCATCAGCATGGTCTTGCCGCGGCCGACCTCGCCATAGACATAGAGCCCGCGCGGCGGGGACGCGTCCTTGTCGCCGAACAGCCGCGCGAAAAACCCCTGCTTGCGCGGCGGCTTGTAGGTCGACAGCGCGGCATCCAGCGCGGCGATGGCCTCGACGGCCTCAGCCTGCGCCGGATCGGCCTCGATGGCCCCGGAGGCGACGCGTGACTGGTATTGTTCGCGGAAGGACGTGGGCGGGACGGACATGGCGCCCTAAGGGCGGCATGGACGCGCAAATTGCAAGATCGGAAATGGGGGAGGGGATATGCGGAGGGATGCCGCACCAAAGGCTGTCATCGCCCGGCCTGGCGCGCGATAGCGCGCAAGGACCGGGCGACCCAGTATTCCAGAACGTCAGTGGCTCACATTGAGGCCCTGGAATGCTGGGCCACCCGCTTTCGCGGGTGGTAACAGCTGTAAGTGTGGCGCGTCCCTCACGCACTCAGCGCGTAGCTGTCCTCCACCACATACGGGCCGCCGCCCGTGGACGCCCGCGATGAAAACAATACGAAGCGCGAGGCGGTGAATGACTTGGTGGGAAAATACCCGCGCACCGAGAGGTAGTCGGCAACGTCGCGGTTGGAGGCGTCGCGCAGGCGGGCCAGGGTCACGTGCGGCGTGAATTTGCGGCCTTCGGGATCGAGCCCGACGCGGCGGATCAGGCGTTCGAGTTCGGCCTGCAATTCGATCAGCGGGCGGCTCGGGACCACCGAGGCAACCACGGCGCGGGGCTTCTTGCCGCCGAAGCTGGACAGGCCCTGCAGGGCCACGTCGAACGGCTTGCGCTCGACGCGGTTGAGGAGGCCGGCGATCTCGTTGGCAGACACGCCGTCGATGTCACCGATGAAACGCAGCGTGACGTGGTAATTTTCGGGATCGATCCAACGTGCGCCCGGGAGGCCTCCACGTAAATTGGACAAAGTCGAACCAATGTCGGCTGGTATTTCCAGTCCGGCGAACAAACGCGGCATTGTCAGCTCCTCACTGTCTGGACGCGATCTTCGCCCAAAAGTGGATGCCCACTTCTCGGCGAAAATCATGCCCGAACACCGGGACACGGTGACATGACGAATCACCGATGGCTTTTTTAGCCGACTTATGTGACCCTGCGAAGCAAGCCGAAGTGTGCCAGCTGCAAGGTTCCGTGGAAATCGAAAGTTAAGGTTGAGGCTGCCCGTTTTTCAACGGGGCTGCCCAGGAAGAGTCCCGAGAAATGCCTCGACGCTGGGCAAGATGCGGCCGACCACGATGTCGACGCCCTCGGCGGTCGGATGCATGCCGTCGGCGAGCTGCAGCTTCGTATTGCCGGCGACGCCGTCGAGGAAGAACGGATACAGCGGCACGCCGAACTGCTTGGCGAGGTCGGGGTAGATCGCGTTGAACTTGTCGGCATAGTCACTGCCGTAGTTCGGCGGCGCCAGCATGCCGCACAACAGGACCGGGATGTTGCGTGCCTTCAGCCGGGTCAGGATCTCCGACAGCGCGGCTCGCGGGATTTTCGGATCGACGCCGCGCAAGGCGTCGTTGGCGCCGAGCTCAAGGAGCACGCCCTGGGTGCCGTCGGGCACCGACCAGTCGAGCCGGCCGAGGCCGCCGGAGGTGGTATCACCGGACACGCCGGCATTGGCGATGTCGACCGCGATGCCCTTGTCGGTCAGCGCCTTCTGCAGCCGGGTCGGAAACGCCGCAGCGCCCGGCAGGCCGTAGCCGGCGCTCAGGCTGTCACCCAGCACCACAAGCCTGACTGGTGCGGCGGTATTTGCAGCCTGTGTCTGCGCGCCCGCAGGTGACAGGACGTTCATCATGAAAAGGGCAGCGACCGCGGGCAGGATAAACATCCGCGCCAGCCCCTCGACCGCAGCGAATGAAGTGCCATATGAACGCTGCATGGATACTTTCATTGAAGCCTCTTCACCGTCCGCATTGCCGGACACCATATCGATTTCCAACGTCAACCTGTCGCTGGGCACCGGTGCTGCGCGGGTTCATATCCTGAAGGATATCAGCCTCAACGTGCGCGCCGGGGAAGCGATCGGGCTGATCGGCCCGTCAGGCTCCGGCAAATCCACGCTGCTGATGGTGATGGCGGGGCTGGAACGTCCTGATGCAGGAGAGGTGGTGGTCAACGGCACCTCTTTCAATGCGCTCGATGAGGACAGTCTGGCGCGGTTTCGCGGCCGGCATGTCGGCATCGTCTTCCAGTCCTTCCATCTGATCCCGACCATGACGGCGCTGGAAAACGTCGCGGTGCCGCTCGAGCTCGCGGGCCACGCCGATCCCGCCGGCCGCGCCGCGCGTGAACTCGAGTCCGTCGGCCTCGGCCACCGGCTGCATCACTATCCGACGCAACTCTCCGGCGGCGAGCAGCAGCGCGTGGCGCTCGCGCGCGCGCTGGCGCCGGATCCGGCGATCCTGGTGGCCGACGAGCCGACCGGCAACCTCGACGAATCCACCGGCAGCCAGATCGTGGACCTGTTGTTCGCGCAACACGCGCAACGGGGCATGACCCTGGTGCTGGTGACCCACGACAACACGCTGGCGCAGCGTTGCGACCGCGTGGTGCGGCTGCGCTCCGGCCATATCGAAGGCCTGAACCAGGGCAAAGCCGACGCGCGCAGCTGGGTTGAGACGGCCTGATATGACCATCGCCATCGATACGCCTCCCGCCAGCCGCGGCCCGTCGCTGGCGTTGCGTTATGCCCTGCGCGAGATGCGCTCGGGGCTGCGCGGCTTCTATGTCTTCATTGCCTGCATCGCGCTCGGCGTGCTGGCCATCGCCGGCGTCGGCTCGGTGGCGGCGAGCCTCAGCGACGGCCTCGCCCGCGAGGGCCGCACTTTGCTCGGCGGCGATGTCGCGTTCTCGCTTCAGCAGCGCGAGGCCAAGCCCGAAGAAGTGGCCTTCCTGACATCCCGCGGCCAGCTCTCGGTCGCCGCCACCCTGCGCGGCATGGCCCGGGCCGCCGACGGCAATCTCGCGCTGGTGGAGATCAAGGCCGTCGACAACGCCTACCCGCTGCTCGGCAAACTGACCATGGCGCCGGACATGCCGGTGCAGGACCTGCTCGCCGAGCGCGACGGCGCCTTCGGCGCCGCCACCGATCCGATCCTGCTGGCGCGCCTAGGGCTGAAAGTGGGCGACCGCGTCACCGTCGGCAGCGCCACGTTCCAGATCCGCAGCGTGCTCGACGCCGAGCCGGACAAGCTCGCCGGCGGCGTCGGCTTCGCGCCGCGCTTTCTCGCTAGCGAAGACGCACTTCGTGCCACAAAACTGCTGCAGCCCGGCAGCCTGGTGCGCTGGATTTATCGCGTGCGGATGCCGGACAATGCGGCGAGCGACCGCGCTGCCGAGGCGCTGGTCGACGATGCCCGCAAGCAGTTGCCGGAAGCCGGCTGGGAGATCCGCTCGCGCGATAATGCCTCGCCGCAACTGGCGCGCACCATCACGCGCTTTACCCAGTTCCTGACCCTGGTCGGCCTGGCCGCGCTGCTGGTCGGCGGCGTCGGCGTGGCCAATGCAGTGAAGAGCCATATCGACCGCCGCCGCGACGTCATCGCCTCGCTGAAGGCGCTTGGCGCGACCGGGCGCGATGTGTTCGCGATCTATCTCACGCAGGTGCTCGTGCTGGCCGTGGTTGGTTCGCTGATCGGGCTCGTGCTCGGCGCGGCATTGCCGTTTGTCATCGTCGGCGTGTTCGGCTCGCTGCTGCCGCTGCCGATCATCCCGGCGATCCATCCCGACGAACTGGCGCTGTCGCTGCTGTACGGCCTGCTGACGGCGCTGGCCTTCGGGCTGTGGCCGCTGGCGCGGGTCCACGACGTGCCGGTGGCGGCGCTGTTCCGCGACGCCGCGCTGACCGAATCCCACCGCCCGAAGGCGCGCTATCTGGTCTGGATGGCCGTGGTGGTCGCCTTGCTGATCGCCGTGGTGATCGGGCTTGCCTATGACAAGCGCGTCGCCGCGGTGTTCGTGGTGTCGTCCATCGTGGTGTTCGCCCTGCTGCGCGGCATTGCCAGCCTGCTGACGGCCTTCGCGCGACGATTGCCGCGGTCCGGCATCACCATGCTCCGGCTGGCGATTGCCAATATTCACCGGCCGGGCGCGCTGACGCCCTCGGTGGTGATGTCGCTCGGGCTCGGCCTCACGGTGCTGGTCACCATCACCCAGATCGACGGCAATCTCCGCCGCCAGTTCATGGCGGCGCTGCCGGACAAGGCGCCCTCGTTCTACTTCATCGACATCCCTTCCACCGACGCCGACCGCTTTGCCGCTTTCCTCAAGGACAGGCAGCCCCAGGCTGCGGTCGAGGACGTGCCGATGCTGCGCGGCCGGATCGTTTCGGCGCGCGGCGTCAAGGCGGAGGACCTGAAGCCGACATCGGAGGCCGAATGGGTGCTGCAGAGCGACCGCGGCCTGAGCTACACCAATGAGGTGCCGAAAGGCTCCAAGGTGGTCGAGGGCAACTGGTGGCAGCCCGACTATAGCGGGCCGCCGCTGGTGTCGTTCGAGAAAAAGCTCGCCGACGGGCTCGGCCTGAAGATCGGCGATGACGTGGTGGTCAACGTGCTCGGCCGCGACATCTCGGCCAAAATCTCCAACATGCGCACGGTGGACTGGCAGAGCCTCGGCATCAATTTCGTGCTGGTGTTCTCGCCCAACACGTTTCGCGGCGCGCCGCATACCCATATTGCGACCCTGACCGAGCATCAGGCCGACCCGTCCACGGATGCGGCGCTGGTCAAGGCGGTGGCCGACGCCTTCCCGATGATCACCACGGTGCGGGTGCGCGAGGCGCTGGAGACCGTCGGCACGGTGGTCACCAACCTGGTGCTGGCGATCCGCGGCGCCTCGGCGGTGACGCTGCTGTCGGCGATCCTGGTGCTGGGCGGGGCGCTGGCCGCCGGGCATCGCCACCGGGTCTACGACGCCGTGATCCTGAAAACCCTGGGCGCGACCCGGGCGCGGCTGCTCGGCGCCTACGCGCTGGAGTATCTCATGATCGGCTTTGCCACCGCGGTGTTCGGCGTGCTCGCGGGGTCGGTGGCCGCCTGGCTGATCGTGACAAGGCTCATGACCCTCGGCTTTGAATGGCAGGCCGGCAGCGCCCTCGGCGTGGTGCTGGCTGCGCTTATTGTCACAGTGGGATTGGGCCTGGCGGGGACGCTGCTCGCGCTAAACCAGAAACCTGCGACCGTGTTGCGCAATTTGTGACCTGTTTTGGCACCAACGCGCCTACGGTGCAGTCTTTTGCTGCTGAACACGCGCCACGACACGGTCTCGTTCGACCCTGGGTTTACCATCTTCACGCGCGCGCCCATCGCAGCGACATTCCGCCACGCGTGGAAGCTTGCAGCGGATGTGTTAGTTTCCCACATACGCCTTGGGTCGGACGTCCGGCGCTGATGACATGAATTTAATGTCGGGAAGCGACGGGATCTGGGATACAATTCGAGCCGGCAACGCAAACCCTTTGCGATTGGCTGGACAACATCGAGGTTTCGACAATGTCGGATCTAAACCGTAATTACGCTTCTCCGTTCGGCCAGGCCGGCGCGCGCGACACCGCCGCCGTGGACGCCGGGCTGCGCTCCTACATGCTGCGCATCTACAACTACATGACCATCGGCCTGGCCATCACCGGCTTTGCCGCCATGGGCGTGTATATGGCCGCCGTTACCAACGATCCGTCGGGTGCCGCCGCCAAGATCGGCAGCTCGTTCCTGACGCCGTTCGGCTACGCGATGTTCGTAAGCCCCCTGAAGTGGGTGTTCATCCTGGCGCCGCTCGCCATGGTGTTCGCCATCTCGTTCGGCATCAACCGCCTCAAGCCGGCGACTGCACAGATCATGTTCTGGGCCTTCGCCGCACTGATGGGCGTCTCGCTGTCGTCGATCTTCCTGGTGTACACGCACACCTCGATCGTCCGGGTGTTCTTCATCACCGCGGCGACCTTCGGTGCGCTGAGCCTGTGGGGCTACACGACCAAGCGTGACATCAGCGGCATGGGCTCGTTCCTGTTCAT
>JBEVEC010000336.1:0-8533 GCA_040512975.1 Tardiphaga sp. | reverse complement strand
TGGCTCCCCCTCTCCCGGCGCTGCAGCGCCACCCTCCCCCGAGGGGGAGGGGACGAGGTGCTCAGGATGTGGGGCGGCGACGGTGCTGGTGCATGTCGGCGAAGGCCGTCCAGGCGGGATGTGCCTCATCCAGGGCTTCCAGGGGCGCTTGATATTTGCGGCGCCAGTTGGGGTGGTCGACGGTGCCGGGCACGTTGACGGGCTCGGCCTCGCCGATCAGATCGTCGAGTTGCGCGACCGCGAGGATCGAGCGCGTCTGGCCGAGAAAGCGATGCATCGACGACGCGAACTGCTCGGGCGCGATAGCGGCTTTTTCGTCGGACAACACCTGTTGCAACCCGGCGAGCTCGCGCGCGCGGTCCGCGCGCTGCCGCGTGGCCTCGTCGCTGCCGGGATAGAGACCAAGGCGCTCCTTCAGGTCGATGTCGGATCCCGCGAGCCAGCCTGACAGCGTGGCCATGTCGTGGCTGCCGGCGACGGCCACGGCCTTGGCCGGATACGCGTCCGGCGCAATAAAACCGTCGTCCTGCTGCTCGAACATCACGACGCGGTAGGACAGGATATTCGCCTCCGCCAGCCGCTCGCGGAAACCCGGCGGCACCGTGCCGAGATCCTCGCCGACCACAATGCATTCGTTGCGCTGGCTTTCCAGCGCGATGATCCCGAGCATGTCGTCGAGTGGATAGGCGATATATGCGCCCTCAGACGCAGGCCGGCCGTCGGGAATGCAGTACAGCCGCTTCAGCCCCATGACGTGGTCGATCCGCAAGCCGCCGGCATGGCGCATGTTGGCGCGGACGAGGTCGCGGAACGGCGCATAGGCCTGCGCGCGCAAGGCTGCCGGATTGAACGGCGGCAGGCCCCAGTCCTGCCCCGCGGGGTTGAGGATGTCCGGCGGCGCGCCGACGCTGACACCGCGCAAAAAGGCGTCCGGCTCCGACCAGGTCTCGGCGCCGGAACGGTCGCAACCGACGGCAAGATCGCGGTACAGCCCGATCTGCATGCCGCTTTGCGCGCAGGCACGCTGCGCCTCTGCGAGCTGGACGTCGGCCACCCATTGCGTCCAGTTCAGGAAGTCGACCTCGCCGCTCTGCTGCTCGACGAGCCGCGCAACTACATCGGACGCCGCATCGCGATACGCGCTCGGCCACGCCGCGCTGTCGGGACCCAGGGTCGAGCGCAGGATCTGGAAGCGCGATGCGTTGCGCAGTCGCGGTCCGGCTGCAGTCACGAAGGCATCCAGTTCGGCGCGCCGTTCAGGTGATGCCGCAGTCTCGAAAGTACCGAACGCCGCGCGCAGCACTGCGAGCTTCAATTCCGTGACGGCGGTGTAGTCGACCAGCGGCGCGGCGCGGCATTGCGCGAGTCTGGCGATGAAGGCCGGTGCCATGACGGCCGCCTGCACGGCGGCCGAGGTCCACTCCGGCAGGGCCGCAAGGTCGATATACAGGATGTTGAGGAGATAACGGCTGGCCGGCGAATAGGGACTGGCCAACTCCGGCGCATCGAGGAACATCTGGTGCAGCGGATTGACGCCGATCACGTCGCAGCCCTGCCGCGCCGCCAGCGGCGCGAAGCGCTTGAGATCGCCGAAATCGCCGATGCCGAAATTGGGCTCCGAGCGCAGCAGATAAAGCTGCAGCGAAATGCCCGACGCGCGCTCGCCATCCGCCAGCGCCGGCGGCAGCCAGCAGGCTCCCGGCGACACGATCAGCACCGTGTCGTTGTCGGCGCCCGCAACGGCGAGCCGGTGATAGCCGTGCGGGACCATGCCGAGCGGAAGCGTCGCATTGCTTTTGACACGCGTGCGGCCTTCGGACGATCGGCCGTCTTCCAGCCCGAGACGCCACGCCACCTCGGTGCCCGGCGCGATATGCGGCACGGGGATCTCGGCCGATCCGTCGACCGACGTGACGACCAGCACCGGCGGCAGCGCAGATGCCGACTCGCGTAGAGCGGGGTCGGCCTCGGGCGAGATGCCGATGGCCGCAAGCAGGTCGGCGAGGACGTCATCCGCAACCTGCACCATCTCGCCGCGCGCGTCCTGATAATCGGGCGCGATGTCGTTCGCGACAGCGAGCTTGCGGATGTCCGCCGTCATGCCGCTCCATCCGCAAGCTGGTCCTGGAACGACCAGCACACGCCCCATGCGGGCATCGCGGCCGCCTGTGCGGGGAAATTCGACCACAGCACGCGGCCGGTGCATGGCGCCGACAGCGGCTGCTCGGCGGCCTTCAGATTGGCGAGAAGATGCAGCACGCCGCCGCCTTCAACCTGCCACGACACGCGGACGGCATTGTCGCCGAGCGCCTCATAGTCGCCGGACCGCGGGATTTTGGGTAGCAGCGGTACGATCTTGGCGTGGCGCAGGCTCAGCAGGTCACGATAGAGCGCGCGCCAATCGCGATGTTCGCCCTGATCCAGCGCCGACCAGTCGAGCTTGGCTGAATTGAACGTCTCCACCGAGGTCGGATCCGGAATCGCGTCGCGCTTCTTGGGATCCTGGAATTCAGGAAACTTTGCGAATTCATTGCGGCGACCGTTGCGGACGGCGTCGGCCAGTTCGGGCTCGAAGTCGCAGAAGAACGGAAACGGCTGTTTGGCGGCGCGTTCCTCGCCCATGAACAGCATCGGGATCTGCGGCGCCAGCAGATAGACGGCGGCGACCGCGCGGACGGCGTCATGGGGCGCGAACGACGTCAGCCGGTCGCCGAAGGCGCGGTTGCCGACCTGGTCGTGGTTCTGGATGAAGGACACGAAGGCCGTGGGCGGCAGATGATCGCTCGCCTCGCCGCGCGGGCTGCCGCGATACGGCATCATGTCGCCCTGATAGGCAAAACCCTCGGCCAGCGCGCGGCCGAGCCGCTCGGTGTCGTTGGCATAGTCGGCGTAATAGCCCGACGTCTCGCCGCTCGCCGCGGTATGCAGCACATGGTGGACGTCGTCGTTCCACTGCGCGGTGTAATGCAGCGGCTTGCCGTCGTCGCGACGGGTCAGCGGTTCGGCGGCGTTCTCTTCGTTCTCGAGCAGCAGATGGATGGGACGGTCCGGCGCCGCCGCGCGGACGCGCTCGGCGAGTTCGTTCAGGATGTGGCGATCGCTGTCGTCCTTGATGGCGTGCACGGCGTCGAGGCGAAGGCCGTCGAGCCGGAACTCGGCAATCCAGTACACCGCATTCTGCAGCACGAATTCGCGCACCACGTCGGAGCCGTCGGCGTCGTAATTGACCGCGGCGCCCCACGGGGTGTGGTGGTTCTCGGTGAAGATCGGTGCATAGGCCGGCACGAAATTGCCGTCCGGTCCGAAATGGTTATAGACCACATCGAGAAACACCATGATGCCGCGGGCATGCGCGGCGTCCACCAGCGCCTTGAACTCATCCGGCGTGCCATAGGCCGCGTCCGGCGCAAACAGCAGCACGCCGTCATAGCCCCAATTGCGGTTGCCGGGAAAATCAGCCACCGGCATGACTTCGAGCGCGGTGACGCCCAGTTGCGCGAGATCGTCGAGCCGCGCCATGGCGGCACGGAACGTGCCTTCGCGAGTGAAGGCGCCGACATGCAGTTCGTAGATCACGGCTTCATGCCAGGCGCGGCCGTGCCAGCCGTCCTGCGTCCAGCGATAGCTGGCGTGGTCGATGACCTGGCTCGGGCCATGCACGTCCTCGGGCTGAAACCGCGAGGCGGGATCGGGCACGCTAAGGCCGTCGGATAGTTTGAAGCGATAGCGCGAGCCGGCCCGCGCCGCCGCATGCTGACATTCGAACCAGCCGTCACCCACCGCCGTCATCTCCAAGGGGTCGTGGCCGTCGAGGACCAGCGACACCGACGGCTGTTGCGGCGCCCACAGGCTGAACCGGACGCCGTCGTCCACGATGCGGGGGCCGAAATAAATGGGCAGCGATGTCATGAGCGATTGATCCGGTGAGGTCGCAGCAGAACCGGGGCGCGACGATCTCGTTCCCGTATTCCGTCCAGATTGAACTTAATACAACTTCGCGGGTTCCTTAGGCGTCGCAGTTCTGGAGATCGACATGGCTCTTTTGGACCTCCCAAGCCGATCCATCGATCATCTGCGGTCCCCACACAGCCGTTCGTCGCTGGAAAAGGATATCTTGCCGGCCTTTGTCAGCAGGCAGCGCTGGTTCGCATCCAAAGGCGAGACATCCGGCCGTTTTGGCATCGTGCACATCGTGGGCTTCGCGGGCGACGACCGGTCGCTGCTGCTGATCGTCGAGGTGGCCACCGCCGGTGCGACCATCCACTATCAATTGCCGGTCACGCTGGTGTGGGACGAGCCGTCCCATGCGCGCGATATCGTCGCCGAGGTGCAAGCGGGGGGTGACCGGGGATGGCTGGTCGACGCCTATTCGGACGATGCCTTTGTCCGCCAGCTCGTCACGCCGCATCCGGCGCCATCCACCGACGGCGTCAGCTTCCGGCCGACGGCGGCACTGGCGCCGTCCATGCTGGCCGATGCCAGGATCAGCCGGCCGAATGCCGAGCAGTCCAACACATCGATCCGCATCGGGCCTGCGATCCTGAAAGCCTATCGCCGGCTGGCCGAAGGCGTGCATCCCGAACAGGAGATCGGCGCGTTCCTCACCGACCGGCGCTTCGCCGGCGTGCCGGCCTTGCTCGGAACCGTCGAATTGTCGCGCGCAGACGAGCCGCCCATGGTGCTGGGGATCATGCAGGGGCTCATCGCCAATGCCGCGGACGGCTGGACCTATGTGACCGAACGCCTGACCGGAATCGGCGCGGGCGATCGAACGGCAGCCATCGAACTCGAGCATGTTGCCGACAAGCTGGGCTCCTGCACCGCAGGGCTGCATCTCGCGCTGGCGGGCAATTCCGAGCATCCGGATTTCGCGCCCTCCCCTGTGCCGGACCATTGGATCAGGGAGTGGGCCGACGAGATCACCGCATCGGCCGGCGTGCTGTTTCCCCGCCTCGACCGGCAATCCGGCTCCCGCGCGCTGCCGGTGGACCTGCATCAGGTCAAGGCCTGCATCGCCGATGCGGCCGTCACGGCGTCCGCCTTCAGCACGATCCGGGTCCATGGCGACTATCATCTCGGCCAGGTGCTGGTGACGGACACTGACATCTTCATCGTCGATTTCGAGGGCGAGCCGATGCGGCCGCTGGCCGTGCGCCGGCAGAAGGGCGCACCGCTGCGCGACGTCGCCGGCATGCTGCGGTCGTTCGACTACGCGCTGGCCGTTCACGACGGCAGCGCACCGACGTCGGAAGCGACCGCGGCCGTCGCCGACGCCAAGCGGCGTTTCCTGCAGTGCTACATGGCACGCATCAAGGGCAGCGCTGGCTTTCCCGCCGATCTCGACGGCGCCAACAAGATCCTGATGCTCGGGCTGATGGAGAAGACGCTCTACGAGATCAGCTACGAGCTGGACAACAGGCCGGACTGGGTCAGCATTCCCCTGCGGGGACTGCGCGACATCATCGGCACGCCAGAGTCGTATCGCTTCGTGGCGTGACGCCTCTTACCCTTCCCTGAAGGGGGAGAGTAAGACCGCAGGAACCTCGCTTGTTGTGGCCGGTTGACCGTCATGGCCACGGCAACGGAGTGCGCGAGATGACTGACGCTGACAAGAACGAACCCGGCGAGACCCCAAAGGACGATCCGCGCGAGAAACAGGACTGGGGCAAGCAATCCCAGAGCAACGAACCGTGGAAGCAGAACGCTCAGAACACTACCGATCCGAGCCTGCCAGACACGCCGAAGCCGGATCTGGAAAAGTGGGAAAAGTCGAACACCCACTAAGAGGATTCCGAAAACGGGCCGGCCATGATTGGTCAGCCCGTTTTTTATGTCCGTAGCGTCAGGCGGCGGACTGGCTGATATATTTGACGGTCTGGAATTCCTGAAGACCTTCGATGCCGCCTTCCGAACCAATCCCCGAATCGCGATAGCCGCCGAACGGCGTTTCCGGCAGCGATGCCTGCCAGTGATTGACGATGACATTGCCGCTTTGGATCGCCTCGGTCACCGCCGACGCGTTGCGCATGTCGTGGGTCATCACATAGGACGCCAGACCGAAGGGCAGCCGGTTGGCAAGGCGGATCGCGTCATCCATGGTGGCGAACGGCGCTGTGGTCGCCAATGGACCGAACGGCTCGACATTGGACGCCATGCAGGCGTCGTCGACACCGGTCAGCACCGTCGGGCGATAGAAGAAACCCTGGTTGCCGCAACGCTCGCCGCCCGCCGACACCTTGATGCCGCGCTCATGTGCATCTTCCACGAATGCCTCGATGGCGTCGATGCGCCGCGCATGCGCCAGCGGGCCCATTTTAGTCGACGCAGCGAAACCGTCGCCAACGGCGATCTTGTCGGCAAGTTCGGAGAGCTTTGCGGCGAAGCGATCATGGATCGATTCATGCACGAAGAACCGCGTCGGCGAGGTGCAGACCTGGCCGGCATTGCGGAATTTCGCCATCACCGCCGACGCCGCCGCGGCTTCCGGATCGACATCGCCGAAGATCAGCACCGGCGCGTGGCCGCCAAGCTCCAGGGTCATCTTCTTCATGGTCTGCACGGCCAGCGCGCCGAGCTTCTTGCCGACCTGCGTGGAGCCGGTGAAGGTCAGGCCGCGGGTGATGTTCGAGCCGAGCAGCTTCTGCGAGATCAGTTCGGGATCGCCGAACACGACATTGAGCACGCCGGCCGGCAGCCCGGCGTCGGCCAGCGCGGCGGCGATGGCCAGCGCGGTGGCCGGTGTTTCCTCGGCCGGCTTGATGATCACCGAGCAACCAGCGGCCAGCGCGCTGGAGATTTTCCGCGCCGGCGTGATCGCAGGCGCATTCCACGGCGCGAAGGCGGCGATGGGGCCGAGCGGCTCGCGCACGGCGATCTGCTGGATGGCGCGGTTGCGCGACGGGATCACCCGGCCATAGGCGCGGCGCCCCTCCTCCGCATTCCAGACAAAGATGCCCGCTGCAGTCTCGACCTCGACGCGCGACTCCGCGATCGGCTTGCCGAGCTCCAGCGTGATCAGAGAGGCGATCTGTTCGGCGCGCTCCTGGATCAGCGCCGCCGCCTTTATCAGGATGCGGCCGCGCTCGACTGGCGACGTCTTGCGCCAAACCTCATGGCCGCGCGCCGACGACGCCAGCGCCTCGTCGCAATCGGCTTCGCTGGCATAGGGCAATTCGCCGAGCACGGCGCCGGTGGACGGATTGAGCACCGGCCCGGCCGCCCGGCCCTCGCCGCTGCGCCACTTTCCATCGATGAACAATGTGAGCGCGGGATAGTCGGTCATGTCATGTCCTCTGTCCAAAGCAGAAACGGGCACGGCGATGCCGTGCCCGTGAGCTCGTTCGATCAGGCGTCTGTTACTTGGCGACGCTGACCAGCGGGCAGTTGCCGTCCTTGAGCGGGCGGAACGCCTTGTCGCCGGGGATGGTGTCGAGGATCTTGTAGTAGTCCCAGGGATACTTGGACTCCTTGGGATCCTTGACCTGCAGCAGATACATGTCGCGGATCACGCGGCCGTCCTCGCGGATCGAGGCATTGGTGGTGTAAAAGTCGTTGATCGGCAGTTTTTTCATCTCCGGCACGACCACCGAGCCGACGTCGCTCTTGGTGGCCTCGACGGCCTTGAGATAATGCGTCACGGCGCCATAGACCGCGGCCTGCAGGCTGCCCGGCGCCTTGCCGTTGAAGCGCGTCATGAAGCGCTTGCTCCATTCGCGCGTCTTGTCGTTGGCGTCCCAGTAAAAACTGTCGGCGAAGATCAGGCCCTTGGCGCTGGCGAGGCCGAGGGCGTGGATGTCCGGCAGGTTGACCAGCAGCGCGGCCATGGTCTGGCCGCCGGCGGTGAGGCCGAATTCATTGGCCTGCTTCATCGCCGTCATCATGTCGGCGCCGGCATTGGCGAGACCCACGACCTGGGCTCCCGACGACTGCGCCTGCAGCAGATAGGACGAGAAGTCCGACGAATTCAGCGGATGCTTGGACGAGCCCAGCACCTTGCCGCCATTGGCGGTCACCACCTTCGCGGCCTCGGCTTCGAGCGCCTGGCCGAAGGAATAATCCGCTGTCAGGAAGTACCAGCTCCTGAGGCCTTTCTGCACCAGCGGCGCGGTGGCGACGTTGGCAAGGGCGTAATTGTCGTAAGCCCAGTGCACGCCGTTCGGCGAACAGGCCTTGCCGGTGAGGTCCGGGGTGCCGGGGCCGGTGGCGAGAAACACCTTGTCCTTCTCGCGCGACAGCTGCTGCACGGCCAGCGCCACGCCCGACGACACCACCTCGGTAATGGTGTCGACGCCTTCGGTGTCGTACCACTTGCGCGCAATGGCGAGGCCGACATCGGCCTTGTTCTGGTGATCGGCCGAGATCACCTCGATCGGCATGCCGGCAACCTTGCCGCCAAAATCTTCCACCGCCATCTGGGCGGCGAGCACCGAGCCGGCGCCGACGTTGTCGGCATAGGGGCCGGACATGTCGGTGAGCACGCCGACCTTGACGGTGCCGTTGGAGATCTCCGCCGACGCCGATGTCACGAATGACA
>JBEVEC010000326.1:0-5148 GCA_040512975.1 Tardiphaga sp. | reverse complement strand
GTCGTGCCGCTGTGGGAGACCATGCTGGCGGCGATCAAGCTCGGCGTCGTCGTGATCCCGGCCACCACCTTGCTGACGCCGGATGAGTTGCAGGACCGCCTCGATCGCGGCCGGGCCAGACTGGTGGTCGCGTCGCATGACCAGATCGCAAAATTCGCCGGGCTCGCGGTCGGCGACTTGGGCCGCGTCGTCGTCGGCGCCACGCAGGCGCAGGACGGCTGGCTCGGTTATGAGGCCGCGGCTGATCACCCCGAAACTTTCACGCCCGACGGCCCGACCCGCGCCGACGATCCGATGCTGCTATATTTCACCTCGGGCACCACGGCCAAGCCGAAGCTGGTGCGGCACAGCCAACGCAGCTATCCGGTCGGCGCGCTCTCCACCATGTACTGGATCGGGCTGCAGCCCGGCGACGTGCATCTCAACATCTCCTCGCCGGGCTGGGCCAAGCACGCCTGGAGCTGCCTGTTCGCGCCGTGGAATGCCGGCGCCACGGTGTTCGTGGTCAACCAGCCGCGCTTCGACGCCAAGGGCCTGCTCGCCACCATCGGCCGCTGCGGCGTGACGACCCTGTGTGCGCCGCCGACGGTGTGGCGGCTGTTCATCCAGGAGAAGCTCGCCACTTTCAAGGTCGCGCTGCGCGAGGTCTGCGGCGCCGGCGAGCCGCTCAATCCGGAAGTGATCGATCAGGTCAAAGCCGCCTGGAGCCTCACCATCCGCGATGGCTACGGGCAGACCGAGACCACGGCACTGGCCGGCAATTCGCCGGGGCAGCCGGTCAAGGTCGGCTCCATGGGCCGGCCGCTGCCGGGCTGGAAGGTCCGCGTGATCGATGCCGACGGTCACCCGGCCAAAGAGGGCGAGGTCAGCCTCGTGCTCGGCGCCGATCGTCCGGCTGGACTGATGCAGGGCTACCAGGCCGGCGACGGCAGCGTCAGCGGCGCAGAAGGCGACGTCTATCGCAGCGGCGACGTGGTGTTTGCCGATGACGACGGCTATCTCACCTTCGTCGGCCGCTCCGACGACGTGTTCAAGTCCTCGGACTACCGCATCTCGCCGTTCGAACTGGAAAGCGTCCTGCTCGAACACGCCGCCGTGGCCGAAGCGGCCATCGTGCCAAGCCCTGATCCGATCCGGCTGGCAATTCCGAAGGCCTACGTGCTGCTGGTCGGCGACACCGAGCCGACCGCGGCCACCGCATTGTCGATCTACGAGCACCTGCATGTCCGGTTGGCGCCGTTCAAGCGCATCCGCCGCATCGAATTCGTCAGCGAATTGCCGAAGACGATCTCCGGTAAGATCCGCCGCGTGCATCTGCGCCGGCTGGAGCATGCCGATGATCGCGACGATCCCATGCGCGGCGTCGAATTTCGCGAGGACGAATTTCCGCAGCTGCAGGCTGCGCGCGCGGGCGGCGGGCCGACGGAAAGCTGACGGTATTTGCGCGGCATCTGCATGGCTGCAGCGCACAATATGGCTTGGCGGGAGCGCACTGGGTGTGGAATGTGCCGCACCGAAACGACCAGGATGGTGCGCGTGATGATCGACTATGAGGCCTATATTGCCATGACAGGTAAGGAAATCGGACTGTCGGAATGGCACGTCATGGATCAGAAGCGCATCGATGCCTTCGCCGCGGCAACGGAGGATCATCAATTCATCCATGTCGATCCCGCGCGCGCGGGTGCGACGCCTTTCGGCTCGACCATCGCGCACGGCTTTCTCACCATGTCGATGCTTCCCGTGATGTCCTACGAGGCGCTGCCGCAGCTGGCGGATGTGGCGATGGGCGTCAATTACGGCACCGACAAGATCCGCTTCGTGTCCCCGGTGAAGTCGGGCGTCCGCATCCGCGGCCGCTTCACGCTCACCGAGGCGACGTTGCGCAAGCCGAAAGAATTGTTCACGCGCACCAGCGTGACCGTCGAGATCGAGGGCGAGAGCAAGCCGGCGCTGGTCGCCGATTGGCTCGGCCTGACCTATTTCAAATGAGGAGCACGACATCATGACCATTCGCTTTGACGGCCGCGTCGCCATCGTGACAGGCGCCGGCAACGGGTTGGGCAAGGCCCACGCGCTGGGCCTGGCGAAGCTCGGCGCCAAGGTGGTGGTCAATGATTTCGGCGGCGCGCGCGACGGCAGCGGCGGCTCGCTGTCTGCGGCGGAAGCCGTGGTCGAGGAGATCCGCCAGCTCGGCGGCATCGCCATGGCGGATGCTGCGGACGTTTCGAATTTCGAGCAGGTCAAGGCGATGGTCGACAAGGCCACTGCCGAATGGGGCAGCGTCGACCTGATGTGCGCCAATGCCGGCATCCTCAGAGACAAGTCGTTCGCCAAGATGGAGATCGCCGATTTCGCAAAAGTGCTCGACGTGCATCTCACCGGCACGTTCTACTGCTGCAAGGCGGTGTGGGAGGGCATGCGCGCCCGCAACTACGGCCGCATCGTGCTGACCACGTCGTCGTCGGGCCTCTACGGAAATTTCGGCCAGGCCAATTACGGCGCGGCGAAAACCGGCATGGTCGGGCTGATGAACGTGCTGGCCGAGGAGGGTCGCAAGAGCGACATCCGCGTCAACACGGTATCGCCGACGGCAGCAACGCGCATGACCGAGGAGCTGCTGCCGCCGCAGGCGCTGGCGCTGATGAAGCCCGAGGCAATCACGCCGGCGGTGCTTTATCTCCTGAGCGAGAACGCGCCGACCAAGACCATCATGGGGGCGGGCTCGGGCTCCTTCGCGGTGATCAAGCTCTTGGAAAGCGAAGGCGTCAATTTTGCCGAGGAGGACTGGAGCGCCGACACCATCGCCGCGCACTTCGCCGAGATCAGCGACATGGCGCAGGCCAAGGCGCTCGAAGGCGCCTTCCACCAGACCCAGAAATACATTGCCCAGGCCGAAGCCCGTATCGCCAAGGGCTGAAACCGTAGCCCGCATGAGCGTAGCGATATGCGGGTACTTGAGCTAAACGTCCCGGATGTCGCTTCGCTCATCCGGGCTACCCCGCCACGATAAATCCGTCGCCGTAATCGGCGCCGGTCCGGCCGGCCTGATGGCCGCGGAAGTGCTGGCGCGTGGCGGCGCTACCGTGACTGTCTACGACGCGATGCCGTCGGCGGCGCGCAAATTCCTGATGGCCGGGCGCGGTGGGCTGAATCTCACCCATAGCGAACCGCTGCCGGATTTCATGACGCGCTACGCCGCGGCGAAAGTCCCTCTCGCCGCGGCGATTAGCGCGTTCACGCCCCACGATCTGCGTGCATGGAGCGAGGAATTGGGCCAGCCGACATTTGTCGGCTCCAGCGGCCGGGTGTTTCCGGAAGCCTTCAAGGCTTCACCGCTGCTGCGCGCCTGGTTGCGCAGGCTGGACGCCGCCGGTGTCCGTTTCGCATTCCGGCATCGCTGGACGGGCTGGGACGAGGACGGGCATCCGACGTTCCAGACGCCGGATGGCGTGCGCGTGGTCTCAGTCGCAGCAACCGTGCTCGCGCTCGGCGGCGCAAGCTGGCCACGGCTCGGGTCGGATGGCGCATGGGTCGACGTGCATGCCGCGAAAGGCATCATCGTCGTGCCGCTGCGGCCGGCCAATATGGGCTTTGCGGTCGCCTGGTCGACGATCTTCAAGAACCGATTCGAGGGACAGCCGCTGAAGGGTGTGGATTTGTCATTCGGCGTGCGCCACGCGCGCGGCGAGGCCATGGTGACCCGCAACGGCATCGAGGGTGGCGGCATCTATGCGCTGTCGGCGCCGCTCCGCGAGGCCGTGTTGGCGGAGGGCAAGGCGGTGTTGTCCATCGCGCTGCGGCCGGATCTCGCGGCGGGTGAATTGATCGCCAAACTGGCGGCGCCGCGGGGCAAGCAGTCGTTCTCCAACTTCTTGCGCAAGGCGGTGCACCTGTCGCCCGTGGCGATCGGGCTGCTGCAGGAGGTCGCCGTTGCGGAAGGGCTGCAACTGGCCGCGCTGCCGCCGGAGAAGCTGGCCGGTCTGATCAATGCCGTGCCTGTCACGCTCGACGGCGTCGCGCCGATTGCCCGTGCGATTTCGACGGCCGGCGGCATTGCGTTCGATGAGATCGACGATGCCTACATGCTGAAGCGCATGCCGGGGACGTTCGTCGCCGGCGAGATGCTGGACTGGGAAGCGCCGACCGGCGGCTACCTGTTGCAGGCGTCGTTTGCGACGGGAGCGTCGGCGGGGCAAGGCGTGTTGAGGTGGCTCAGCTCGTAGCCCGGATGAAGCGAAGCGTAATCCTAGGGCCGCAATGCCTGTGCGCGCGACTGCCGGATTGCGCTGCGCTCCATCCGGGCTACGTGTTAGCGCAGCTTCCCGCGTGCGGAGATCGGCAGCGTGCCCACGATCTCGTCGCCGCGCACCATCACTACTTCGTCGAACATGTTGACCACGACGCAGACATGGTTCGGCACGATGCGGACGACGTCGCCGACGTCGGGGCGGGTGTTGCTGCGCGCGAGGTCGAGGAAGCCGTGCTCCTCGGCGAAGCGCGCGATCTTGGCTTCGGGGTGTTCGAGGATCAGGCCGTAGCCGTCGAGGCCGCCGGTGTCGGGCGTCAGCGTCTTGGAGCCGGCGTCGAGGATGCCGCGTTCGGGGCCGGCGCGGCTGACCACAGTGGAATAGACGTTGAGCGCGCAATCGTCCCAGCTCGCGGAGCCGGCGGCGACCTGCATGCGGTCGTTGTAGATGTAGGTGCCGAAACGATGCTCGGTGGCGCCCTGCAGCGAGCCGACATTCTTCAGGTTGGGCGTGCCGCCGGTGGAGACGATGCGCGGCTCCAGGCCAAGCGCGCGGACACCGGCCAGCGCTTCGTCGTAGAATTTCTGCGCGTCGGGCCAGCCCGTCTCGGTCGGATACAGCATGAAGCCGGCGAAGGTCAGCCCCTTCGACGCGGCGATCTCCCTGGCCAGCGCGATCGCCTCGGCGGGCGTCTCGACGCCGGCGCGCTTGCGGCCGGTGTCGCATTCGACGACCACGTCGAGGTCGCGGCCCGACGCTGCGGCGGCCTTCGGCAGGTCGCCGACCACCACAAGATTGTCGGCGGCGACGACGACATTTGCCTTGGCCTGCAGCGCGCCGAGCCGCGCCATCTTCTCGTCGCCGAGCAAATTGTAGCTGATCAGGATGTCGTCGATCC
>JBEVEC010000302.1:0-3916 GCA_040512975.1 Tardiphaga sp. | reverse complement strand
CTTCCGGCATGGGTGGCGTTGTAGATCAGCGTCGGCAGCATGCCGGCGACGACGCCGACGCCGAACCCGGCACCGTCGGCGAAGCAGGCGCGATCGCGCCTGACGACAAACATCGCGAGCAGGAAGACGCCGTAGCCAATGCAGAGAAGAGCGTTAGGGAGGCGGAAATTGATCGACAGGCCGAGCAGGATGCCGATGGCGGCGGCGTGCAGCCCACGCTGCCGATGCGGGATCGCAACCATCTTTGCAGTGAGATAGCCGACGATGGAGCAGATCGCCATGGTGGGTGCGATGGAATAGCTCGCCTTGGCTGGATTGATCATCAGATACAGCGCGGCCCATCCGAAGCCCGCGGCCGTCAAAACCATCGCGCGTGACCGCGCCAGAGCAATCGTGGCACACGCCATCAGCAGCACCACCGCATTCGCGGCGGCGTAGAGCGGCACCACCTGATGGCCTTCGGGAAACAGCGCGAGCAGGGCGCCGGTGCCGGGCGGATATTGCAGCACGCGCTTGCCGGTCTTGGCCATGTCGATGTGGCAGACCGACTGGTTGTCGTCGTGCCAGCCGGGCTGGCCGACCTCGGTGACAAGTTTGCGGAAGTAGCCATCGGTCTCGGTCTTGATGTCGGTATCGATGCCGTGCCGGCCGTGCTGCTGGAACAGGTGCGCCTGCCGCAGGTAGCACAGGTCGTCGGCGACGCCGCGCCGTTCGCTCCACCGCGACATGGTCCAGATATTGGCCGCGACAATCGCGAGACAGATGAGGCCGCAAATCAGTTTCAGAATTTTCACGGCCGGGCCTGACTGCGCCTTTCGTTCGAGCGTTGGCGCCTTATCACATATCCCGCGCGCAAAGGGCAAGCCGATGCCTCAGCCGCCGCGCCGCAGCCGGTGCAGCGTCACCTCCGGCGGACAGTTCAGCCGCACCGGCAGCAGGCTGGTGCCGACGCCGACGGAGGTGTAGCCGACCATGGCCTCCTGGCGCCAGCTGCCTGCGCCCAGTGCGCGCGGCAGTAGGGCTTCGAGCTTGATGGGGAAGCCGCCGGGCAGGCAGAGCTGCCCGCCATGGGTGTGCCCGCTCAGCATGAGGTCGAAGCCATGGGCGGCGGCCTCGGCATAGGTTTCGGGCGTATGCGACAGCAGGATCGAGAATGCATCGCCGGGGACGGGTGCCGCGGCCTTGGCGATGTCGTCGGCACGGTAGAAATGCGGATCGTCGACGCCGGCGAGATAGATCGACTGGCCATCGCGAGTCAGGGTCTCGCATTCGTTGAACAGCATGCGGATGCCCATCGCCTCCATGGCGGGCGCCATGCGGATGGTGTCGTGATTGCCGAGGATGCCGTAAATCGGTCCGCGCAATCTGGCGCAGAGCTCGGCGACGCCGGCGACGCTGCGATCATGGGGTCCAAAGGTCTTGCCGCGATAATCGCCGGTCAGCACGCAGACGTCGTAGACGAGTTCGCCGACAAAGCCGAGCAGATGCGCCAGCGCGCCTTCGCTGAGATCGACGTGAAGGTCGCTGATATGCAGGATGGTGAAGCCGTCAAACGCTGCCGGCAGCCGGGTCGACACGACATCGTTGTGCCGGACGGTCACGCGATCGGCCTGGCGGCGCGCACGGGCGTAGAGGCCGGCCAGTTTCAGGACGGTGCGAATGAGCGGCGGCGCCTTCAGCCAGTTCTCCAGATTGAAGAACAGTCGGCCCTGGCCGAACACCTGGTGGTCGCGATGGGTCTCGATCTCCAGCCGCGCATCGACATGGGCCGCGCCGATGCGGTCGATGAGCGGCTGGAGCGAATTATCGGACATGCGTGCTCGCCGTGGTCCGTGCTAGCCCGTGCTGGCCTTGAGACCGGCCGCCTCGATGCCTGCGACGCAGCAGATCTCGTCATTGTCCGAGGTGTCGCCGGAAATGCCGACGGCACCGAGCAGGACGCCCGACGCATCATGGATCAACACGCCGCCGGGCACCGGGATCAGCGCGCCGCGCGCCATGGTGTTCACCGCATCAATGAAGAACGGCTGCTCCTCGGCGCGCTTGAACAGCGCGCGCGAGCCGAGGCCCATCGCCAGTGCGCCATAGGCCTTGCCGTGGGCGACCTCGCCGCGCATCAGGCTGGTGCCGTCCTGCGCGATAGCGGCCTTCAGGCAGCCGCGCGCATCGAGCACAGTGATCACCATCGGCTTCAGTTTCAGTTCGAGCACCTTGGAAAGCGCGCCGTCGAGAATCTTGCGGGCGGTGTCGAGGGTCAGGTCGGCCATGGTGTTAGTCCTCTGTCAGGTCGAAAGGGAAGATGGCGAAACGGAAACGGCGTCGAGGCTCATGGCCAGCACGCGCGCGACATGCAAGGCCTCGCGCGGCGTGCCGTCGGCGATCTGGTGGCGGCAGGAGGTGCCGTCGGCGACGATCAGGGTGGTGGCATCGGCCTTGCGCACGGCCGGCAGCAACGATGCCTCGGCCATCTGCAGCGAGACGTCGTAGGTCTCGGCGCCGTAGCCGAACGCTCCGGCCATGCCGCAGCAACTGGACTCGATGGTCTCGACCGCGAGGCCGGGGATCAGCCGCAGCACCTTTTCGACCGGCTTGAACGCGCCGAATGATTTCTGATGGCAATGGCCATGCACCGCGGCCTTCGGCGCGATCGGATGCAGCGCCAGCTTCAACCGTCCGGCCTCGGCCTCGCGCACCAGAAACTCCTCGAGCAGCATGGCGTGCGCACTGACGCTTTTGGCGTCGTCGTCGGAGCGCAGCGACAGCAGTTCGTCACGCAACGTCAGCAGGCAGCTCGGCTCGAGCCCGACGATCGGCACGCCGCGCATGGCGAACGGCGCGTAGGCCGCGACCAGCCGGTCGAGCTCGGCGCGGGCCTGATCGACCAGGCCGGCCGACAGGAAGGTGCGGCCGCAGCACAGCGCGCGCCCGCGATCGAGCGCGCGGGGGAGATGCACGCGGTAGCCGCCGGCGACCAGCACGCGCAGCGCAGCGTCGAGATTTTCGCGCTCATAGGCACGGTTGAAGGTGTCGGCGAACAATACGACCTCGTGGCCGTCGACCGGCCCGACGGCATCCTCGTCGAGACGGAAGACGTCGCGCCGCCATTCTGGCAGGCTGCGCTTCGCGCTGATGCCCACGACGCGTTCCCACCAGGCGCGCAGCCGCGGGCTGCGGTTGCGCCAGTTCGCCAGCGGAGCCAAACGCGCCGCTGCGGCGGCATAGCGCGGTAGATAGCCGATCAGCCGGTCGCGCAACGACAGCCCGTGCTTCTGTGCGCGGGCGGCCTGCACCTCGATCTTCATCTTGGCCATGTCGACGCCGGTCGGGCATTCGTGGCGGCACGCCTTGCACGATACGCAGAGCTTCAGCGTGTCGGCCATGGCGTCCGAGGTCAGCGCGTCCGGGCCGAGCTGGCCGGAGATCGCCAGTCGCAGCGTATTGGCGCGGCCGCGGGTGACATCGCGCTCGTCGCGCGTGACGCGGTAGGACGGGCACATCACGCCGCCCTCGAGCTTGCGGCACGCGCCGTTGCTGTTGCACATCTCGACGGCGCCCTGGAAGCCGCCGCCGGCGCCGGGCCACGCCGACCAGTCGAGTGCGGTCTTCAGTTCACCAACGCGATAGTTCGGCGGATAGCGAAACAGCGCGCGGTTATCCATCGCCGGCGGATCGACGATCTTGCCGGGATTGAGGATGTTGCCGGGATCGAAGCGCCGCTTTACCCCGGCGAAATCGTCGACGATGCGCTGGCCGAACATTTCAGCGTGGAATTCCGACCGCACCAGGCCGTCGCCGTGCTCGCCCGAATGCGAACCCTTGTAGTCCCGGACCATCGCGAAGGTCTCTTCGGCGATGGCGCGCATCGCGCGGACGTCTTTGTCGAGCTTCAGATTAAGCACCGGACGCACATGCAGGC
>JBEVEC010000298.1:0-6517 GCA_040512975.1 Tardiphaga sp. | reverse complement strand
GCATCGGCCATATCGCCCACGGCACCGATATCGCGGGCTCGATCCGCTATCCCGCCTATGCCTGCGGCGTGCACGGCCTGCGCCCGACGGTCGGCCGCATCGCGGCCTATAATCAGGCGCTGCCCGAGCGCATTATTTCCGGCCAGATCACCGCGGTGTCGGGCCCCCTGGCGCGCACCATCAACGATATCCGGCTCGGGCTCGCCGCCATGGCGCAGCCGGACGTGCGCGATCCCTGGTGGGTGCCGGCGCCGCTGGAAGGCCCGCCGCGGGAGAAGCGCGCGGCGCTGTGCCTGCGGCCGGACGGTCTTGCCATCACCGCCGACGTGGAATCCGCCGTGCGCGATGCCGGCAAGCGGCTCGAACGCGCCGGATGGATCGTCCAGGAAGTCGACAACACCCCGGCGCTGCGCGAGGCCGCCCAGTTGCAGACCCAGATCTGGTTCGGCGACGGCTACCAGGGCATGGTCGACGCCGCCGAGCGCGAGGGTGATCCCGGCGCCATTGCGTGCCTGCGCGGGCAGGCCAAAAAGCTGGTCGGCTTCGACAACGGCGGGCTGTCGCGGGCGCTGGTGCGCCGGTCTACCTTCGTGCGCGACTGGGAGCTGTTTCTGCAGCGCTACGCCGTGGTGCTGATGCCGATGTCCGGCGAGCTGCCGTTCCCCGACAATCTCGATTTGCAGGGCGAGGAGGCATTCGAGCGCGTCTGGGCGGCGCAACTGCCGCAGATCGGCATTCCCTTCATGGGCCTGCCGGCGCTGAGCGTGGCGACGGGGCTGGTCGGCCGCACGCCGACCGGCGTGCAGGTGGTCGCCGGGCGCTACCGCGAGGACCTCTGTCTTGCGGCCGGCGAGGCCATCGAGGCCGGCGGCACGCCGCCGATGCCCGCCGAACCGGCCATGGCTTGAGCCCGCGGCCATGAGCGGCATCTCCGATTTCACGGCCAATGCATTGAGCGGCGAGCCGGTCGCACTCGATCGCTATGCCGGACAGGTGCTGCTGATCGTCAATACCGCCAGCGCCTGCGGATTCACGCCGCAATATCGCGGACTCGAGGCCTTGCAGCAGGAATTTGGCGGGCAGGGGTTCTCGGTGCTGGGCTTTCCCTGCAACCAGTTCGGCGCCCAGGAGCCGGGCGACGCCGCGACCATCGCCGACTTCTGCGAAACCCATTACGCCGTCAGCTTTCCGCTGTTCGCCAAGATCGACGTCAACGGCGCGCAGGCGCATCCATTGTATAATTTCCTCAAATCTGAGAAGCCGGGCCTGCTGGGCGGGCCGATCAGATGGAATTTCACCAAATTCCTGGTCGACCGCTCAGGCCGGGTGGTCAAGCGTTTTGCGCCGACCACGAAACCACAATCATTGCGAGACAGAATCGAGGCGCTGCTATGACCGATGAACCGAACACCACCGACGTGGCATTTCCCGACCGGCTGTCCGTCGACCCGCGCAGCCCATTCTACAATGCCGAGGTCCTGCAGCGCGATGTCGGCATCCGCTTCAAGGGCGCCGAAAAGACCAATGTCGAGGAATATTGCATCAGCGAGAGCTGGGTGAAGGTCCCCGCCGGCGCTGCCAAGGACCGCCACGGCAACCCGCTGCTGATCAAGCTGACCGGCCCGGTGGAGCCGTATTTCAAGTCGTAAGCAGAAGCCTCCGTACCTCTCCCCCCCGGGGAGAGGTGACCAGGGCTCTGACTACCGATAAGGCGCTACCCGCATAAATTTGAAGCTTAAAACAATTGCAGTTTCCGGCTATGCTCGGCGGGCAGGCAGGTTGGACCCGCATGGTCCGTCGTGGTTGCGAGGCGTTCATGGCCAATGAAGGACCGGGAATGAAGGTGGTGTCGCTGCGCACGGACGCTCACGCTGAATCGGGACCCATGTCGTCGGATCCGGTTTCCGGCCGCAAGCCCGCGAATGCGATGATCGAGATCGAACACGTCTCGCAGCGCTTCCAGACCTCCGGCAAGCAGAGCCATCTGGCGCTGTCGGACATCAACCTGTCGATCGAAGACGGCGCCTTCGTCTCGATCCTTGGCCCCTCTGGCTGCGGCAAGTCCACGTTGCTTTATATCGTCGGGGGCTTCGTCAAGCCGACCGACGGCGTCGCCAAGGTCAAGGGCCGCGCGATCACGGGGCCCGGTCCCGACCGTGGCCCGGTGTTCCAGGAATTCGCGTTGTTCCCGTGGAAGAACATTCTCGGCAACGTCATGTACGGCATGCGCCAGCAGGGCATGAAGAAGGCCGACGCCGAAGCACGCGGCCGCAAGCTGCTCGAGATGGTCGGCCTGAAGGGCTACGAGAACTTCTATCCAAAAGAACTCTCCGGCGGCATGAAGCAGCGCGTCGCCATCGCACGCACGCTGGCCTATGACCCGGCGGTTCTGCTGATGGACGAGCCGTTCGGCGCGCTCGACGCGCATACCCGCACGCGGCTGCAGAACGACCTGCTGGACATCTGGGACACCCAGCGCAAGACCGTGCTGTTCGTCACCCATTCGGTCGAGGAGGCCGTCTACCTCTCCGACAAGGTAATCGTGATGTCGCGTTCGCCCGGCTCCATCAAGGAGGTCGTCGACATCGAGTTGCCGCGTCCGCGCAAGCGCGCCGACCTGCTGCTTGACGCGCGCTTCCAGAAATACATCGTCGACATCGAGAAGATGATCGACGACGGCCAGCACGACCTGTGACCGGAGAGCTGTGATGACCGCGCGCGGGCTGCTGAAAACGATCTCGCCGCTGCTCGCCTGCATCGGCCTGCTGTGCGTCTGGGAACTGGCCTCGCTGTGGCTCGACACCGAAAGCTTTCCGACCGCATGGGAATCGCTAAAGGCGGTGCCGGCGATCCTGACGGACAAGGAATCGCTGCTGAACATTGCCGACTCGATCCGCCGCATGGCGATTGGCCTGGTGCTGGCGCTGGCTTTCTCGATTCCGCTGGGATTGCTGATGGGCCGCATCAAGGCGGTGGCGTCGTTCTTCAATCCGCTGATGATGATCGTCTATCCGGTGCCGAAGGCGGCCTTGATGCCGATCATCATGCTGTGGATGGGCGTCGGCGACGTCTCCAAGATCCTGGTGATCTTCCTCGGCGTTTCGCTGCCGATCATCTATCACTCGTTCCAGGGCGGCAAAGCCGTGGAAGAAAAGATGTTGTGGTCCGGCGCGGCCATGGGCATGTCGGCGTCGCAGCGCATGCTGCACATCGTGCTGCCGGCGGCACTGCCGGAAATCCTCACCGGGTGCCGCACGGGTGTCGTGCTGGCGCTGATCACCATGGTTACCTCTGAAATGATCGCGCGGCAGTCCGGCGCCGGCAACATCCTGTTCAACGCGCTCGACATGGCGCAGTACGACACGGTGTTCGCGATGATCCTGATCATCGGCGCCATGGGCATCCTGTTCGACGCGGTGTTCGAAAAGATCCGGCTGTCGCTGGTGCGCTGGTCGCAGCCGCGCGACGACATGCCCCTCAGCTTCACGTGAGGCCGCCGCGATGACCCAGACCCGTATCAATTCGGCACTGCTCGGCATCACGCCGATCGTGCTGTTCATCGCGCTGTGGCAGGCGTTAATCACCTTCGGCTTCGCGCCAAAAACCCTTTTGCCGCCGCCGGGCGCGGTGTTCGGCCGTCTGCTGCAGCAATTCTTCACCGGAGACTTCCTCCACGACATCGCGGCGACCCTGATCCGGTTGTTCGCCGGCTTCGGCATCGCCGTCGTGCTCGGCGTTCTGATCGGCCTCGCGGCCGCCGTGAGCCCGGGCATCAATGCGGTGGTGAAACCCCTGGTGCGCGTGCTGGCGCCGATCCCGAAGATCGCGCTGTATCCGGCTTTGCTGCTGATCCTCGGCTTCGACCACGCCTCCAAGGTCACGCTGGTTGCCGCCGACGCGCTGTTTCCGATCCTGCTGTCGACCTATTACGGCGCGTCGATGGTCGAGCAGAAGCTGATCTGGTCGGCGATGGCCGCCGGCACGCCGCGCTGGCAGATCCTGTTCAAGGTGGTGCTGCCCGCCGCGATGCCGTCGATCCTCACCGGCTGCCGCATCGGCCTCGTAATCTCCTGCATCGTGGTGTTCCTGGCCGAGATGATCACCTCGACCGACGGCCTCGGCCACATGCTGGTGCAGGCCGCGCGCACGTTCCAGACCGTGGACATGTTCGTGCCGCTGATCATGATCTCGCTGCTGGGATTGATCCTGAACAGCCTGCTGCACTGGTTGCGGACGTATCTGCTGCGCGGGTTCCCGGAACTGTAGTTCGGCGGCTTTGATTGGGGAGCTGCACCCACCGTCAAGACGTTATGGCCGGGCATGATACCGAGGTGGCGTCGGCGCTCACAGCACCGGCGGCTTCTGCAGCTGAAAGTGCTTCAGCAAATCGACAAACGCCGACAACCGGCCTTCGCGGTACGCATCCACATCCATGCCCTCATAATTCAGAAAGCCCTGGCCGGTGCGCAAGCCCACCTTGCCCTCGGCCATGTTGCGGCCGATCACCTCGGGCGCGGTATAGCGGTCGCTCTTCAGGGCGCTGGTCAGATAGTCACTGGCGTAGTGCAGGATATCGCCGCCGCCCCAGTCGATGAATTCGAGCAGGCCAAGCACCGCGAAGCGGAATCCGAAGCCGTACTTGATCGCCTTGTCGAGATCCTCTGGCGACGCGACGCCTTCTTCGGCCATGCGCGCGGCCTCGTTCATCGCCAGCACCTGAATGCGCGGAACGATGTAGCCGGGTGAGGCCGAACAGACGATGGGCACCTTGCCGATGCCCTCGAGCAGGTCCTTGACGCGCTGGGTGATGGCCGGGTCGGTGGCCTTGCCGGGTGAGACCTCGACCAGCGGCACGAGATAGGCCGGGTTGAGCCAGTGCGCATTGAGAAAACGCTCGGGATGTTCGACGGCGCCGGAGATGTCGTCGACCAGGATCGTCGAGGTTGTCGATGCAATGATCGGCGTGGGGCCGGCAAGCTGCGAGGCGCGGGCGAGGGCGTCGCGCTTCTGGTCGAGCACTTCCGGCACGCCTTCGAAGATGATCGCCGATGTGCTCAATGCCTCACCTGCGCCGGCTTCCGGCACGATGCGGACGCGCGCCATCAGCGTGTCGATGTCGGCCGCGGCCAGCATGCCGAACCGCGCCATGCTCGCAAAGGTCTTGCGCACCTCGCCAAGCGCGTCAGCTTCCAGTGCCGTGAATTTGTCGGCGTCGCGCGGCTTGAAATCGACAATGGCAACCTCGTGGCCGGCATAGGCGAAGGCGACGGCGATGCCGCGGCCCATGCGGCCGGCGCCGAGGCAGGCGATCTGGGCATAGGTGCTCATGCGGCAAAGCCTTCGCGCAGCAGCTTCAGGAGGCCGTCCCGATCGAGATCACCGAAGCCGAGCGAGGCCAGCGTGCGGCCGCCTTCGAGAAAATTCTCGTCGCAGATGGCGCCGCCGATCGCGAGGAAGGCCTTGATCAGCGGCGTCTCGACACCGGCGACCTTGGCGCAGGACAGAAAGAACGACAGGCCGGTGCGCAGGTCCTCGCGCATGTAGCGGTGCTCACGCAGCACGATGTGCTCGCGCCAGTCACCGCTGTCGGTGAGGCGGTCATGCGAGCCGCGGCCATACATCCACTCTTCGCCGTCCTTGGCGTAGTGCTGCACCAGCGGGAAGTGCGAGCCGCCATAGCCGAAGGCTTCGCGAATCGCGATGCGCTCGCCGTCAAGCTGGTCGGTGACGCGGCGGATCGCCGGTTGCGTGCCTTCCTTGTGGATGTCCCACGTCGGGAAATGCTCGAGAGGCCCGGCATTCATCACGATCAGCGGTGGGTGGATGATCGGCCCGGCATTCATCAGTGCGCCCGACAGCGCGTCGCCGCAGGGCTCGATGACGCCCGGGAAGGCCTTGTCGATCACCTTGCAGGCGTAGCCACTCATCGCAAGCGGAAATACGCCGGTCGGCAGCCGCTTGGCGCGGATGGTGATCGATACCTGGAACGGTCCGTGCTTGCGCGCCAGCCACGGCAGCGTGCCGGTCTCGGCAAAGGCGACCTTCGCGGTGTTGCCGGCGTCGTGCGCCGCCTTGGCGAAGATCATCGAACCGAAGGTCGCCGGCGGCAGATAGACCACCTGGCCGTCCGCCAGATGGGGCGCGATACGCTTGGCGATATCCGGTTGCGCGAAGGCGGGCGCGGGGCAAAGGATCAGTTCGACGTCGTTGATCGCCTCGGCGATATCTGTGGTTACCAGCGTGAGCTGGGTATCATGCGTGCCCTGCGCGTTCTTGACCTGAATGCGCGACCCGGCCGCCTTGTGGGCGGTGACGGCCTCGGCGTCACGTCGCCACAGCCGGACGTCATGGCCCTGCAGCGCGAAATCACCCGCGGCCGCGAACGAGCCGTTGCCGCCGCCCAATACTGCGATCTTCATGATGGTCCTCTTACGAACTCTGCTTCAACTTGAAGTGCTGCACCTTGCCCAGCGCCGTGCGCGGAAGGTCCTGCACGAATACGATGTCGCGGGGCTGC
>JBEVEC010000129.1:0-8643 GCA_040512975.1 Tardiphaga sp. | reverse complement strand
CTCGACGCCGCCCAGCTTCTCCATCGGCGCGGAGCGCGGCTTGGCGAACTGGCCGGCGATGCGGCCGACCTTCACCACCGGCACGGCGCCGGCATAGGTCAGCACCACCGACATCTGCAGGAAGGCGCGGAAGAAATCGCGGATGTTGTTGGCGCCGTGCTCGGCAAAGCTCTCGGCGCAATCGCCACCCTGCAGCAGGAAGGCCTCGCCGGCGGCGACGCGCGCCAGCGACTTCTTCAGGTTGCGGGCCTCGCCGGCAAATACCAGCGGCGGAAACGTGGCGAGCTGCGCCTCGACATCGCCAAGGGCCTTCGCATCCGGGTATTCCGGCATCTGCAGCACGGGCTTGCCGCGCCAGCTATCGGGCGTCCATCGCTCGGACATCACATCACTCCTGAAAGCCGCGCATCCTGGCCGCGGCGGCCGCCTTATACACAGCGCAGATAGGAACCGCTAGTTGGAAATCCAGCCGCAAGTCCCGTCGCCGCGCGCCAAGCCCTTGCGGAGCATAACGAATCCGCCTTTGCTGGCGCTTTATTGCAAACCATCTGGGGACCACGGTGCCGGACGCTGCACTGGACGACGTTTTTGCCGACCACATTACTTTTCCCGCCACCGACGGCCTATTCCTGGGCGCCACGCTGTATTTGCCGCGCAACGCCAAGCGCAGCCATGCGGTGCTGATCAATTCTGCCGTCGCCGTGCCGCGCAAGATCTACCGGGGATTCGCGAGCTACCTCGCCGGTCGCGGCTGCGCGGTGCTGACCTACGACTACCGCGGCATCGGCAATTCGCGACCGGCCAAAGCCCGAAAATCGCTGTCGGGTTTCGAGGCCTCGATGTCCGGCTGGGCGGCGCAAGATGTTTCGGCTGCGGTGGCGTGGATGCGCGAGCGCTACGGCGCGATGCCGCTGGCCTATGTCGGGCATTCCTTCGGCGGCCAGGCGCTCGGCCTCATTCCCAACAACACCGAGGTGTCGCGCGCTCTGTTCGTGGCGGCGCAGGCGGCGAGCTGGCGCCTGATGACGCGGCCGGAGGCCTATCGGATCTATGCCCTGATGAAATTCATCGGCGCGCCGCTGACCCGCATCCTGGGCTACGCGCCCGGCCGCATGGGCATCGGCCTCGATCTGCCCAGGGGCGTGTTTCTGGAATGGGCTGACTGGGTGACCCGCGACCGCTACTTCTTCGACGACCCCGGCCTGCGCGCGCTGGTGAATTTCCCGCGCTACCGCGGCGCACTCCGCGCGCTCAGCTTCTCCGACGACCCCTGGGCCACCGCCCCCGCCGTCGAACTGCTATGTGCCGGCTTCTCGTCGATCCGTCCGGACCTGCACCACATCACGCCGATGGAAGTCGGCGCCGCCAAGATCGGCCATTTCGGCTTCTTCCGCCCCGAGCACCGCGACACGTTGTGGCGCGGTGCCGCGGAATGGCTGCAGAGAGAGCCGGATTGACGGACTCGTAGGATGGGCAGAGCGCAAGCGCGATAGCGCCGCAGCGAAATCCATCAACTATGCGTTCTGAGGCTTGATAGGTTTCATGACGCTCTACCGATCCTTCGACCCTACTCGGCTGCTTCCCTGACATACCGCGCCGTCGGCGTGCGCATCGTCACCAGTTCTTCCGCAGCGCTGGGATGCACGGCCATCGTGGCGTCGAAATCGGCCTTGGTGGCTTTCATCTTGACGCAGATGCCGAGCACCTGGATCAGTTCGGCGGCCTCCGGGCCGCCGATGTGGCAGCCGACGATAACGTCGGTGGCGCCGTCGACGATCAGCTTCATCAGCACCCGCGACTCGCTGCCGGAGATGGTCGCCTTGATGCCGCGGAAATTGGTCTTGTAGATATCGACATGGCTGAAGGCCGCGCGCGCCTCCGCTTCGGTCATGCCGACGGTGCCGACCTCCGGCTGGGTGAACACGGCGGTCGGGATGTTGCTGTGGTCGACTTTCACCGTTCGCTTGCCGAACACCGTGTCGGCAAAGGCGTGGCCCTCGCGGATCGCCACCGGCGTCAGGTTGAAGCGATGGGTGACGTCGCCGACCGCGTAGATGTGCGGCACGTTGGTCTGTGCATATTCGTTGACGGCAATGCCGCCATTCCCGGGATTGATCGCCACGCCGGCCTTTTCCAGCCCGAGATTGGCGACGTTGGGGTGACGGCCGATCGCAAACAGCACCTGGTCGGAGGCGATGCTCGCACCGTTCGACAGATGGCTGGTGAATTCGCGGTTGTGCTTGTCGACCCTGGTGACCGTGCAGCCGGTCAGGAAGGTGACGCCGTCCTTTTCCATCTCGCTGCGCACATGGGCGCGCACGTCCTCGTCGAAGCCCCGCAGAATGTTGTCGCCGCGGTAGACCACGGTGACGTCCGAGCCCAGGCCCGCGAATACGCAGGCGAATTCCAGCGCGATATAGCCGCCGCCCTGGATCACGATGCGCTTCGGCATCACGGGCAGGTCGAAGATCTCGTTCGACGAGATGACGTGCTCGATGCCCGGGATGGCCTTGCCGTGATTGGGCGCGCCGCCGGTGGCAATCAGGATGGTTTTGGCGTGGACCGAGTCGCCGGTGGCGAGGCGCAGCGTGTGCGGATCCTCGAACACCGCGCGGGTCTTCAGGATCTGCGCGCCGGATTTTTCCACGTTGGACCCGTAGATGCCCTCGAGCCGTGCAATCTCCTTGTCCTTGGCGGCGACAAAGGCGCGCCAATCGAACGACGCCTGCGGGATGGTCCAGCCGAACCCGGCGGCGTCGTCGATCTCGCGCTGCACGTGCGATGCATAGACCATCAGCTTCTTCGGCACGCAGCCGCGGATTACGCAGGTGCCGCCGAAGCGATATTCTTCGGCGACCATGACTTTGGCGCCATAGCCGGCCGCGATGCGGGCGGCACGTACGCCGCCGGAGCCCCCACCAATGACAAACAGATCGACGTCGTGGTCAGCCATGATGTGCTCCGAAAGTCAGGTCGTGCCGGGCGCCGTCCGCGACGACGCCCGGCACAGCCATCAGATTTCCTTGCCGCGCTTGCGCATTTCGGCGCGGAAGACGCCGTTGACCTCTTCCGAGAAAGCCTGCGCCCACTGCTGCATATAAGACATGCTGGCGGAAATCGACTGCGGCTCCTGGGATAAAAGTTTCTGGCCGAGCGGCGACTTGTAGAACGTGGCGAGATCCTTCAGCTCGGCCTCGGTGAAGTCGCTGGCATAGATCCGCGCCATCTGCTCGCCGATCTCCTTCTCGCGCCCGGCCATGGACGTGGCGACGGTGAGGGCGACCTCGTTGAGGTCCTTCTGATAATTCAGATTGCTCTGCAGCAGCGAGTCCTTGACGCGCTGGACCATGTTCGGCACCGCGTTGGAATACATCGCAGTGGCATTTTTCATCGCCAGGATTTCCTTGGCATAGCCGATCGCAGCCGGCGTCGACGGCTTGATGGGACGCGACTGCCCCAGCGGCGACGGCTGCTGCGCGGAGGCCGGCACGGCGGCCGCGGCAAGGCCGAGCACCAGGCCCGCAGACAGCAGCAGAGACGAAAAAGCCTTCATCGATATTCTCCTTGAACGCGGCCTCATGGCCGCTCGAAAACGCGAATTCCTTGCGAGCCGGCGAGCAATGCCGTGGTCGCCAGGCCGATAAACAGTCCGTGTTCGACAACCCCGGGAATAGCCCCGAGCAGCCCGGCTAGACGAGGCGCGTCGGTGATGGTTCCCAAACGGGCATCGAGGATCCAGTGACCGCCATCGGTGACGAAAGCATGGCCGTCGGCGCCGGCGCGGACCGCCATGTCGCCGGACAGGCCGCATTGCGCGAACGCCAGCTCGGTCGCACGCCGCGTTGCCGCCAGGCCGAACGGCACCACCTCTACCGGCAGCGGGAAACGCCCGAGCGCCGCGACCCATTTGGAATCATCGGCAATGACAATCATGCGGTCGGACGCCGCCGCCACGATCTTCTCCCGCAGCAACGCGCCGCCGCCGCCCTTGATCAGGTTCAGCGCCGGATCGACCTCGTCGGCGCCGTCTACCGTCAGATCCAGCCGGTCGATCTCGTCCAGGGTCGTCAACGGAATGCCGCAGCGCTCCGCTTGAGCCCGCGTCGCCTCGGAAGTCGGCACCCCGATGACCTTGAGGCCGCCTGCGACGCGTTCGCCGAGCAATTCCACGAAATGTTTGGCGGTGGAACCGGTGCCGAGGCCGAGTTTCATGCCGTCGCGGACATGGGTCAGCGCCTGGGCTGCGGCCTGCCGTTTCAGCGCGTCCATGTCCATTGATCAGTGTCCCCGGTTCGGTTCCCGCGGCCGGGAAGCGGAGGCATATCTAGCGACCTTTCGCCGGCAGGAACAGGGTGATCGGGGCCTTGGCGCCATGCAAAGGCGACGTTGGGGTCGGGCTCGCGCAGGCGGGGACCCATACCCGCAGGAGTCGCTGTGATGGGGAGCGTCTGCCTTTCAACACTCAGCTCAGTGTTATGGGTCTGCGCCCGCGGGGACAACCGGGGGCGATCCCTTCTGCTAGCTCTTGCGCTGGCGCCTTTCCGCCGGTAGCGATCGAGCCATGACCTCATCACCGCTCATCGTCTTCGATCTCGACGGCACGCTGGTCGACACCGCGCCCGACCTCATCAGCGCGCTGAACTGGGTGCTGGAGCGCGAAGGCCTGCCGCCGGTGCCGCTGGCGACCGCGCGCACCATGATCGGCCAGGGCGCGCGACGCCTGATCGAGCGCGGGCTCGAACTCGAAGGCCGCGAGATGACGCCGACCGACGTCTCGCGCCTGACCGAGGATTTCATCGCCTATTACGGCGATCACATCGCGCAGGAATCGCGCCCTTTCGAGGGGCTGGTCGAGGCGCTGGATGAGATGGCCGGCCGCGGCTATCGCTTCGCGGTCTGCACCAACAAGCTGGAATGGCTCTCCAAGCGGCTGCTTGAGGCGCTTGGCCTGACCGACCGTTTCGATGCGATCTGCGGCGCCGATACGTTCGGCGTGTCGAAACCCGATCCGGTGATCTTGCAACAGACCGTTGCCCGCGCCGGCGGGGTAATGTCTGCCGTGGTGATGGTCGGCGATGCCGGCCCTGATGTCGGCGTCGCCCGGCGTGCCGGCGTACCGGTGATCGGTGTCGATTTCGGCTACACCGACGTGCCGATTGCGGATCTCAAACCGGACGTCGTCATCAGCCATATGCGCGATCTACCCGCGGCGGTGGATCGAATGTTAGCGAGAAATCATCCGTAACTCATTGTAGCGCCTTCGTTTTAAAAATCGCATGCATAATTCGTTAACCATCAATTAACGATGGCGGCGCCGGTAGTTGCGCGCCGTTGGCGACGCTCTTATGGTTGGCGAAGGACTTCGGTCAGCCGCGAAAATAACGGATTTAATATGCGTCGAGTTATTGTGATGGCGGCAGCGGGCCTCAGCCTGGCGGGCTGCTCCTCGTTTTCTCTGGATGCGTTCAAATCGGCGCCCGAGCCGGTCAGCGTGCAGTTTGAATCGACGCCGCCCGGCGCCGAGGCCCGGACGTCGCTCGGACCAAGCTGCACCACGCCCTGCTCGCTGCCGATCACCGTCGATGGCGGCTTCAGCGTGACGTTCAACCTGCCCAAGTTCCAGCCGGCAACCGTGCCTGTGACCATCACCCGCGTGCCGGGCGATTTCACCTCGCCGGCCCGCACCACCGTCGATCCGAATCCGGTGGCCGTCGAATTGCAGCCGATCGCCCCGCCCCGCCGGGGCCGTCGCGGACCTGCCAAGCGCACCGCGAAGCCGGGTGCGGCAGCCGGTTCGGCAGCATTTCCGCCGCCGCGCTAACGGCCTCTGCAAAACGCCTGCCGCGATTGTGCCGGCGGCCCCGCGTGACTACATTGGGTGTCACGCGCGTCCGTCGCGCATCGCGTTCTGCAGCAAGGCGTTTGAATGTCCGTCTCCGAACTCGTCCCCGCCCCCACCTCCTCCGTCATGACCGATCCGTTCGGCCGGCGGATCAGCTATCTGCGGGTCTCGGTGACCGATCGCTGCGACCTGCGTTGCTTCTATGGCATGTCCGAGGACATGACCTTCCTGCCCAAGGCCGACTTGCTGACGCTGGAAGAGCTCGATCGGCTGTGCTCGGCCTTCATTGCCAAGGGCGTCACCAAGCTGCGGCTGACCGGCGGCGAACCGCTGGTCCGGCGCAATGTGATGGGCCTGGTGCGTTCGCTGTCGCGGCACCTTGCGTCCGGTGCGCTGCATGAACTGACGCTCACCACCAACGGCTCGCTGCTGTCGAAATACGCCGCCGAGCTCGCCGATTGCGGCGTTCGCCGCATCAACGTCTCGCTCGACACGCTGGACAAGGACAAGTTTCGCGCCATCACCCGCTGGGGTGACCTCGACAAGGTGCTGGCCGGCATCGACGCCGCCCAGGCCGCCGGCATCGCCGTCAAGATCAACGCCGTCGCTCTGAAGGGCATGAACGAGGACGAGATCCCGTCGCTGATCGCATGGGCGCATGGCCGTGACATGGCGCTGACCCTGATCGAGGTGATGCCGATGGGCGATATCGGCGAAGGCCGCATCGACCAGTATGTGCCGCTGTCGCTGCTGCGCACCCGGCTGGCGTCACGCTTCACCATGACCGACCTGCCCGACAACAGCGGCGGCCCCGCGCGCTACGTGCGCGTCGCCGAGACCGGCGGCAAGATCGGCTTCATCACGCCGATGACCCATAATTTCTGCGAGGCCTGCAACCGCGTCCGCATCACCTGCACCGGCACCATCCACACCTGCCTCGGCCACGAGGATGCCTCCGACCTGCGCAAGCCGCTGCGGGCGTCGAAGGACAACGAACTTCTCAACGCCACCATCGACCGCGCCATCGGCACCAAGCCGAAAGGCCACGACTTCATTATCGACCGCCGCCATAACCGGCCGAGCGTCTCGCGGCATATGAGCGTGACCGGCGGCTGATCTCTCGGTCTTCAGTGCTGGCCCGAACGCGATGCGGCTGGAATGACTTAAGCCAAGCTTACTTGCTTGGCCTCGTCGGTCAGCCAACTCACAAATGTCTGCACCCGCCGGTCGCCTGTCAGTGCCGCCGGCCAGCGGACGATATGCGCCTTGCTCGACGGCATGTCCCAGCTTTCCGGCAACGGGCGGCACAGCCGGTTTTCGGCGAGCGCATCGCGCACCAGCAGCGAGCGGGCGAGCGGCACTGTCGCGACGCCTGACGGCATCGTGCTGGCGGATGGCCTGACCGACTTGCGGCCTCGCCAGACTACGGTCGCGCTTCCGCGCGGCGGTGACGCCGAACAAGCGCAGGGTTGGTGTCGACTCGGCGCTCGCCGATTACTAGCTCGTGCACGGCTGCGCTATGGCTGTTGCCGGCCGGTCCGCCGACAATTCCGAAGCTTTGATCGTCCGGCCCCGCCGATCCACGGTCCCATCCATGTTTCCCCGACTGCGTCAATCCTTCCGATTTTCCGATTGACGGCCGCCCGGGCCGCTGGGATGGTGCCGCCGCGTTACCTCGCCCGGCGAAAAAGCCGCGCTTTCTCAGTGGGTAAGACCCACCGGGACAGACGAGACGAGCAAACGCGTGGAGCGGATTCGGGGGAGCTGGTGGACGTACTCAAATTCACGCGCGTGATCGACGCCTTGAGCGACGGCTTCGGCTTCGTTGCCAAATGGCTGGTGCTGTTTGCCTGCCTGGTCTCGGCCGGCAACGCCACGATCCGCTATCTCTTCAACTACTCATCCAACGGCTGGCTCGAGATCCAGTGGTACATGTTCGCCGGGATCGTGTTTCTGGGCGCTTCGCAGACGCTGCGGCTGAACGAGCACGTCCGCGTCGATCTCGTCTATTCCGCGATCTCCGATCGCGCGCGGCTGTGGGTCGACATCGTCGGCATCGTCCTGTTCCTGCTGCCGGCCATGGCCTACCTCACTTACATGACGCTGCCGTTCTTCTGGAATTCCTGGCAGTCGCAGGAGGTGTCCAGCAATGCCGGCGGCCTGATCCTCTGGCCTGTGAAGCTGATCCTGCCGCTGGGTTTCTGCATGCTGCTGCTTCAGGGCATCGCCGAGCTCGCCAAGCGCATCGCCGCACTAGCCGGCGTGGTCAAGATCGACACCCATTACGAAGCGCCGCTGCAGTAGCGGTTCAGCCCATCGGCTCCTCGCCCTTCCCTGCGACCTCTTCGATAGTCAGGACCATCGATGTTCTCCTTCGGCGTCATGCCCCCGCTGATGTTCGGCACCATGATCTGCTTCATGCTGATCGGGTTTCCGGTGGCATTCTCCTTGGCTGCGGTCGGGCTGTTTTTCGGCGTGGTCGGCATCCTCACCGGCCATTTCGATCCATCGTTCCTGCAGGCGCTGCCGTTCCGCTTCTACGGCACCATTTCCAACGACCTCCTGCTGTCGATCCCGTTCTTCACCTTCATGGGCGCGATTCTCGAGCGCTGCGGCCTCGCAGAGGACTTGCTCGAAGGCACCGGGCAGCTGTTCGGCAAGATCCCCGGCGGCCTCGCCTATGCGGTGATCCTGGTCGGCGCGGTGCTCGGCGCCATCACCGGCACGGTGGCGGCCTCGGTGATCGCCATGGGCGTGATCTCGTTGCCGATCATGATGCGCTACGGCTACGACATGAAGCT
>JBEVEC010000111.1:0-11643 GCA_040512975.1 Tardiphaga sp. | reverse complement strand
GTTCGAGACCACGCCGCGCGAACACGCTCCGGCCATCGCGCTGTCGCTGACGCCGCATCTGGCGGCCTGGGCCGCGACGCTGCTGGCCGGCGCGCTCGGCGCCGCCGGCATGAATTTCGGCGCGATGCACGCGCCGGACTTCGTCGCCAAGATGGGCCAGAATGGCGTGCTGTTTCACGGCCTCGAGGTGATGGGCGGCGGCTCGATCCTGGTCGGCCTCGTGCTCGGCGCCATCGCGGTGTTCGTCATCGAGCGCAAATTCGTCAATGCCTCGGCTTTCGCGCTGGCCGGGGCGGTGCTGACCTATTTCGGCTTCATGCATGGCGAGGCGATCGGCATCGGTGGCGGATGGGGGGTGACGCCCGGCGTCACCCTGGCCTATGCTCTGGTCGCGGCCGGACTCTTTGCAGCGGACAAGTTCGGCGCCGCCAGTCTTTCCTCTGTCCCGCAATCGGAGCCGCCACTTGCCGTGCCTGCTGAATGACATTGCCTCAGATAGCGGGTGGCCGACCTTTGCCACCCACAGCAGGCCCGCATCGTGAGTGAATTGTCGCTGCAAACCGTCGCCGAGATCGTTGCCGCGCATCGCGCCGGCACGACCTCGCCCGCCCGGACCGTCGCCCGCGCCTTCCAGCGCATCCGCGACCACAACGATCCCGCCATCTTCATCACATTGCGCAACGAGGCCGAGGCCATCGCCGAGGCCGAAGCGCTGGCGGCGAAGGATCGGGCCACGCTGCCGCTCTATGGCGTGCCGGTGGCCGTGAAGGACAATATCGACGTCGCCGGCCTGCCGACCACCGCGGCCTGCCCGGCTTTCACCTATCATCCGACCCGCGACTCCCACGCCGTGGCGCGGCTGCGCGCGGCCGGTGCCATTGTCATCGGCAAGACCAATCTCGACCAGTTCGCCACCGGCCTGGTGGGCGTGCGCTCGCCTTACGGCATTCCGACCAACCCGGTCCGCCAAGATCTCGTGCCGGGCGGCTCCAGCTCCGGCTCGGCGGTCGCCGTCTCCGCCGGCCTGGTGCCGTTGTCGCTCGGCACCGACACCGCGGGCTCCGGCCGGGTGCCGGCAATGCTCAACAACATCGTCGGCCTGAAACCGAGCCTCGGCCTGGTGCCGACCGCCGGCGTGCTGCCGGCCTGCCGCACGCTGGACTGCGTCTCGATCTTCGCGCTCACCGTCGACGATGCCGTGTCCGGCCTCGAGGCGATGGCCGGCTATGACGTCACGGATTCGTTTTCGCGCGAACGCGCGGTCGGCGCGCTGACCGAATTCCCCAAAAGCCTGAAGCTCGGCGTGCCGCGCAACGGCCAGTTGATCTTCTTCGGCGACAAGCTCGCCGAAGCGGCCTATGCCGACGCGCTGAAGCGCTGGCAGTCGCTCGGCGCCACGCTGGTCGAGTTCGACCTCGAGCCGTTCTACGAAACCGCGCGCCTGCTCTATGACGGCCCCTGGATCGCCGAACGGCTGCTGGTGATCCGCGATCTCCTCGCATCGGCGCCCGACGCGATCCATCCGGTGACCCGCGAGATCACCATCGCCGGCGCGCGCCAAAGCGCGACCGACACGTTTGCGGCGCTGTACAAACTGCAAGACCTCAAGCGCGTCGCCGAGCAGGCCTTAACCGCCATCGACGCGCTGGTGCTGCCCACCGCGCCGACCGCCTATACGACGGCGCAGGTGCTGGCCAACCCGATCGAACTCAATTCGCGGCTTGGCACCTACACCAACTTCGTCAACCTGCTTGATCTCTGCGGCCTCGCGATCCCGTCGGCGATGCGCAGCGACGGCATCCCGTTCGGCATCACGCTGCTGGCGCCCGGCGGCGACGACGCGCGGCTGGCCAGCATCGGACGCGTGTTTCATGCGGATACCGGATTGCCAGTCGGCGCGAAATCCCTGCCGCAGCCGACGCTCGCGGCGCTGCCCGTTCGGCCCGCTGCCGACGAAATTGCGATCGCCGTGGTCGGCGCGCATCTGTCGGGCATGGCGTTGAATGGTGAGTTGCAGGCATTGAACGGTCGCCTGCTCAAGGCGACGACCACCGCGCCGGACTACAAATTCTTCGCCCTGAACGGCACCATGCCGGCCAAGCCCGGCCTGCTGCGCGTCGCCGACAACGCTGGCTCCGCCATCGCCGTCGAGATCTGGGCGCTGACGGCGGCGGCGTTCGGCAAGTTCGTGGCGTCGCTGCCCGAACCGATGTCCATCGGCACGCTGCGGCTGTCGGACGGCTCGCGCGTCAAGGGTTTTCTGGTCGAAGCCCGCGCCACCGAAGACGCGCGTGACATCTCGCATTACGGCGGCTGGCGGGCGTATATGGCGGATGTGCAGTAGCGCAAGACACTCCACCCGTCGTCCCCGCGAAGGCGGGGACCCATACGGCGAGGAGATGCTTGTGATGGCTGGGGTAGTCGCCTTGCTACTTCAATAACGCCAGCGGTTATGGGTCCCCGCCTTCGCGGGGACGACCAGCGGCGCAATTACGCCGCCCTGATATTCCCCATGAACCGGTCCAGCTCGGAACGCAGCCGCGTGCTTTCGCTGGACAGTGTCTGCGCCGAATTCAGCACCTGCTCCGAGGCCACGCCGGTTTCGGTGGCGCCGCGGTTGACGTCGGTGATGTGGCCGGCGACCTGCTGAGTGCCATGGGCGACGCGCTGGACGTTCTGGGCGATCTCGCGGGTCGCTGCGCCCTGCTGCTCGACGGCGCTGGCGATTTCCGAGGCGATGCCGGAGATCTCGCCGATGGTGTTGCCGATCTGCTTGATCGCCACCACCGATTCCTGCGTCGCGCTCTGCATGCCGGCGATCTGCGCCGAGATTTCTTCGGTGGCCTTGGCGGTCTGGCTGGCCAGCGACTTCACCTCCGACGCCACCACGGCAAAGCCGCGGCCGGTCTCGCCGGCCCGCGCGGCCTCGATGGTCGCGTTGAGCGCCAGCAAATTGGTCTGCTTGGCGATCGCCGTGATCAGATCGACGACGTCGCCGATGCGCTGCGCCGCGCGGGACAGTTCGGCGATCCGCGCATCGGTCTGCCGCGCCTGCTCGACGGCGCTGTCGGCGATCCGGCTGGAATTCTGAACCTGGCGGCCGATCTCGCCCACCGACAGCGACAACTCTTCGGTGGCGGTCGCCACCGACTGCATGTTGGACGACGCCTCGTCCGACGTCGCGGCCGCCTGACCGGACAGGCTCTCCGTGGATTCCGCCGTCCGCGTCAGCGTGCTGGCCGCGCTTTCGAGCTGGCCGGCCGATGCCGAGACGTTGGAAACGATGGCGCCCACGGCGGATTCGAAATCGTCGGCGAAGCGGATGAGTTCGGCACGGCGGGCGGCGCCAGCCGCCTGATTCTGCTGGTCGTGTTCGGCGGCGTCGCGCGCGGCTTTCGCCACCGCCTGCACCTTGAATTCCTCCACCGCGGAGGCCATGTCGCCGAGTTCGTCGCGGCGGCCGAGGCCGGGCAGCACCACATCGAAATCGCCGGCGGCAAGCTTGCGCATCGCCGCGCACATCGCCGTCATCGGATTGGCGATGCCGCGGCCGAGCAGGATGGCCAGCACGGCGCCGATGACGAAGCCGCCGATGCCGAGGATCGCGACCAGCTGTTCCGTCTGCTGGATGGTGCCGTTGGTTTCGTTTTCAAGCCGCTGCTGGTCGGTCAGCATGTCGGCCTTGATGGCCGTCGACTGCTTGGTGATTGCCGCCGCAGCGCTCGACATCTGCTGCACCAGGCCTTCGACCTTCTTGCTGTTGGCGACGTATTTGGTGAAGCCGTCGCGATAGACCTTCACGTCAGCGGTGATCTCCTTCACCTTTTTGACGATGCCGTCATTGTTCGCATAGATCGTGGCGAGCGACTCCTCGAGGTATTTCAGCCGCGCGAAGGCAGCGTTCGCGGTCTTGTCGTCGACGCGGCCGATGTAGTTGTTCACCAGCGAGGTCGCGGTGATGAACTGCGTGGTGATGTCCTTGACCTGGTCCTGGGTCGCGACCAGCGCGGCCATCATGGCGGTGTCGCCGAGATCGTCGATCTTGGTCCGCAACAACAGGCTGACGCGTGATATCTGGGTGGCGGCGACGCTGTCGCTATCCGCCTTCACCGCCAGGATGTCCGCGAACACCTTGGTGAAGCCGGTGAATTCCGCGGCGAGCTTGTTGATCTTGTCGAGCCGCGCGGGATCCTTGGTGGCCTGCATCGACTGGTCAATGGCGGTCTTGAGATCGGCTTCGGCCGCCTTGGCCGCCTTGGCATCGTCCGGATGGCCGTTGACGACGTAATAGCGCATCAAGGCCTGATAGGCCGTGAGCTCGCGGTCGATGGTCCGCGCCAGGCCGGACTCGGCGACGCTGGTACGGTACGCGACAACGCTGTCCGAGACGCGCTCAAAGCCGACATAGGCCATCGCCATGCTCAGGGCCGAGATGGTCAGCACGGCCGCGAAACCGAGCAGCACCTTGGCGCGAAAGCGCAGTGCAGGAAATTTGAAGGATGTCGGCGTTGTCCGTCCAGGCGTCGTCGTTGCCACGTTGGGCCCCCTGTTCACTCGCTCCCGAAACTCGTGTCGCGGCACGCGCGCGCACCGAGCCGAAGTTTCACGCTACGGCAGCAATGGCTAAGAGCGAGTAAACGGATACCGGTATTCGGGGAGTTGCGGGAAATTGCCGCACGCGGATGTACACTTAACGGACGGTGTCCAGCGTCATTCGCAACAGCCGTAGAATGGGCAAAGCGACTTTTTCGCCGAAGCTCGAAGGAGGAAGCGTGCCCACGTTCTACCGTGCCGAAGTCAGCGTGGGCACGGCGCAAGCGCGCCTTTGCCCACCTGCGCGGTCACGCTGCGATGGCGTCCGGCGGGGTCAGCGCCTGCCAGCTGTTGGCGAGGTGCAGGGTGGGCCCGGTGAGCGACTGCAGCGTCTCCAGCGTCATGCCCTCGACCATTTCCAGCACAAACAGTCCTTGCGGCGTGACGTCGATCACCGCGAGGTTGGTGTAGATGCGCTTGACGCAGCCCGGCGCCGTCAGAGGCAGCGTGCAGTACTTGAGGATGCGCGGATTTCCCTTCTTGTCGGTGTGATCCATGATCACGCGGATCTCCTTGGCGCCGACCGCCAGGTCCATCGCACCGCCGACGCCGGGCGGGAAGGAGGGATCCTCGGTGGTCCAGTTGGCGAGATCGCCCGCCTCCGAGACCTCGAAGGCGCCGAGCAGGCTGACGTCGAGATGGCCGCCGCGGATCATCAGGAAGGCATCGGCGTGATGCATGAACACGCCCCCGGTCTTCAGCGTCGTGTAGTTCTTGCCGGCGTCGATCATGTTCTCGTCTTCCATGCCGGGCGCGGGCTTGGGGCCCAATCCCAGAATGCCGTTCTCGCTGTGGAAGATCACCTCGCGATCGGCTGGTACGTAGCTCGCCGCCAGCGTCGGCATGCCGATGCCGAGATTGACATAGGCGCCCTCCGGCAGGTCCTGCGCGGCGCGCCAGGCCATCTGGTCACGGTTGAGGGGTTTATAGGGCTTGTCGGACGAGGTCATGCCTTTGCTCCCACGACCACCACGCGGTCGATAAAAATGCTCGGTGTCGCCACCGCTTCCGGATCGAGACTGCCGAGTTCGACCATCTCGTCGACCTGTACGACGCTGAGATCGGCCGCCATGGCCATGATCGGATTGAAGTTACGCGCCGACTGGTCATAGACAAGATTGCCCCAGCGGTCGGCCTTCTTGGCGCGCAGCAGCGCGATGTCGCCCTTCAGCGGCTTCTCGAACACGTGCAACCGGCCGTCGATCTCGCGGGTTTCCTTGCCTTCGGCAAGCTTGGTATGCGCCGTGACCGGCGAGAAGAAGCCGCCGAGCCCGGCGGCATGGCAATGCATGCGTTCGCTGATGATGCCCTGCGGCACCAGTTCGAGTTCCAGCGTCTTCTCGCGATAGGCCTTCAGGAAGGCGCTGTAGTCGCCGGAGCGCGGATAGGAACAGATCACCTTGGCCACGCGGCCGGAGCTGATCAGCCGGGCGAGGCCGGTGTCGCCATTGCCGGCATTGTTATGGACGATGGTGAGTTCCCGCGCGCCCTGCGCGTGCAGCGCCTCCAGGAGATCATCGGCGATACCGACGGTCCCGAACCCGGCCACCAGGACAACGGCGCCGTCCTTCACCCCGGCCACGGCCTCCGCCACGCCGGCGACTTGCTTGTCGATCACTCCGGAAAACTCCCTGCGATTTGTTATTGCCGGCAATCGCTTGCGGCTGTTTGTGCGTCGCGACTAGAGCACCGTGCGCAGCGAAGTTGAAGCGGCATTTTTGCAAGGCGGAGACGCGCGCGGGCCCCCTTCTCCCACAAGGGAAGAGGGAAGCCCAAAATCCCGGTTGCAAACTTTCGAGCCCGCGCTTCTAATTGGACTAATTAAAAATCATCGGGAGGTCTGCGTGTCCACAGTGAAACTGACGGTCAATGGCAGAGCTGTCTCTGCGACGGTCGAAGACCGAACCCTGCTCGTCCATCTGCTCCGCGAAAATCTCAATCTCACCGGCACCCATGTGGGTTGCGACACCTCGCAATGCGGCGCCTGCATCGTGCATATCGACGGCCGCGCCGTAAAATCCTGCACCACGCTGGTCGGCCAGGTCGACGGCGCCCATGTGACCACCATCGAGGGCATCGCCAAGGGCGACCAGCTGCACCCGATGCAGGCCGCGTTCCGCGACAATCACGGCCTACAATGCGGCTACTGCACGCCGGGCATGATCATGTCAGCGATCGATATTGTGCAGCGCCATAACGGCGATCTCGACGAGCACACCGTGCGCCAGGAGCTCGAAGGCAATATCTGCCGCTGCACCGGCTATCACAACATCGTCCTGTCCGTGCTCGACGCTGCCGGACGCATGAAGGTGGCGCAAGCGGCTGAATGAGCCGCGGCACATCGAATGAAGGCTGAGCCGACCGCGCTTCCGACGGGAAGCCGCGGATGATCAAAAAACTCCGGCAGGGAGAGTCTCGAGATGGGCGTTGAAGGCATTGGCGCACGCGTCGCGCGCAAGGAAGACAAGCGATTCATCACCGGCCGCGGCCGCTATGTCGACGACATCAAGGTGGTCGGCCTCACTTACGCGCATTTCATCCGCAGTCCCCATGCCCATGCGAAAGTCAAAGGCATCGACGCCGAGGCGGCCAAGGGCATGCCGGGCGTGGTCGACGTGCTCACCGCGCAGCAGCTGGTCGACGACAAGGTCGGCAATCTGATCTGTGGCTGGGCGGTGTCGTCCAAGGACGGCACGCCGATGAAGATGGGCGCCTGGCCGGCGATGGCGCCGGACACCGTGCGCTTCGCCGGCCAGGCGGTGGCCGTGGTGATCGCCGAGACCAAGAACCAGGCCAAGGACGCCGCGGAAGCCGTCGTGGTCGAATACGAAGTGCTGCCCGCGGTGGCCCACATGACGGCCGCACTTGCCGCGGGTGCGCCGCAGCTGCATCCGGAAGCGCCGGGCAACATGGTCTATGACTGGGCGATCGGCGACGAGAAGCAGACCAACGACGCCTTCGGCAGGGCGGCCCATGTGGTGTCGCTGGACCTTACCAACAACCGCCTGGTGCCGAACGCGATGGAGCCGCGCGCGGCGATTGCGGAATATGACGAGGCCGAGGAGCACTTCACGCTCCACACCACGTCGCAGAACCCGCATGTGGCGCGCCTCGTGCTGTCGGCGTTCTACAACATCGCACAGGAGCACAAGCTGCGCGTGGTGGCCCCCGATGTCGGCGGCGGCTTCGGCTCGAAGATCTTCATTTATCCCGAAGAAATGGTGGCGTTGTGGGCGTCGAAGAAGGTGCGCCGACCGGTGAAGTGGACCGGCGACCGCTCGGAGGCCTTCCTCACCGACGCGCACGGACGCGATCACATGTCCCACGCCGAGATGGCGTTCGACGCCAACCACAAGATCCTCGGCCTGCGGGTAAGGACCCACGCCAATTTCGGCGCCTATATGTCGCTGTTCTCGTCGTCGGTGCCGACCTATCTCTACGCCACCTTGCTGTCGGGGCAGTACAACATTCCCGCGATCTATGCCGAGGTGATCGGCGTCTACACCAACACCACGCCGGTGGACGCCTATCGCGGCGCCGGCCGCCCGGAGGCGAGCTTCCTGGTGGAACGCCTGATGGAAACCTCGGCGCGGCAATTGAATGTCGACCCGGCCGAACTGCGCCGCATCAACTTCGTCACCCAGTTTCCGCACCAGACGCCGGTCATCATGGCCTATGACATCGGCGACTTCGGCGCCTCGCTGGATGCCGCGCTGAAGGCGATCGATTATGCGGGCTTTCCCGCCCGCAAGGCCACAGCCAAGCAGGACGGCAAGCTGCGCGGCCTCGGCTTCTCCTGCTATATCGAAGCCTGCGGCATCGCGCCGTCGAAAGCCGTGGGGTCGCTGGGCGCCGGCGTGGGCCTGTGGGAGTCCGCCGAGGTGCGCGTCAATCCGGTCGGCACCATCGAGGTGCTGACGGGCTCGCACAGTCACGGCCAGGGTCATGAGACGACCTTCGCGCAGCTGGTCGCGGGCCGGCTCGGCATCGGCATCGACCAGGTGCAAATCGTGCATGGCGACACCGACAAGGTACAGTTTGGCATGGGCACCTATGGCTCGCGCTCGGCGGCGGTCGGTATGTCGGCGATCTTCAAGGCGATGGAGAAGGTCGAGAGCAAGGCCAAGAAGATCGCCGCGCATCTGCTGGAGGCGTCCGACGGCGACATCGTCATCGAGAACGGCGAGTTCAAGGTCGCCGGCACCGACAAGTCCATCGCGCTGCCGATGGTCGCACTCGCGGCCTATACCGCGCATAATTTGCCGGACGGCATGGAGCCCGGCCTCAAGGAAGGCGCGTTCTACGATCCCTCGAATTTTACCTTCCCCGCGGGCGCTTATATCTGCGAGGTCGAGATCGATCCCGGCACCGGCAAGGTCGAGATCGTCGACTTCGTCGCGGTCGACGACTTCGGCCGGCTGATCAACCCGATGATCGTCGAGGGCCAGGTCCATGGCGGCCTGACGCAGGGCATCGGCCAGGCGCTGCTGGAAAGTGCGATCTACGACGACAGCGGGCAATTGGTGACCGCGTCCTTCATGGACTACGCCATGCCGCGCGCCGACGACGTGCCGTCGTTCCGGGTGTCGCACACCACGACGCTGTGCCCGGGCAATCCGATCGGCGTCAAGGGCTGCGGCGAGGCCGGCGCGATCGGCTCGTCGCCGGCGGTGATCAACGCCATCACCGATGCGCTCGGCCACAACCGGATCGAGATGCCGGCCACGCCCGGCCGGGTGTGGGAAGCGATGCAGTTGCAACAGGCGGCGGAATAAGGGAGCGCGATCATGTATGAAACGACCTATCACCGCCCGTCCAGCATCGACGAAGCCGCGGCCCTCTTCGCCAGCCATCCCGACGCCAAATATCTTGCCGGCGGCCACACGCTGATCCCGGTCATGAAGCAGCGTTTGGCGGCGCCGAGCGACGTCATCGACCTTGCGGCGATCAAGGACCTGATCGGCATCGAGGCAACGGCCGACGCCCTGATCATCAAGGCCGCGACCACTTATTACGACATCACCCAGAGCAGCGCCGCGAAGCAGGCGATCCCGGCCATCGTGCATCTCACCACGGTGCTCGGCGATCCCGCGGTGCGCTACCGCGGCACCATCGGCGGCTCCATCGCCAACAACGATCCCGCCGCGGATTATCCCGCCGCGGTGCTGGCGCTGAACGCGACCATCAGGACCAACAAACGCGAGATCGCGGGCGACGACTTCTTCCAGGGCCTGTTCACGACGGCGCTGGAGGATGACGAGATCATCACCGCCGTCTCGTTTCCCATTCCCGCCAAGGCCGGCTACGAAAAGATGCGCCACCCGGCCTCGCGCTTCGCACTGACCGGCGTGTTCGTGGCGCAGTCCAGATCCGGCGACGTCCGCGTCGCCGCCACCGGAGCGTCGCAGACCGGCGTCATACGCGTGCCCGCGATCGAAGCCGCATTGCAGGCGGACTGGTCACCCGCCGCACTGGATGGTGTGACGATATCGGCCGACGGACTGATGGGCGACATCCACGGCTCCGCGGCATACCGGGCGAATTTGATCAAGGTAATGGCGCAAAGGGCCGTGCAGGCGGCGGGGTAACTGCTGCAACGCACCGCCCCCCTCCAGGAGTCGTCCCCGCGAAGGCGGGGACGACCTAAAACTATGTCCTGCCGCTGCATAGCCGCATGCATTGCAGCAGCCACAACACACTTGCCCTCACCCCCGCCTCGCGCGACAGTTTCCGCAATCAATAATCGGCCATGACGCCGGCATTACACCACGGGAAACGCACGTGCAGGATTCGCCCGTCACCGCACCACCCCGCAAAACCACGGGTCCCCTCACCGGCACGCGCATCGTCGAATTCGCGGGCATCGGCCCCGGCCCGTTCGCCTGCATGCTGCTCGCCGACATGGGCGCCGAAGTGATCACCCTCGTGCGGCCCGGCCAGACGCCGAAGGGCGCCGCCGCGCGCGGCCGCACGGTGATCGAGGTCGACCTCAAGGATCCGACCGCCATCGCTCAGGTGCTTACGCTGCTCGACGGCGCCGACGCACTGGTGGAGGGCTATCGCCCCGGCGTGATGGAGCGGCTTGGCCTCGGCCCCGATATCGTGCTCGGCCGCAACAAGAAACTCGTCTACGGCCGCATGACCGGCTGGGGCCAGCACGGCCCGCTGGCGCAGGCCGCCGGCCACGACATCAACTACATTTCCATCACCGGCGCACTGGCCGCGATCGGCGGCGCCGACAAGCCCGTCCCGCCGCTCAACCTGGTTGGCGATTTCGGCGGCGGCTCGCTGTATCTGGTGATGGGCCTGTTGGCGGCGATGCTGGAGGCCGGCCGCTCTGGCCGCGGCCAGGTCGTTGACGCCGCCATGTGCGACGGCGCGGCGTCTCTGATCACGATGTTTTTCGACATGGCGGCGGCTGGCCGCTGGCAGGAGACGCGCGCAAGCAACATGCTCGACGGCGGCGCGCATTTCTACGGCGTCTACGAATGCAGCTGCGGCGGCTTCATTTCCATCGGTTCGATCGAGCCGCAGTTTTACGCACAACTCCGCAAATTGGCCGGACTGGATGAGCCTTGCTACGACGATCACATGGAGGCGGCGAACTGGCCGGCGCTGAAGACAAAGCTCACCGCGGTGTTCAAGACAAAGAGCCGCGAAGAATGGTCGGCCATCATGGAAGGCACCGACGTGTGCTTCGCCCCGGTGCTGACCATGTCGGAAGCGACACAACATCCGCACATGGTGGCGCGCGAGGTATTCATCCAGCACGACGGCGCGACACAGCCAGCGCCGGCGCCGCGATTTTCGCGGACGCCGTCAGAGGCACGGCCAGCGGTAAGGGTGATGTTGGGCGATGCCGTCAATGCATGGAGCGCCCGGTCCCCTCTCCCGCTTGCGGGAGAGGGTTAGGGAGAGGGCCACAACGGAAGCCTTCCCTGTGGCGGCCCCTCCCCCCCCCGCGCCCCCCACCGGGCGAGGGGGGGGAAAAAAAACCCCCCCGGGGGGTGAACCCCCGGCCGCACCCCCCGCCCCCAAAAGGCAGCACCC
>JBEVEC010000089.1:0-12836 GCA_040512975.1 Tardiphaga sp. | reverse complement strand
GGCCGTCCCCGCCCCCCCCCCCCCCGCCCCCACTCCCTCCTCCAATCACCCCCCGCCCGGCGCCGCCCCCCCCCCGCCCCCACGACGCTTGGTGGATTTGCGCAATCCTGTCGGGACCGGCGTGCCGGCCCCGATCGCGCGGTCCGCGTTACTCGGCTTCCGCGGTCATCGCCTTGGCCTGAGCGACCCAGCCATCGGCACGGGCCGGCAGACCGACCTCTTCGCCGATCTTGTGCGCGTTGTCGTGATCGAGTTCGGCCAGCTGCCAGAAGTGGAAGATGCCGAGATCGTTGAACTTCTTCTCGATCTCGCCGGACACGCCGGTGAGCTTCTTGAGGTCGTCGGCGGTGCCGCGCGGACCGGCAAGGCCCTGGAAGCCCGCTTCCGGCGCCGGGACGGCTTCAGCGGCCGGCGCGGTGGACGCGCCGACGTCGTAGCCGGAATCGCCCTGGGCGCGACCGATGCCGTCGATGACGGCGCGGGCGATCAGGTCGCAATACAGCGTCAGCGCGCGGCCGGCGTCGTCATTGCCCGGGACCACATAGGTGATGCCCTTGGGATCCGAATTGGTGTCGACAATCGCCGCCACCGGGATGCCCAGGCGCTGGGCTTCCTGGATCGCGATGTCTTCCTTGTTGGTGTCGATCACGAAGATCAGGTCGGGCAGACCGCCCATGTCCTTGATGCCACCGAGCGAACGGTCGAGCTTGTCGCGCTCGCGCTGCAGCGTCAGACGCTCCTTCTTGGTGTACTGGCTGGCATCGCCGGAGTTCAGCACTTCGTCGAGGTGACGCAGGCGCTTGATCGAGCCGGAGATGGTCTTCCAGTTGGTCAGCGTGCCGCCCAGCCAGCGCGAATTGACGAAATACATCGCCGAACGCTTGGCGGCCTCGGCCACGACGTCCTGGGCCTGGCGCTTGGTGCCGACGAACAGGATGCGGCCGCCGCGGGCGACGGTGTCGCTGACGGCCTTCAGCGCGGTGTGCAGCAACGGCACGGTCTGCGCGAGATCGATGATGTGGATGTTGTTGCGGGCGCCGAAGATGTAGTCGGCCATCTTCGGGTTCCAGCGGTGCGACTGGTGACCGAAATGGACGCCGGCTTCGAGCAGTTGACGCATAGAAAATTCGGGTAGTGCCATGGTATCAATTCTCCGGTTGTTTCCTCCGGAAGCGTGTGAGCGAACGAGCGTTCGGGCAGGACAATTCCTGCCTGAGGCCCGGATGCCACCGGACGGCGATTAAGCCATGCTTCCGTGTGAGATGTGGCGGCTTATAGCGGGATTCTAAGGAGAAGCAAGGTATAAAGGGGGTCCCTGCCTCGGACGTGGCCGGGGGCGTGATCGACGACAACGCTGCCCCAAAGGCACCCGGTTCCCTCTCCCGCTTGCGCGGGGGGTTAGGGAGGGGGAACCCCAAAGGGAGCGTTGCCGCTGTGGCTGCCCCCACCCCAACCCTCCCCCGCAAGCGGAAGAGGGAGCGCGCAGTGCCGGCAGCGGCGTGGGGCGCCCTCGCCTACAGCGTCTCCACCATCTCCACGCCCGACACCGCCTTGATCGCGCCCGCGATCTGCGGCGAGACCTGGAAGCGGCCGTCGAGCTTGAATTCGACCTCGGTCTGCAGATCGAGCCGCAGCACCAGGGAGATGTCGCCGCCGCCGGCGGTGGTGCCGGCTTGCGGGATCAGGCGCTTGGCGAGCGAGTCCAGCGACTTGGTGTCCTTCATCACCACGCGGAGGCCCTTCTGGGTCTTGGCGGCGGCAGCGTCGAGCGGTTCGGCGTGCAGGATGCGGGCGCGGACGTCCTCGCCCTGCAGTTCGGCACCGAGCTGCAGCAGCACCGCCGTGCCGGGCTCCAGCACGTCGCGGTATTGCGCGAGGCCTTCGGAGAACAGAACGGCTTCGAAATGCCCCGTCGGATCCGACAGGCCCATGATGCCCATCTTGTTGCCGGTCTTGGTGCGGCGCTCCTGCCGCGTCACCACCGTGGCGGCCACCCTGCCCGCGGTGGCGCCGGTCTTCACGGCGCGGCAGAACTCGGCCCAGCTCTGCACCCGCAGGCGCTTCAACGCGGTGGAATAATCATCGAGCGGATGGCCGGACAGGAAGAAGCCGATGGCGTCGTATTCCTTGCGCAGCTTCTCCGCCGGCAGCCAGTTCTCGAGGGCCGGCAACAGCACGGTCGGCGCGTCTGTCGAGCCGCCGAACATGTTGCCCTGCCCGATCGTCGTGTCCTCGTGCGCGCGCTGGCATGCCGCCAGAATGCTGTCGGCGCCGCCATGCACGCGGGCACGATGCGGGTCGAGGGTGTCGAAGGCGCCGGCCGCGGCCAGCGTCTCGATGATGCGCTTGTTGACCGCGCGCGGGGAGACGCGTGCGGCGAAGTCGGCCAGCGAGGTGAACAGCCCGTTCTTGTTGCGCTCCTCGACGATCAGCTCGACGGCGCCGGCGCCGACGCCCTTCAGGGCGGCCAGCGCATAATAGATGGTCTTGTCGCCGACTTCGAAAGTGACGCCCGATCGATTGATGTTCGGGGCCTCGACCTTGATGCCCAGGCGCTGCGCCTCGGCGCGAAATTCCGACAACTTGTCGGTGTTGCTCATGTCCAGCGTCATCGACGCCGCGATGAACTCGACCGGATAGTGCGCCTTCATGAAGGCGGTGTGATACGACACCAGCGCGTAGGCGGCGGCGTGGCTCTTGTTGAAGCCGTAGTCGGCGAATTTCGCCAAGAGATCGAAGATCGTGTCGGCCTGGCCCTTCGGCACGCCGTTCTTGACCGATCCCTTGACGAAGATCTCGCGCTGCTTCTCCATCTCGGCGCGGATCTTCTTGCCCATGGCGCGGCGCAACAGATCGGCATCGCCGAGCGAATAGCCCGCCATGACCTGCGCGATCTGCATCACCTGTTCCTGGTAGATGATGACGCCGAATGTCTCCTTCAGGATCGGCTCGATGATCGGGTGCAGATATTCCGGCTGCTCGTCGCCATGTTTCCGCGCGCAGTAGGTCGGGATGTTGGCCATCGGGCCCGGGCGATACAGCGCCACCAGCGCGATGATGTCTTCGAAGCGGTCGGGGCGCATGTCCACCAGCGCGCGGCGCATGCCCTGGCTTTCCACCTGGAACACGCCGACCACCTCGCCCCGCGCCAGCATCTCGTAGCTCGGCGCATCGGTGATGGGCGTGGTGGCGAGATCCACATGGATGTCGCGCTGCTTCAGCAGTTTGACGGCGACGTCGAGCACCGTCAGCGTCTTCAGGCCGAGGAAGTCGAATTTCACCAGGCCCGCGGGCTCGACCCATTTCATGTTGAACTGGGTCACGGGCATGTCGGACTTCGGGTCGCGATACATCGGGACCAGTTCGGACAGCGGCCGGTCGCCGATCACGATGCCCGCGGCGTGGGTCGAGGCGTGGCGCGTCAGGCCCTCGAGGCGCTGGGCGATGTCGAAGGCCTTGGCGACGATCGGATCCTCGTCGCGAAACGCCTGCAGCTTCGGCTCGCCCTCGATGGCCTGGGCCAGCGTCACCGGCGCCGCTGGATTCTGCGGCACCAGTTTTGTCAGTTTGTCGACCTGGCCATAGGGCATCTGCAGCACGCGGCCGACGTCGCGCAACACGCCGCGCGCCTGCAGCGTGCCGAAGGTGATGATCTGCGCCACCTGGTCGCGGCCGTAGCGCTCCTGCACATAGGTGATCACCTCGCCGCGGCGGTCCTGGCAGAAGTCGATGTCGAAGTCGGGCATCGACACGCGCTCGGGATTGAGGAAGCGCTCGAACAGCAGGTTGAACTGCAGCGGATCGAGGTCGGTGATGGTCAGCACCCAGGCGACCAGCGAGCCCGCGCCCGAACCACGGCCCGGCCCGACCGGAATGCCCTGCGCCTTGGCCCATTTGATGAAGTCGGACACGATCAGGAAGTAGCCCGCGTAATTCATGCGGGTGATGACGTTGAGCTCGAAATCGAGCCGCGCGCGATAATCTTCCTCGCTTTTGCCCTGCGACACGCCGTGGATCGCGAGGCGCTTGTTGAGCCCCTCGACGGCCTGCCGCTTCAGCTCGTCGGATTCCTCCTGCGCGGCGCCTTCGGCATTGCTGCCGGCGCCGACGGTGAAGCGCGGCAGGATCGGCTTGCGGGTGCGCGGCCGATACGAGCAGCGCTCGGCGATCTCGACGGTGGAGGCGAGCGCCTCCGGCAGATCGGCGAACAGCACCGCCATTTCGGCGCGGGTCTTGAAGCGGTGGTCGGCGGTTAATTGCTCGCGGTCGGTTTCCGCGATGATGCGGCCGCCGGCGATGCACAGCAGCGCGTCATGGGCCTCGTAGTCGTCGGCGGCAGCAAAATACGGCTCGTTGGTCGCCACCAGCGGCAGGCCGCGGGCATAGGCGAGATCGATCAGCCCGGCCTCGGCGCGGCGCTCCTTCTCGACGCCGTGGCGTTGCAGCTCGATGTAGAGCCGGTCGCCGAACAGCGACGCCAGCCGCTCGCAGCGCTGCGCGGCCAGGGCGGCCTGGTCGGCAATCAGCATCTGCGACAATGGCCCGTCCGGGCCGCCGGTCAGCGCGATGACGTCCTCGGCCTCGTTCAGCAGCCATTCCAGCTTGATGTGCGGCGCCTGGTGCGTGGGGGTCTCGAGGAAGGCGCGCGAATTCAGCCGCATGATGCTCTGGTAGCCGCGCTCCTTGGCGGCGAGCAGCACCATGCGCGGCATCACCGCGTTCAGCGCGTTGCGGGCATTGGGATCCTGGTCGCCGAAATCCACCGCCATCTCGCAGCCGGTGATCGGCTGGATGCCGTAGCCGACCAGCTTCTCGGAGAATTCCAGCGCGCCGAACATGTTGTCGGAATCGGTCAGCGCCAGCGCCGGCTGGTGATCGGCCTTGGCCAGCTCCGCCAGCTTCTGGACCTTGATCGAGCCCTTCAGCAGCGAATAGGCCGAATGCACGTGCAGATGGACAAAGCCGGCATTGGACGCGGCGGCGGGTTTGTCACTCATGGGGGGCATTCCGGGCTTGGCAGGCATCGCTGGGGACGCGGCGGCCAGAGCCGACTCGCGCATCCATCGTGGTCGCACAATCGCGAGGAGTCCACGCGAAACCCGTCGAGGTCGCAAGGCATCCCCGCTATCCCGGCAGGTACCGCCTGCCCGGTCGCCTTCAGAGCTGCGGGATCAGCTGCGCCCACACGGCGATCATGCCGACAAACAAAACGATCGAGGCCAGCGCCGCGGCTTCCTCAACAAAGGTCTTCAACATGGTGGCCTCCGTGATCTGGAACATATGAAGAACATTGTTCTCATTCTGTTCTCAAGTCAAGCAGGCCGGTCATGGGCCGACGCGAAGGCGCCCGGTATGGTTAAACCGCACGGCCAACCGCCAATGGAGGCAGCACCATCGGCTCCATCAGTGAAATTCGCGCGGCTCCTTGATGTCGGTGCTGGCCCACAGGCCCAGCGAGACGAAGATGATCGGCACGAAGCACAGAGCAAGCGCGGTCCAGATAACGACGAGCATCGTGTTCATGGTTGAGTTTCCCTAAACGCTTTCACGCGTCCGGGATACCAAGGGCGCCAGGGTCAATGTGTGAACGGCATTTACGAGTCTACCGCGGGTGTCTCATCAGTATGGCTTAACCTGAACGTTGGGGTTTTTGCGGATCGCCGGTCATGACAGGCGGTCGCGGCCGTATCGCCGCCGGGATTGCGGATTTCAATGTTGACGAATGGCCGATGGAACGGCTTTGTGCCGACCTGACCACCACACGTGGCCGGCGCAATGAGTCGGCAGGAGAGTTTTTATGCGCGCAGCCCTGTTCGCTTTGTTGGCCCTCGGCGCCACGGCGTCGTTCAACGTCGCCCCCGCTTCCGCCCAAACCGACCCTGGCCCGTGGTCCTTCAACACGCCGAGCGGCTACCCGTTCTGCATGCGCTCGCTCTATGACGACGATGACTGCAGCTACCGCACCTACGCGCAATGCGCCGCCACCGCGTCGGGCATCGGGCTGACCTGCTTTGCCAACCCGGCGTTGGCCTACAGCCAGGGCGCCGGTCCGCAGCCGGTACCGCGGCGCGCCAAGCGCAAGGTTCGCAGCAACAGCTACTGAGTAAAAAAAGCGCCGCATCAGCGGCGCTTTTCAGTTGAGGACTGGAGGAAGCGTTCGCCCTACGGCGGCTTCACTCCAGTTCGACGACCTTGCCGTTTTCGAGCGACACGCGGCGGTCCATGCGGCCGGCCAGTTCCATATTGTGGGTTGCGATCAGCATCGACACCCGCGTCGCCTTCACCAGCTGCATCAGCGCCTTGAAGACGTGGTCCGCGGTGTGCGGGTCGAGATTGCCGGTCGGCTCGTCGGCGAACAGCACGCGCGGCGCGTTGGCGACGGCGCGGGCAATGGCGACGCGCTGCTGCTCGCCTCCAGACAGTTCAGACGGGCGATGGGTGATGCGCTCGCCGAGCCCGAGATAGGCGAGGATTTCGGTCGCGCGCGTGACGGTCTCCGAACGTTTCAACCCGCGGATCATCTGCGGCATCATGACGTTTTCCAGCGCGGTGAATTCCGGCAGCAGACGGTGCGACTGGTAGACGAAGCCGACATCGGTGCGGCGGATCTGGGTGCGCTCGGCGTCCGACAGGCCCCACCACGCGACGCCGCCGATATAAACCTCTCCTTCGTCAGGGCTCTCCAGGAGCCCCGCGATATGCAGCAGCGTCGATTTGCCGGACCCCGACGGCGCCACCAGCGCCACCGACTGGCCGGCCCACAAGGCCAGCTTGGCATTGTCGAGAATGGTCAGAACGGTTTCGCCCTGGGTGTATTGCCGCTTGATGTCATGGAGGTAGACCACCGGGACATCTTCTTCCCCCTGCGCCATGTCAGCCACTTATTCGTACCTCAGCGCGTCGACGGGATCGAGGCGCGCAGCGCGCCAGGACGGATAAAGTGTGGCCAGGAACGACAGCGTCAGCGCCATGATGACGACGGCGCTGGTTTCGCCGACATCGATGTCGGCCGGCAGCTTGGAGAGGAAATACAGTTCGGGCGAAAACAGCTCGGTCGAGGTCATCCACGAGATGAACTGCCGGATCGACTCGATGTTGAGGCAGACCACGAGGCCGACGATGAAGCCGACCAGCGTGCCGACCACGCCGATCGCAGCCCCCGTGATCAGGAAGATGCGCATGATCGAGCCCTGCGACGCGCCCATGGTGCGCAGGATGGCGATGTCGCTGCCCTTGTCCTTCACCAGCATGATCAGGCCGGACACGATGTTGAGCGCCGCCACCAGTACAATCAGCGTCAGGATCAGGAACATGACGTTGCGTTCGACCTGCAGCGCGTTGAAGAAGGTCGAATTGCGCTGCCGCCAGTCGACCAGGAACACCGGCCGCCCCGCCGCCTCGGTCACCAGCTTGCGGTACTCTTCGATCCGGTCGGGATTGACGGTGTAGACCTCGATCGAGGTCACGTCGGAGACGCGGTTGAAATAGGCCTGCGCCTCGGTCAGCGGCATGAAGACGAAGGTGGAGTCGTATTCCGACATGCCGATCTCGAACACCGCGGCGACGCGATAGGGCTTGATGCGCGGCGTCGTGCCCATCGGCGTGATCGCGCCCTTCGGCGCCACCAGCGTGATCATGTCGCCGGCATGGATCGACAACTGATCGGCGAGACGACGACCGATCGCCACGCCCTGCCCGTCGTCAAACCCTTCCAGCGTGCCCTGCTTGATGTTCTTGGCGATGGAGGTGAGGTTGTTGAGATCGGCGGCGCGAATGCCGCGCACGAACCCCCCGGCCGCGCCGAAGGCGGATGAGCCGAGCGCCTGACCGTCGACCACGGGCGCCGCGACGCGGATGCCTTTGACGCCGGAGATGCGGTCGGCGACGTCCTTCCAGTCGGTCAGCGGACTTTCCAGCGGCTGCACCAGAAGGTGGCCGTTGAGGCCGAGGATCTTGTCGAGCAACTCTTTCCGAAAACCGTTCATCACGGCCATCACGATGATCAGCGTCGCGACGCCGAGCATGATGCCAAGAAATGAGAAGCCGGCGATGACGGAGATGAAACCCTCCTTGCGGCGTGCACGGAGATAGCGTCCGGACAGCAGCCATTCGAAGGCGGCGAAGGGTGGCGTTCGAACTGGCTCGCTCATGGCATCATCCATCGCCCGACTCTCAACGAATCGGGCTCATTCTAGCCGCATCCCTGGTGATGCGGGCGATCGTGCAGTGGATAAGTCGTCAGGACGTCAGCTTTGCGACCGCGTCTGCCGGGCTGATGTTCTCGCGCGAGCCGTCGCTGCGGCGCTTCAGTTCGATCTTGCCGTCGGCCAGACCCTTCGGCCCGACCAGGATCTGCCACGGCACGCCGATCAGATCGGCGGTGGCGAACTTGCCGCCGGCGCGCTGGTCGGTGTCGTCGTAGAGCACGTCGACGCCCTTGGCCGACAATTGCTTGTACAGCGCCTCGCAGGCCGCGTCGGTATCGGCCGAACCCTGTTTGAGGTTCAGGATCGACACGCGGAACGGCGCCACTTCCTCGGGCCAGATGATTCCGTTGTCGTCGTGGCACGCCTCGATGATGGCGCCCAGCAGCCGCGACACGCCGACACCGTAGGAACCGCCATGGATCGCCGTGTCCGCGCCGTCGGCGCCGGCCACGGTGGCTTCCATCTTGTCGGAATATTTGGTGCCGAAATAGAAGATCTGGCCGACTTCGATGCCGCGGGTATTGAGCCGCTTGTCTTCGGGCACCTCGCTTTCGAAGCGCGCGGCGTCGTGCACGTCTTCGGTGGCGGCATAGACCGAGGTCCACTCGTCGATGAACGGCGTGAGATCGCCATCATAGTCGACATCGGCGGGCGGGATCGGCAGATCGAGCACGTCCTTGTTACAGAACACGCCGGACTCGCCGGTCTCGGCCAGCACGATGAATTCGTGGGACAGGTCGCCGCCGATCGGGCCGGTCTCGGCGCGCATCGGGATCGCCTTCAGGCCCATACGCGCAAAGGTGCGCAGATACGCCACGAACATGCGATTGTAGGAGCGTCGCGCCGCGGCCTCGTCGACGTCGAAGGAATAAGCGTCCTTCATCAAGAATTCGCGGCCGCGCATGACGCCGAAGCGCGGGCGCTGCTCGTCGCGGAACTTCCACTGGATGTGATACAGGTTCAGCGGCAGGCTCTTGTACGACTTCACATAGGCGCGGAAGATCTCGGTGATCATTTCCTCGTTGGTCGGCCCGTACAGCAGTTCGCGCTTGTGGCGGTCGGTGATGCGCAGCATCTCCGGTCCGTAGGCGTCGTAGCGCCCGCTCTCGCGCCAGAGGTCGGCGAGTTGCAGCGTCGGCATCAGCAGCTCGATGGCCCCGGCCCGGTTCTGCTCCTCGCGCACAACGGCCTCGATCTTCTTCAACACCCGCAGTCCCAACGGCAGCCAGGCATAAATGCCAGCGGCCTCCTGCCGGATCATACCCGCGCGCAGCATCAGCCGATGCGAGACGATCTCCGCTTCCTTCGGCGTTTCTTTCAGAATGGGCAAAAAGTAACGCGATAATCGCATGAACAAGCCTGGGAATCGGGGACGGGAGCAGACGCGAGTGAAACCGGATCGGCCGCCAAAACACAAGGGCGCAGGGAATCAAGCCCGCGCGAGGGGTTTGTCAGTTCCTGCCCGATCGTCATTGACGCCGCACCTTGCACTCCAAGCGCTGATCCATTGCCTTGACGACACCGCACAGAACAAAATAAGAACCATCGACCATGGACGACGCCTCAGAGACAGCGCCGCCGCTGCGCAAGATCATTCACATCGACATGGACGCGTTTTACGCTTCGGTCGAGCAGCGGGACAATGCGGACTTGCGCGGCAGACCGGTGGCGGTCGGCGGCTCGCGCGAGCGCGGCGTCGTGGCAGCCGCGAGTTACGAAGCCCGCAAGTTCGGCGTCCGCTCGGCGATGCCGTCGGTGACCGCGAAGCGGCAATGTCCCGACCTCGTCTTCGTCAAGCCGCGGTTCGAGGTCTACAAGGCGATCAGCCAGCAGATCCGCGAGATCTTTGCCGAGCACACGCCGGTCATCGAGCCGCTGTCGCTGGACGAGGCCTATCTGGACGTCACCGAAAACCACCACGGCATCCCGCTCGCCCGCGATGTCGCGCTGGCGATCCGCGCGAAGATCAAGACCGAGACCGGCCTCAACGCATCCGCCGGGATTTCCTACAACAAGTTCCTGGCGAAGCTCGCCTCCGATCATCGCAAGCCCAATGGGCAATACGTGATCTCGCCGCAGATGGGCGCCGCGTTTGTCGAAACCCTGCCGGTCGGCAAATTCCACGGCATCGGGCCTGCGACGGCGGCGCGGTTCCATGGGTTGGGGATCCGCACCGGCCTCGATATCCGTGGTCAAACACTGGCTTTCCTGGAGGCCCATTTCGGCAAGGCCGGCGCCTATTACTACTGGATCTCGCGCGGCATCGACCACCGCCCGGTGCGCGCCAACCGGATCCGCAAGTCGGTCGGCGCCGAGAACACGTTTTCCAGCGATCTGACAGCCTTCAACGCCATGGTCGCCGAGTTGCAGCCGCTTGTCGACAAGGTCTGGCGCCATTGCGAGCACACCGGAAACCGCGGGCGCACGGTGACGCTGAAGGTGAAGTTCGCGGATTTCGAGATCATGTCGCGGAGCCGGTCCGTTGCAAGTGCCGTCGACAGCCGCGACTCCCTCGAGCGCCTATCGGTGCGCCTGCTCGAAGATGCCATGCCGCTGCCCAAGGCGGTGCGGCTGCTCGGCGTTTCGCTCTCGGCGCTACAGGGCGACACGGGCGAACCGCCGCAGCTCAATCTGGCGATCTGACGTTGCCGGCCCGGCGCAAACCATGCTTGCCAATCAGACCGCCGTCAGCCGATCTCGCGGCATCCGCAGAGTGATGACGACGCCGTCTTCCGACCAGTCGCAGGACAACGCTCCGCCGAGCTGGACCGAGATCGCCTGATTGATCAGCCGGCTGCCGTAACCGCCGGGGCCAACGGGTTGCTCGACGCGCGGCCCGCCGCGTTCCATCCATACGATGACGACCTCGCTGTCGTGGGGAACGGACGACACGTCGAGCGTGCCTGCCCCGGACGACAACGCCCCGTGCTTCAGCGAGTTGGTCGCGAGCTCATGAATGATCAGCGCGAGTGTGGTCGCCGCTTTCTCGCCAACACCTAACCGGGGGACCGATACCCTGACGCGGCCGCTGAAGGCTCCGAGGTCGTCATAGGGCGCCAGGAGAACCGTCAGTAAGTCTCCCAGCAAGGCGTCGGCATCGCATCCGCCGGGCAGCGGCCGTACCAGATCGTGGGCGCGGCCGAGTGCCGTCAGGCGGTGCGTCAGCTCCTTGGCCATTTCCGTCATGGTCTTGGTGGATCGGGAGGTGATGGCCGTCAGTCCGGCCGCAATGGCCAGCAGGTTCTTGACCCGGTGGCTCATCTCGCCGGCCAGAAGCTCGTGCGCCTCCTCGGCCTGCTTCCGTCCCGTGACATCGAGAAAGATGCCGAACATCACACGGCCGACGATGCCTTCATCACTGCCGCGCCCGCGGGCAGAAACCCAACGCACCTCAGCGCCAAGCATGATGCGGAAGTCGATCTCGTAAGCGCCGTCGATCGCGCGCGTGGCCGCAAATGCAGCTTTGACGCGGTCGCGGTCCGCCGGATGGATGCGCGACGACAGATCGTCGAATGTGACGCCGGGTCTTTCCGGCAGGCCCCACAATGAAAATGCGCTGGCGTCCATCCTGAACGTGTTGGTATCAACGTTCCAGGACCACAGGGCGACGCCGGCCGCGTCGATGGCGATCCGTAGGTGATCGGCATTCCACAAGCTCGACGGATCCGGCGCTGCCAGCGGTCTCATCCTGTCTTTCACGACATGCGATACGTTCGATTGACGCAATGCTTGCGATTGACGCGATGATTGCATCCGCCCATCAGGATCTTGCCGACAAAGCCTTCAGAACGACCAGGCCGGCTGTTGAAGCGAGCGGGTTTCCCCGCTCGCCTTTGGTCAGCGCGACTTCTTGTAGAGCTTGGACGCGATCTCGTAGAATTCTTCAGGCGCATAATCCGGGGCGAATGCCGACGGGGTGCCTTCGAGTTCCGGGATCTTGGCGCCGTCCGGCATGCCTTCGACGACTTCCAGTTCGCCGGTGGGATCGCCCGGAAGGGCCATTTCACCGTTGCCCCAGATGCCGGCCATCTCGACATAGTCCTTCGGACTGAAGGTGTAGAGACGACGATGTGAACCTTCGGCCAGATATTTCTGACACTCGGGAATTTTGTCGAGGTTGATGTTCGGCGTCGGCAGCATCTTCTCGATTTCGACGCCGGTCAGCTTCTTGATGGCCAGTGCATAGGCGTGGGCATGGACGCTACCGCGCACAAGCAGATAGCCGCAAACTTCGCGGCCGGTCGGCTCGGTCATGGTCTCGTAGACGCGCATCTTGTGCAGGCGCGCCCCGCATTCCAGATGGAAATTATGCAGCAGGTCCATGATGACGTTGCCGCTGGAGGTGACGAAATCCATGTTCCAGGAGTTGCCGTTGCTGTTCATCGGCATGGCTCCGCCGGCGCCGGACAGGAAGGATGCGGCAAGACGGATGTCCTGCATGTCTTCGAACGGCGCGTCGCTGAGATCAACGCCCTCGGTCGGATCGCCGGGGCCATTGTTCAGCATGGCGACGCCGTTGCTGACCAGTTCGACATGGCCGAGTTCTTCCGCGGTGATGGCGGCGACCATGCTGTAGAACGGACGCAGCTTGGACTTGCTGCGGAAGTTGAAGCTCTGGAACATATAGTT
>JBEVEC010000221.1:0-7323 GCA_040512975.1 Tardiphaga sp. | reverse complement strand
CGCCCGCGGCCTCTCACTGACCGATGATGTCGGGCGCGAGATCGGACAGATGCGCGCGACCGGAGGCCGTCAGCCATGATCATCCTCATGCACATCGCCACCACGCTCGCCCGTGCCGCGAGGGAAACCTGGGCGACATGGCAGGAAGCCCAGCGGCTTCGCCGCAAGCTCAGTCCTGGACCAACGGAAGAGTAACGAGGCCTGGCCGGGATTACGAACGGGCGAGGGGAATGCTGGCGACGACCACCGCCAGCATGGCTGCGTTGGTCAGCATGCCGCTCCAGTGCAGCCGGCGGAGCTGCTTCACCGCTTGCGTGTCGCCGGCATCCCGTGCGTTGAGCTGGGCATCCCACCGCCGCATGAACGGATCGCGGCCCCAGAACGCGAAGACCGCGATCAGGCCGATGCCGATGGCGAAAACGGGCCGGCCTGCCGCGGCAAAGGCGATGACGCCGATGATGGCGGCGATGCGCAGCATCAGGAAGTGCACGCTGAACATGCCGCCCAGCAATTGAGTGACAGGCGGGATGTCGAGCTTCACGAGCAGGAAGGCGGGCGAGGCGAGCAGAAAATAGCCCATCGGAAAGACCAGGAGGACGATGGCGGCCAGCGCAACTCCGTCTGCGGTCATGTGGCACCTCATGTTGTATCGGGCGAGCACCTTCACCGGCGTCCCATCATGATACCGCGCTTCGTCCGGCGCCATAGAGCTTTGGTCGCAGCCGCGCCGCGACCGCGTCGTCCCACCTGGAATACGACACCATTGCACTGAGTGTACTGATGCCGGCGGCATTGATGATCGCCGTGACGCGCTTCCGCCCCACGCAGGATTGAGGGTATAAATCCGCGGTCATTCCGGGGCGATGCGCAGCATCGAATCCGGAATTTCGAGATTCCGGGTTCACGCTGCGCGTGCCCCGGAATGACGTCGACCCGGGGCGGGAATGTTTGGACTGCGGAAGAAAACTCCAGAGCATGACACCGGCGTCTCCGCCGATTTCCAGCGCGCGCTGACGCACGAAACCCTGTCGACCGAACTGCTCCGCATCCGCGCGCTGATCGGAACGACACTTGTGCTGCAGGTCATCCTCTGGATCGTCTATTTCGCCGCGCCGGAAGCGGTGAGTGCGGTCTGGCACGGCAATCTCAAGCCGCACTACCTCTATTCCGTGATGATCCCGTTCATCCTGTTCGAGGTCTGGGTGGCCGGCGCGATCAAGCGGCACATGCGCAAGGGGATCGATCTGCCGCTGTACCGGCGCTACATCGGCGCCTTCATCGAGACGTCGCTGCCGACCGTCGCGCTGGCGCTGCACATCAACAGCATGGGTTCGGTCGCCGCACTCGGCTTCGTGGTTCCGATGACGTATTTCATCTTCATCATCGCCTCGACGCTGCGGCTGGATTTCTGGCTCTCGACCTTCACCGGCTTCGTCGCGGCGGCGGAGCTGTTTGCGATGGCCGTGTTCTATCACCCGGATGATGCCCAGCACACCAACGTGTTCTATCACGCGGCGCGCAGCCTGATCGTGCTGATGGCCGGCGTGCTCGCCGGCGCCGTCGGCCACCAGTTGCGGCGGCAGTTCGAGAAGAGCATCAAGGCGGCGACCGCGCGCGACCGCATCACCAATCTGTTCGGCCAGCACGTCTCGCCGCAGGTGGTCGAACGCCTGATGGCCGAGGGGACCAGGACCGACAGCGACATCCGCCGCGTCGCGGTGATGTTCGTCGATTTCCGCAGCTTCACCGCCGGCGCGCGCACGCGCACCCCGCAGGAGGTGGTGAAGCGCCTCGACGACGCCTTTGCGGTGCTGGTCGAGATCCTCGATCGCCATGGCGGCATCGTGAACAAGTTTCTCGGCGACGGATTCCTGGCGCTGTTCGGCGCGCCGCTGGAGTCGGCGGACCCGGCGCACCGTGCGGTGGCGGCGGCGCGGGAGATGCTCGAGGCCAATGACCGCATCAACGAAAATTCGAGCTGGCCGCTGCGCATGGGCATCGGCATTCACATCGGCGACGTGGTGGCCGGCAACATCGGCTCGTCGCGGCGCAAGGAATACACGGTGATCGGCGATACCGTGAATTTTGCTTCGCGGCTTGAGGCGCTCAACAAGGATTTCAATTCGCAATTCCTGATCTCGGAAGCGGTGCATGACGCGCTCGGCGAGGAATGCCGCGACGCGGTCGCGCGCGGCGCGGTCGAGGTCAGGGGCTACGAGCAGCCGATGGCCGTCTGGCGATTGGGATAGGGAGAAGCATCATGAAGCGACGTTATATCACGGTCGACGTTTTCACCGACCGCGCCTTCGGCGGCAATCCGCTCGGCGTGGTGCTCGATGCCGGCGGGCTGTCGACCGCGCAGATGCAGGCGATCGCGCGCGAGTTCAACTATTCGGAGACGACCTTCGTGCTGCCGCCAAAGGACCCGGCGCATGACGCGCAGGTCCGCATCTTCACCGTGAACCGGGAGATCCCGTTCGCGGGCCACCCCAATGTCGGCACCGCCTTCGTGGTGGCGTCACAGGCCGAGACGCCGCCGGTGCGGCTGCTGTTCGAGGAGGAGGCCGGGCTCGTCCCGGTCGAGATCGTGACCGAACAGGGCAGGATCCTCAGCACCGAGTTCACGGCGCCGCAGGCGCTGAAGCGGATGTCGGAAGTCGGCGCCGCACAGGCCGCTGCGTTGCTGTCGCTGCCCGCGGGCGATGTCAAAACCGATCGCCATCCGCCGCAGGTGATCTCGGTCGGCCTGTCCTTCATCGCCGTCGAACTCGCCTCGCGCGAGGCGTTGCGGCGGGCCAGGCCGGATGCGGCGGCGTTCGAGGAGACCTTTCCGCTCGACGGCGCCGATGCGGTCTACCTCTACACGCGCGATGTGCCGTCCGACGAAAAGCCGTGCGACCTGCAGGCCCGCATGTTCCATCCGGGATCGAGCGGCCTGTCCGAGGACCCCGCGACCGGCAGCGCGACGGCAGCCGCCGCCGCGCTGCTCGCCGATCTCGACGCGACCGGCGACGGCGAGCTGAAACTGAAAATCGGGCAGGGCGTCGACATGGGCCGCCCAAGCCTCCTGCTCACGCGCGTTCGCAAGCAGGGCGGCAAGGTCGCCTCCATCCATGTCGGCGGCGCCAGCGTGATGATGATGGAGGGAACGTTCGTCCTGTAGCCCGGATGGAGCGACGCGCAATCCGGGTTAAGTCGATCCAACGGACTCACACCTGCGGCGCCACCAAATTCGTCACCTTGACACCGTCGCGGTCCTCGATGACCTCCGCGATCATCTGGCGGTGGCAATGGGTGTGGTCGCGCTCGTAGCAGAGGATGCAGACCGGCCCCGCCTGCTTCACCAGCGCCGACAATTCGTCGAGCTGCTCCTTGGCCTGCGGTGTCTTCAGGTGCTTCGAATAGATGCGATGCATCAGGTCGAACTGGCCGCTGCGCGCTGCTTGGCGGCCGTCCTTCGGCGTGCCGAGCGCCTTGAGATGCAGATAGGAGATGCCGCGCCCGTCGAGTCCGGCCGCCAGTTGCGATTTCGAAAAGCCCGGCCGCCGTGACGATGCCACGGCGCGGACATCCACCAGCAGCTTGACGCCGGCCTGCTCCAGTTCGTCGAGCACGGCCTTCGACGGGGTCTGCTCGTAGCCGATGGTGAAAAGACGTTTTGCCCGGCGGGCCATCTCGGTATCCCGTGCGCTGATCTGTCCCGGGCAAGCTAGGACAGCGCGGCGGTGAAGGCCATATCCCGCGTTGCCGCCGGATGCGGCCTGTCGCATAGTCCAGAAAAAAGAGCCTGCCGAAGGCCTCGCGTCTCAGGGGGAAGCACCATGAACCGATTTGGCCGGACGCTCGCGTCGCTGTGCGCGCGCGTCATTTGCACCACCGTCGCGGCAACCGCGCAGCCGGTCTATCCCAGCCGTCCGGTGAAGATCATCGTCCCGATCGGTCCCGGCGGCAGCTACGATCTGGTCGGTCGGCAGTTGGCGGACGCGCTGTCGAAGCGGATGGGGCAGAGCTTCGTGGTCGAGAACAAGCCGGGCGCGGGAACGGTGGTCGGCACGCAGGCGGCCAGCGCCAGCGAGCCCGACGGCTACACGCTGGTGGTCGGCGGCCTCTCCAACATGGCCTTCAATTCGGCGCTCTATTCCAAGCTCGGCTATGATCCGCGGCAGGATTTCGTGCCGGTCGCGCTGATCTACAAGTTCGGCTACGTGATGGTCGGCCGCAAGGATCTGCCGCACGTGAAGCTGCAGGACATCGTCGCCGCGGCGAAGGCCAGCCCGGGCTCGATTTCGGTCGCGACGGCCGGCGTCGGCACCGGCCAGCACCTGGTCGCGGCGGCGTTCATGAAGGCGGCCGGCGTGAAGCTCCAGGAGATCCCCTACAAGGGTTCGCCGCCCGCCTTCACCGATCTGCTCGCCGGTCGCATCGACCTGTTCTTCGACTCGGCCGCGGCGGGCCTGCCTTACGTGCAATCGGGCCAGGCGAGGGGCATCGCGGTGCTGTCGTCCAAGCGCAGCCCGTTGGCGCCCGACGTCCCGACGATGTCGGAGGCCGGCGTCGCCGGCCTCGACGTGGATTCCTGGCTCGGCATTTTCGCGCCGGCCCGGACGCCGCCGCAGGTGATTACGGTATTGCGCCGGGAAATCCGGGCGACGCTGCCCGAACTCAAGGAGCGCTTCGAGAAGGGCGGCGGCGAGGTGTGGGATCTCGCGGACGACAGGCTCGATGCCTTCGTTGCATCGGAATACGAAAACTGGACAAAGCTGATACGCGAAGCCGGCATCAAGCTCGATTGATCGGGATCACTTCACGCGCTCGATCAACTCCATCGCGCCGGCCGGCGCGCGCACCTTGCCCTCGTGGATGACATAGGCGAACACGTCGCGCGGCATCTTCTTCGGCTTGGCCTTGTCGACCCGTGGCAGATCGTCGGGCTCTCCGCCGCCGGCCCAGGCCTCGAAGCGTTTCGCCCAGGCGTCGAGCTGCTTCGGCGGATAGCACGTCTTGATGCTGTCATCGCCTTTCTGCAGCCGCGCATAGACGAAGTCGCTGACCACGTCGGCGATCGCCGGATATTTGCCGTGCTCGGCATACACGACCGGCGTCTCGAACTGGCGCAGCAGGGCGACGAATTCCGGCACGCAAAAACTGTCGTGCCTGACTTCGACGACGTGGCGCAGCGCGCGGCCGTCGAGCTTGCGCGGCAGCAGTTCGAGGAACTTGCCGAAATCGGCGCCGTCGAACTTCTTGGTCGGCGCGAACTGCCAGAGCACCGGACCGAGACGGTCACCCAGCTCCAGCACGCCGGAATCGTAGAACCGCTTCACGGAATCGCCGGCCTCCGCCAGCACCTTGCGGTTGGTCGCGAAGCGCGGCCCCTTCAGCGAGAACACGAAGCCGTCGGGCACCTCGCGCGCCCATTTGCGAAAGCTCTCCGGCTTCTGCGAGCCGTAATAGGTGCCGTTGATCTCGATCGAGGTCAGCTTCGACGCGGCATAGGACAGCTCCTTCGCCTGCGTCAGCTTTTCCGGATAGAACACCCCGCGCCACGGCTCGAAGGTCCAGCCGCCGATGCCGATGAAGATGCTGCCGCTGTTCTTAGCGGCCGGTTTCGGGGACTTGCTCACGGGAAGGCTCATCGGAAAGGGGAAGGGACGCCGATGTTAGCCAAACCGGTCCGGGTTGGCCAGTTGCCGCGCCCGCGACGAACGCACCGATGACCGCGCGAGCCGAACGGTAGACCGAAGCCTCAGGGCTTGCGCGGCGTCTGCGGCGCCTTGCCCGCCAATCCCCTGAACGGATCGAGATTCTGCCGGGCGAGCCGGGCATGCAGGTCGCAGATCTTCTGCGTTTCCGCGACCGACGTCTCGTAGCTCCGCTTCATGAACTCGCGCTGGACACTCATCGCCTTGTCGAACGAACGTGCGCCGCTGAGCTGCTCGACATAGGAGCCGAACGCCTCGAACGATTTGCGGGTGTAGTCGCGATAGGCGTTGGCGATGGTCTGCATGTTAACGGCGACCGGTTCGGCCGGTGTCGGCTTGTCCGCGATCGGCTCGGCCGGCGAAGGAGCGGCGGTGGGGGCGGGCTCGGCCATGACAGGCGCCGCGACGACGGGCTCGGCGGGCGCGACCGGAGATGTCTCAGCCGCAGCTTCCGTGCGTTCAGCGGGCTCGGCAGCCGGAGTTTCGGCAGCCGGAGTCTTGGCAGTCGCGGGCTCGGGAGCGGCGGCCTCAACACCCTTCACTTCGGCGACTTCGGGCGGATCGATGACCACGCTCTCAGCAGGCGGCAGTTCCGGCAGCGGCTGCGGCACCTGGATATGGCTCTGCGCTTCGACCGGTTCCGCGGTTCGCAGGATGACCGGCGCCGGAGCCTGTTTCAGGGCGCCCGGCTTCTTCTTCCGCTCGGCCTTGCGCTTGGCCGGTTTCCCGGCCGGCTTGGTCTCATCGATCGTCGGCATTCATTCCCCTTTCCCGGTCGTATCAAAAGTCGGTTCTCTGCCATGTTTGCGATGGAATCGCGGTAGTTGTCTGTCGGTTGCTGGGCACTCGCGTGGTGAGATTGGGGACGTCTTTTGGACAACCGGTTTTGTCCGCCGGTGTTGCCGAGAATGCTCCTTTGCGCGCGTTTTCCATGATATCAGTTCCGCGTCACGCGGAGGGGAAAGTCGAGGATGAATTCGCAGTCGGTAGCCGGCCTGTTGGGGGCCATCGTCGCATCCGTCGTGATGGTGGTTGCGATCGCGTATGGACCGATCGGCCAATATGGCAAGCCACCCAGGCCGGCGAGCGCCCAGCCTGCCACCGCGATGCAGCCGGCGCCGGCTGCGGCGGCGCCACGGGGACCGGTGATTCGCGAAGTGCCGAACTAGCGACCCCTTGCGCAGCGCCCCGGGCGTCCCTATCTTGTGAACAACGGCGACGTTGATGCTTCATAGCTCCGGCGCCGAGACGACCATGAATAGCTTGGCTGCGCCGGATGTACGCGCGCCTCTGTTCGTGGTCGTTGCCATTTTCAGAGCAATTTCAAGCAAAGCAGGCCACGGTTTAAACTTGGCCGCGATCGCTGATTCGCTCGCATCGGAGTGAAGCGGCGCATTTTGTGTGCCGCTTTTCACCGCGCAGTCACCCCGTTTCCGAAGCTCGCCTTGGCATGTCGGGCGGCTGCGGATATACGCTGGCGCTCATGAACGACATCATCAAACCGGGCCTCGATGCCCTGTCGCAGGCCGGTTTGCCGGAGCTATCGGTTGTTGTTCCGACGTTCAACGAGCGCGACAACGTCACCGTCCTGTACCGCCGGCTGGAAGCCACGCTGGCGGGC
>JBEVEC010000032.1:0-10532 GCA_040512975.1 Tardiphaga sp. | reverse complement strand
CATCCCGGGCGTGAACTTTGCCGGCCTGATCCATCCTGGCCTGATCGGCTGTCTGCCGGATCCGAAACTGCTGGCGACCTGGAACGAGCGCGAGCAGGCGCTGATCGACACCAACCCCACCCGCGTGCCCGGCCTCGCCAATCCGCCGTTCGGCCCCACCGCCCATATGGGCCGGATGAAAGGCGAGGCGAAAGAGAAGGCCGCAGCCGAAGGCGCACGCACCGTGCCGCCGCGCGAACACGGCGGCAATTGCGACATCAAGGATCTGTCGCGCGGCTCGAAAGTGTACTTCCCGGTCTACGTGCCTGGCGGCGGCCTCTCGATGGGCGACCTGCACTTCAGCCAAGGCGACGGCGAGATCACCTTCTGCGGCGCCATCGAAATGGCCGGCTGGCTGCACATCAAGGTCGACGTCATCAAGGACGGCGTGTCGAAATACGGCATCAAGAACCCGGTGTTCAAGCCATCGCCGATGACGCCGAACTACAACGACTTCTTGATCTTCGAGGGCATCTCGGTCGACGAGCAGGGCAAGCAGCATTACCTTGACGTTCACATCGCCTATCGCCAGGCCTGCCTGAACGCCATCGAATATCTCAAGAAGTTCGGCTATTCCGGCGCCCAGGCCTATTCGATCCTCGGCACGGCGCCGGTGCAGGGCCACATCTCCGGCGTGGTCGACGTGCCCAACGCCTGCGCCACGCTGTGGCTGCCGACGCAGATCTTCGACTTCGACATCAATCCGTCGTCGGCGGGGCCGATCAAGCACATCGACGGCAAGATCCAGATGCCGCTGTCGCCGGACAAGTAACGCATCCCCGGTCATGCCCGGCCGTGGGCCGGGCATGACGCCGCAGACATTGGAAACCCGCCATGCCCGTCTACGAATATCTCTGCAACGACTGCGGCCCCTTCACCGACTTCAGGCCGATGGCCGAATGCGACGAACCGCAGGATTGCCCGCAATGCGTAGTTTCGGCGCCTCGGGTGATGCTGACGGCGCCGGCCTTCTTCTGCATGCCGTCGGACAAACGCAAGGCCCACGCCACCAACGAGGCCAGCCGCCACGCGCCAAAGACCATGGCGCAATACAAGGCCGGGCAAGACAAGGCCAAACACGGCGCCGGCTGTGGCTGCTGTTCGTCGGGAAAACGGTCGCGGCTGATGAAGAAGACCGCGACGGGAGCGAAGAGCTTTCCGACGGCGAGGCCGTGGATGATCAGCCACTGAAGCCCACAGCGTCATTCCGGGGCGCTGCCGCCGCCAGGCGGATGCGAACCCGGAATCCCGTTGTGATGGAAAAGAGCTGAACATCCTGAGATTCCGGGTTCGCATGCCAGCGGCTGCGCCGCCGTCCTGCGCCCCGGAATGACGATGTTGTGGCGGACAGCCGCCCCCCATCCCCTGACATCCCCATGCCAATACGCTAAAGTTCACCTCCACGCAGCGGAGGCGACCATGCGACAGAACCCCTTTGGCGCGAGCGGCGTCAGTACCTCCGTGATCGGGCAGGGCACCTGGTATATCGACCGGGGCAACCGACCCGCCGCCGTGTCTGCGCTCCGCGCCGGGCTCGATGCCGGCATGACACATATCGACACCGCGGAAATGTATGGCGATGCCGAGCTCGTCGTGGCCGAGGCCATCGCGGGTCGCCGCGACGAGGTGTTCCTGGTGTCCAAGGTGCTGCCGAGCAACGCCTCGCGAAAAGGCACCATCGCCGCCTGCGAGCGCTCCCTGAAGCGGTTGCAGGCCGACCGGCTGGATTGCTATCTGCTGCACTGGCGCGGTCAGGTGCCGCTGGCCGAGACCGTGGCTGCCTTCGAGGATCTCAAGGCCGCCGGCAAGATCGCGTCCTGGGGCGTCAGCAATTTCGACGCCGACGACCTCGCCGAACTGCAGAAGGTGGCGGCCAAAGGCGCCATCGCCTGCAATCAGGTGCTGTACCATCTGCAGGAGCGCGCGATCGAACATCGTGTCATTCCGTGGTGCGAAAAACACGATGTTGCCGTCGTGGCCTATTCGCCGTTCGGTCACAACGACTTTCCGGCGCCACGTTCGTCCGGCGGAAAGGTGCTTCAGGGCATCGCCGATGCGCACCAGGTTTCGCCCCGGCAGGTGGCGCTGGCCTTCCTGACCCGGCGTCCGGCCGTGTTTGCGATCCCCAAGGCCGCCTCTGCCAGCCACGCTGCGGACAACGCCGCGGCCGGATCGCTGCAACTTACGGAGGCCGACTATAACGGCCTCGACGAGGCGTTTCCGCGCGGTCGCGAACCATCCAGCCTTCCGATGCTTTAGCGATACAGCCGCGCTGCACTGCACGCTTGCCGCGCGTCGCCGCCATATCTGGTAGCGGCCTCGCTGCATAACGCCATCCTGATATCGGCGGTTGTTCCGCGCACCGTGACGTCGTTTGTGAGAGGTGCCTCGATTCGGCTCGCGCTGCTGCGCCAACCCGGTTTGCCCGTGACCACCCACGTCCCACTGCCCAAGTCCGCCATGCCCGTGCTGGCGCATCGCCAAAGCGACAAGCCGTTTCTCGGCATCCTGCTGGTGATCTGCTCGACCGCCTTCCTGGGCTCGTCGGACGCGATCGCCAAATATCTGTCGCGCAGCGGCATGCCGCCGGTGGAGATCGCGTGGATCCGCTTCCTGGTGTTCGTGCTGATCATGACGCCCATCGTTCTGGCGCCGTCGTCGGGGCGTCCGTTGCGGTCGTCGCGGCCGCTGATGCAGGTGTTCCGCGCGCTCGGTCTGTTGTGCTCGTCGATTTTCTTCATCGTCGCGCTCGGCTATCTGCCGATTGCGGAAGCCACCGCGACCGGTTTTGTGTCGCCGCTGTTCGTCACCGGGCTGTCGATCGTGTTTCTCGGCGAGAAGGTCGGGCTGCGGCGCTGGACTGCGACCATCGTCGGACTGATCGGCGTCATGGTCATCGTGCGGCCGGGCACCGCGGCCTTCAATCCCGCGGCGATCTTTCCGATCCTGTCGTCGCTCGGCTGGGCGTCCGCACTGGTGCTGACGCGCAAGATGAGCGGCGCCGACAGCTCGATCACCACCATGGCGTTCTCGGCCATCACCGGCTTCCTCGTGCTCAGCGTGTTCGTGCCGTTCACCTGGATCATGCCGACCTGGCAGCAGATCGCGTTCGGCACAGCCATCGGCATCTCGTCGACGGTCGGGCACTGGATCGTGGTGCTGGCGTTCCGCCATGCCGATGCTTCGGTACTGGCGCCATTTTCCTACGTGCAACTGGTGTGGGTGACGCTGCTCGGCTATTTCGTGTTCGGCGAAGTCCCCGACATCTGGACCTTTGTCGGCGCCGCCGTCATCATTTCCAGCGGCCTGTACACCGCGCATCGCGAACGGGTCCGGCGTGCGCAAGTCGCCGTAGCTGCTGAGCCTCTCCCCAGCGCATGAATTTCAAACGCGATCGCTGTCGCCCTTGAGCAATAGTGCTCACTGGCAGCGTCGCTGGTATCTTGATCGCGCGTGCCACATCATCGTAGTGCTGCGTGTGCAGGATGATACTCAGTGACGGACGATTTCAGCACGGCTTAATAATAACGCAGTTTCGACACGCGTTTTTCGCGACCTTTAGAGATTCCGAACGCCGCACACGGTATGGTTCGGACAGTCCGTCACGTCTCGGTATTGTCATGCTCAGAGTCTGGAATTGCATCGCGCTCCAACACGACTGGCGGCAGGTCCTGCTGGCAGCGGCGGTGTGCTTTCTGACCAGCGTGGCTGCGGTGAACCTGTTCACACGCGCGCGCTCCGCAACGTCGGACACGCGCATCGCGTGGCTGCTGACGGCGGGCATTCTGACCGGCTGCGGCACATGGGCGACGCATTTCATCGCCATGCTTGCCTACACGCCGGGCTTCACGATCCACTACGATCTCGTGATCACCGCGTGCTCGCTGGTGGCGGCCACCGTGATGACCACCGCGGGCTTAGCCGTCGCGCTGCTTGGACGCAGACGGCGGAGCGCATTGATGGGCGGCGCGCTGATCGGCGCCGGCATTGCCTGCATGCATTACATGGGCATGGCATCGCTACGTATCCCGGCGATCATCATATGGCAGCCCGGCCTCGTGGCTGCGTCGATCCTGCTCGGCATGATGTTCGGCGCCGCCGCCGTGCTGGTCGCCCAGAACGCCCGCGGCCAGCTCAAGCTGATCGCGGCGTCGCTGCTGCTGACGCTCGCCATCAGCGTGCACCACTTCGTGGCCATGGGCGCCATCGATCTGATCTATCTCGGCACGGGTGTCGATGAGGCGAGCCTGCTGTCGCCGATCGAATTGTCGCTTGCCGTGGCCGCCTTTACCGCGACCGTCGTGATCACCGGCCTCGTGGTTGCGGTGGCTGACCATCGGACCCGCCGCAGCATCAGCAAGCGCAACCTGCAGCTCGATGCGGCCCTCAACAATATGGGGCAGGGCCTCTGCATGTATGACGCGCAGGGCGCCCTCGAATTGTGGAACGACAGCTACCTGCGGATGTACAGGATTCCCGGCGACAAGATGTATGTCGGCGCGACGTCCGGCGAGGTCATCGCGATGCGCGCTGCCGCCGGCACGCTGTTCACGGAGATGGAAGTCTATTCGGAGAAGTTGCACGGCGCCATCGAGGCACGGGTGCCAACGAGCCAGACCGCCGAACTGCCCGACGGCCGCATCATCAATGTGCGCTATCGCCCGATGAAGAATGGCGGCTGGGTCGCCACCCACGCCGACATCACCGACCGCAAGCTGAGCGAGGCCCGCATCGTCCACCTCGCCCGCCACGACCCCGTCACCGATCTGCCGAACCGCGTCGCCTTCAACGAGCATCTCTCCCGCGTGTTCAGCGAAGCCTCGGCGGGCCATGGCTCCTTTGCGATCGTGCGCATCGACATCGACCGCTTCAAGGACGTCAACGACGTCTACGGGCAGTCCGTCGGCGATGCGGTGCTGGCCAAGCTGGCGAAGCGCCTGACGTTGGCCTGCAACGGTGCCTTTCTGGCGCGGCCGAGTGGCGACATCTTTTCGATCGTCTCGCATCTCGGCGCCGAGCCGCAGACCGCGGAGGACCTGTGCGCGCGGCTGTCCGGCGTGCTCGACAACACCTTCCAGATCGACGGCCAGCAGATCCCGGTCGGCTGCACCGTCGGCATCAGCGTCTATCCGCAGGACGGCGCCGACGTCGAGACCTTGATTGCCCATGCCGATCTCGCCCTTGACCGCGCCAAGAGCGAGGAGCGCGGCACCATCCGTTTCTTCGAGGCGGGCATGGACCAGCAGATCCGCGAGAAGCGCCTGCTGCAGCGCGACCTCGTGCAGGCGATCGAGAACAAGCAGTTCGAACTTTATTATCAGCCGCAGGCATCCGCCGACGGCGCCATCGTCGCCTTCGAGGTGCTGCTGCGCTGGCGCCATCCGGTGCGCGGCATGATCTCGCCGTCGCTGTTCATTCCGCTGGCCGAGGAAACCGGCCTGATCAGCGCCATCGACCAGTGGGTCATCCGCGAGGCCTGCCGCGAGGCGGCGACCTGGGACAAGCCGCTGTCGATCGCCATCAACCTGTCGCCGATCGATTTCCGGCGCGGCGACGTCACCGGCATGATCGGCGCCGTGCTGGAAGAGACTGGCATCGACCCGCGTCGCATCGAGATCGAGATCACCGAAGGCGTGCTGATCGCCGACTTCGCCGTCGCCATCGGCATTCTGCACAACATCAAGGAGCTCGGCGTCCGGGTGGCGATGGACGATTTCGGCACCGGCTATTCGAGCCTCAGCTACCTGCAGGCGTTTCCGTTCGACAAGATCAAGATCGACCAGACCTTCGTCGCCAAGCTCGAGCACAATCCGCAATCCGCCGCGATTGTGCATGCCATCATCGGGCTGGGCCGATCGCTCAAGCTGCCGGTGATTGCCGAAGGCGTCGAGACCGCGGCGCAATTGTCGTTTCTGACCGCGGAGGGTTGCGCCGAGATCCAGGGCTACCTGATCGGCCGACCACAGCCGATCGCCCATTATCAAAGCGTTGTGTCCAACGACCGCCGCGAGCGTCCGGTCAAACGCGCGAGCTGATCCGCCGATCGCGCAGACCGTCGCGCGGCGCCGCTGCTCGCGTGCCATATCGCGCGCCATGCATTCAATTCCACATTCAATCGTCACGCGGCGTCGCTACACGCGACCATGTTTTGTCGTGCGATGAATGGTTTGCGCATCACATCCGACCCGCGCATTCGTGATGGCGCACTGCGCTCGCAGCGGTTGTTGAGTCCGATTCCGACAATACGTGGACACCACTTCGTCGCTACTGAAGCTCCGGTTGCGCAGCGTTCCGTTGCGATCACGACGGCCGTCATCTTCCTGCGCTCCCAAAACCCCGGGGGCATGTCGCAAGCCAAGCCGTCGGCACGAATTGTCGGAGACGATCTGATGTATGAGATAAGTCCGTCGGCTCCGGCAGACGATGCGAGCGGGCCGTATCCGCACGGCGGTCGCACTGACAGCCTCGCTGCGCTCGGGCTGCAGATGTTTCGCCCGCGCCTCGTGCTGCGGGACATCGTCGAGGATATTTGGGACTGGGACCTGCCGGATGCATCGGCGGCGCGGCGGCTCACCGTCCGGCTGCCACCGAGCACATATGCCTTCCTGTTGATACAATATCGCGCGCCGCTTGTCGCCGACTGGGCGTTCGGCGCACAGCGCGGCGCGCACACCTTGCGGCGGCATATCGCGGTTAAAATGCAGACCGGCGTGACGACCATTCGTCCCACCGGCGCCATCGGAACGGTGATCGTCCGCTTCAGGCCGGAGGCCACGGATCGTATCACGCCGGTGCCGCTGTCGCGCTTCATCGATCACAAGCTCAATCTGCGGAGCGTCTTTTGCAGCCGCGCCGTGCAGCGCCTCGAACAATTGCTGACGCGCGCACCGGATGCCGTGGCGCGCATTGGCGTGATGCAGGGTTTCCTGCTGCAGAACATGCGTCCGGCCAAGCCATGCAAAATCCTGGCGCGGGCAGCCATGGCTCTGCGCCGCAATCCCTCGACCTCGATCAGCGAGCTGGCCCACCGCCTGGATATCAGCGTCCGCCATCTGTCGCGCGGCTTCAAGGCGGCGTTCGGCACGGGGCCGAAGCAGTTCGCGCGGCTGGTTCGCGTCGAAAAGGCGATGGCCGCGCGCCGCGACGGCGCGGGCTGGACCGAGATCGCGCATGCCTGCGGCTTCGCCGATCAGGCGCATCTGATCCACGATTTCCGCGCCATTGTCGGCGCGGCGCCGGAGGAAATCTTTCGCCCTCCGACCGTCAGGCCATTCCGGGATGCGGATGCACCGCATGTCCGCGTGTTCTTTAACCTGTTCATAGGTTGAGCGTATGCTGGTTTATCTTCTCGTGAGCCATCTGTTCCGCTTTCTCCTCACCGTCGATTGGCGCGGCGCGAGGCAACGCCTGCGGGCGGTCTTTGCGTCGGCAGACGGGATGGCGCCGCAGGCCTTGCCCGCCCTGCCGCCGTCGAAGGTGGTGCGTCTGCCGCGGGCGGTGGTGAGTTCGGCCGGCAGCCAGCAATGGATCGAGATCCGGCCCGGCGACCTGATGGCGCTGCGCATCCACAGCCGCGACGTCAATGGCGCCTTCACCATCGTCGAGGCGCGCGTGCTGCCCTATAGCGGGCCGCCGCTGCACGTCCATCACGAGCGCGACGAGATTTTCGAAGTGCTGGACGGTCTGTTCCGTTTTCAGTGCGGCGACGACGTGTTCGATCTGGCCCCGGGCATGACCATCGTGGTGCCGCGCGGCATGCCGCATGCCTGGGTCAATCTCGGGCCGCGTCAGGCGCGGCTGCTGTTTTCCTTCGTCCCCGGCGGCATCGACGAATTGTTCGAGAAGATGACCGACACGCCGCTGGACCAACTGGCCGCCCTGGCAGCGCTGCACGACACCCACGTCGTCGGCCCGCGGCTGGTGGTCGACGGCGCCGCCGAACCCTGGCGCGACCGCCGCGTCGCCAATGTCGCGTTCCTGGCGCCGCGATCGTGAGCCGAAACCTAGCAACACGGAAGCCGTCACCACCCGCGAAAGCGGGCGGCCAAACATCCCAGGGCGTCAGCGTTCGAACATGAGCGCCCTGGAATACTGGGTTGCCCGGTCCAGCCGCGCAGACGCGCGCCCGGCCGGGCGGTGACAGCCTCCTTTTGGGGAAGGCGCCAATGCCTTCGGCAGGGTACGTTTTCCACGAACCGCTGTTATACTCCAGCAAAGCCACGAGCCGGTTCGAACCGGCCGGACAGCCCGGAGCAAACCATGCCGATCGATCACCGCCGCCTGCAGACCCTCAACGCGCTGGCGAAGAAGGTGCTGTGGCTCTCGTCATGGACCATCCACAACGCCAACCACATCCGCCCCAATGCCGACGGCCTCAAGGTCGGTGGCCACCAGGCCTCGTCGGCGTCGCTCGCGACCATCATGTCGGCGCTGTATTTCGCCGTGCTGAAGCCGGAAGACCGCGTCGCTGTGAAGCCGCATGCCAGCCCGGTGTTCCACGCCATCCAGTATCTGTTCGGCAACCAGACCCGCGCCAAGCTTGAGAATTTTCGCGGTTTCAAGGGCGCGCAGAGCTATCCGTCGCGCACCAAGGACATCGACGACGTCGATTTCTCCACCGGTTCGGTCGGCCTTGGCGTGGCGCAGACGCTGTTCGCCTCGCTGGTGCAGGATTACGTCTCGGCCCATGGCTGGCTGAAAGGCCGCCGCGAAGGCCGCATGATCGCGCTGGTCGGCGATGCCGAGATGGACGAGGGCAACATTTTCGAGGCGCTGCTCGAGGGCTGGAAGCACGGCCTGCGCAATACCTGGTGGATCGTCGACTACAACCGCCAGAGCCTCGACGCCGTGGTGCGGGAGGGGCTGTGGGAGAAATTCGAATCCATGTTCCGCAATTTCGGCTGGGACGTGGTGATCGTGAAATACGGCCGGCTGATGGACGCGGCATTCGCCGAGCCCGGCGGCGCCGCGCTGAAGACGTGGATCGACAATTGCCCGAACCAGATCTATTCCGCGCTGTGCTTCCAGGGCGGCGGCGCCTTCCGCAAGCGCCTCAACGACGAGATCGGGGACCAGGGCCCGGTGTCGCGGCTGATCGAGGCGCGCAGCGACGATGAACTGCTGGCGCTGATGTCCAATCTCGGCGGCCACGACATGGCCGCCATGATCGAGGCCTTCGAGGCGATCGATCATGATCGCCCGGTGTGCTTCATCGCCTACACCATCAAGGGCGTCGGCCTGCCGTTCCAGGGCCACAAGGACAACCACGCCGGCTTGATGACGCCGACGCAGATGGAGACCTGGCGCGCCGCGCAGCACATCCGTCCCGGCCATGAATGGGACCGCTACGAGGGCCTGACCGAAGACGACGCGACGCTCGACGCCTTCCTGCGCAACGTGCCCTTCGTGCAGCAGGGCACGCGGCGCCTGTCGGACGCGGTCGTCGACGTGCCCGCGCATCTCGCCTTCAAGCCCGCGCCGTCGATGTCGACGCAGCAGGGTTTTGGCCTCGTGCTGCACGAACTGGCGCGCGGCGACACCGAACTGGCGTCGCGCATCGTCACGGCGTCGCCGGACGTCACCGTCTCCACCAATCTCGGCGCCTGGGTCAACCGGCGCGGCCTGTTTGCGCGCGCCGAGAAGGCGGACCACTTTCGCAGCGAAAAGATCCCGTCGACCTTCAACTGGGACTTTTCGCCCAAAGGCCAGCACATCGAACTCGGCATTGCCGAAAGCAATCTCTTCATCCTGATGTCGGCGCTGGGCCTGTCGCATTCCACCAACGGCGCGCGGCTGCTGCCGATCGCGACGCTGTACGATCCCTTCATCAGCCGCGCCCTCGATCAGCTTAATTACGCCTGCTACCAGGACGCCCGCTTCATGGTGGCAGCGACGCCGTCGGGCGTCACGCTGGCGCCGGAGGGCGGCGCGCATCAGTCGATCGGCACGCCGCTGATCGGACTCGCGCAGGACGGTCTGTCGTCCTTCGAGCCGGCCTTTGTCGACGAACTGGCTGTGATCATGGGCTGGGGTTTTCAGCACATGCAGCGCGACGCGGGCGAGGGCGGTTCGGTCTATCTGCGGCTGTCCACGCGCACCATCGAGCAGCCGCAGCGCATGATGACGCCGGAGCTGCAGCAGGGCATCACCGACGGCGCCTACTGGCTGCGCAAGCCTGGTGCCAATTGCGACCTCGTGATCGCCTATACCGGCGCGCCGGCGCCGGAAGCCATCGAGGCGACGGGACTGCTCGGCGACAGCCATCGCGACATCGGCCTGTTGGCGATCACCTCGGCGGATCGCCTGCTTGCCGGCTGGACCGCGGCGCGGCGCGCCCGCCGCGAACAACACACCTCGCAGCTCAGCCATATCGAGAAGCTGCTGGCGCCGCTGCCGCGCGATTGCGGCATCGTCAGCGTGATCGACGGCCATCCCGCAACACTCGGCTGGCTCGGCAGCGTCGGCGGCCATCGACAGGAAGCGCTCGGCGTCGA
>JBEVEC010000001.1:0-39282 GCA_040512975.1 Tardiphaga sp. | reverse complement strand
GGGCCGGCGCGATCTCCATCGACCTGATGCCGGCGGTGCTGGTGCTGATCCTCTGCGTGGTGCACGCCGCGATCCGCCGCGAAGGCGCGCCCAGCGTGGCGCCGGCCGACATGACCGTCGGCGAGATGATGGCGGCGCTGCAGATGGCGAAAGAGGTCGAGGCCGCGCGCCGCGACCTGCCGGAGCCCGTGCCGCCGGATGACGCCGACAAGATCAAGCCCGAAGTCGCCAGCGACGAGAACGTGACGCCGCTGTCGTCGGCGCGCAATGTGAAGTAGCGCCATGGCCCACGCGCAGACCTTGCAGCAGCGTTTGAACGCCTGGCTCGGCGACTATCCCGATGACGTCATTTTGCGGTTTGTCTTCCGCAGCATCGTCGGCGTCACCATCGCGGTGCTGGCGCTGGATCTTGCCGGCATGAACGGCCTCATGAAGTCCGACGATATCATGCTGCCGGGCGACACCAGGCCGTCCTCGCCAAGCCTCGACGTCCCGGCGATCCTCGCGCCGCTACTGCCCGGCGGCGATCGCCGTCGCACGCCGATGCCACGGCCGGACGGCGCGCTGGCCAAACCGATGAGCTTCGAACTGGTCGGCGGCGGCAAGCTGATGGCGACAGGCACCATCACGCCGGGCATCTCCGAGGCCTTTGCAGCCGAAGTCGGCAAGCGCGGCGACTACGTCAAGACGGTCGTGCTCAACTCGCCCGGCGGCTCCGTCGGCGATGCGCTGGCGATGGGGCGGTTGATCCGTGACAAGAAGCTCGCCACCGAGGTCGAGGCCGGCAAGCTGTGCGCGTCGTCATGCCCGCTGATGTTTTTCGGCGGCGTTGAGCGCCGCGCCGGCGACAAGGCGGCGATCGGCGTGCACCAGGTGTTCGCCGTCAGCGCGCCGGACCCGGCCGCGCCGCCGCGCGACGACATGAGCGATGCGCAGCGCATCTCGGCGCGTTGCCAGCGCTATCTCGGCGACATGGGCATCAACCTGCAGGTCTGGGTGCATGCGATGGAAACGCCAAAGGACAAGTTGTTCGTGTTCAAGCCCGACGAGTTGAAGTCGCTCAACATCGTCACGGCTGAAACGGCGTCGCCACCGGCGCCCACCACGGCTCCGCCGCCTGCGGTAGCGCCGACTGGGGCTCTGCCGAAGACCCGCTCCTGACACTGGCGGGCTCGCCATCCGCAGTGGCGGTGCGCAGCAGCAGGTCGGCGCGGTCACGCGTGGTCTCGAAGGCATCCAGCGCCGCACCATCGAGCATGCGACCGGCGCGCAGCCGGACCCGCAGCGGATCGACATTGCGGCCGTTGATGCGCAGTTCGTAATAGAGATGCGCGCCGGTCGAATAACCGGTCGAGCCGACAAAGGCGATCGTCTCGCCCTGGCGCACGCGGCTGCCGACGCGAAGGCCGCGCGCGGTGCCGGAGATGTGGGCGTAGGTGGTCTCGTAGCCGAGGTCGTGGCGGACGCGGATATATTTTCCGTAGCCGACCTGCTCGCTGATCAATTCGACGACGCCGGCGCCGGCCGCGACGATTGGCGAGCCGAACGGCGCCGTGTAGTCCACGCCTTCATGCAGCCGACGGTCATGCAGCACGGGATGGATGCGCCAGCCGAAGCCGTCGCCGAGCTTTCCTGCCGCGACCGGATTGCGCAACAGCGATTGCGTTACCGAATGCCCATCCGCGTCGTAGTAATCCGTGCTGTTGTCGTCCGGCGCGGTGAAGCGATAATAGCGATGCGCTTTTCCATCCAGCGTGAGCGCCGCGAAGGCCAGTTCGGGCTCGCCGAGCTCGTTGCGGCCATACAGCAGCTCCGCCGTGTCGTTGCCGGTCAGGGAGGTGTCGACATTCACATCGCGCGCGCAAAGCCGCACCATGCCGTCGATCAGGGCATGATTGATGCCATTGGCCTTTGCCATCGCATAAAGCGCGTCCCGCACGCTGGCGCCGGACGCCGGGCGCGCCGGTGCGACCTTCGCCGCTGCGGTTGACATGCTTCGCTGGCCGGCGGTGTCGAGCGACGCCACCGGCATGAAGCGTCCATCATCGCTGCGGGCGATCGCCACTGGCGGCGCGCCTGATCGCTCGATGCTGACCTTCAGAGGATGGATTTCGCGCTGGGCATCATCATCGTCGTCGACCACCACGGTGATCTTCTCGCCGCCGGCAAAGGCCTTGGCCTTGAACCAGCCCTTGGGTGCGAGCAACGCGGAGATCGCTTCGACCTCTCCGGCAGCAACACGCAGCGCCTGCAGGATCTGCGGCAGGGTATCGGCGGGCTTGGCGATGACGACGCGCGGCGCGCTGACTGGCCGCGTCGGACGCTCGACAATAATCGAGGAATTGAGCGCCTCGCCTTCCAGCACGGCCACGCCGGCCGCAGCCTCAGGCGCGGCATAGGCCGTGGCGCTGGGCGGCATCTCCGGCGGTGCCGACGTGCCCGTCAGAATCTCGCCGGGCAGCGCGCCGCCCGACCGGCTGGCATCGTTGGAAGCCGTCCCCGGAAGCGGCAACGCGTCGGTCAGCCGTGCGATCACATGGGTGAATGGCTTGGTCGCCAGTCCCTTGTCATCCAGCTGCTCAACGCGCGTGGTGCTGGCAGCAGCGGAATGTCGATCGGCGACCAGCCGATCGCCGCGACGGGCTTCTAATGCAGATGCGGGGCGGAATAAGGCAGGCGCGGCGGCAAAATGCGCGCGCGTGCCCAGCGTGCGCAAGGCGCCGAGGATCAGAAACGTCGACGCGATGGTTAGGAGAAGAAGAGCGCTCAGCCAACGCCGTGAAAACGCGTGGCGCTGCAACCGGGGATGGGAATCCATCTGGCCGAGCGCCGGCAGACGCAGACTGTCGTGGACGGCGACGAACTCACCCCTTCGAGAATGCACTTGCCGCCTGCCCCGCCCAATGCGAGGCAGCCGGCCTCACCGATGACGCCAGCGGTGAGCCTGCATTATGGCGGCGGTGGGGCTCCGAGGCCTCACTCGCGCCCCAAGGAACCATTGATATTGGATCACGTTGTTTGAACTCAATGGAGGCTTTGTCATGCGAACGTTGCTGGGAATGATCCTGGGCGCCCTGGTGCTCGGATTGGGCGTCTACATCTACGACTCCATGTCGACCTCGACCGTGGCGAATGGCCAAGTCGCGCAGGAGCGCCGGACCATCGTCAACTGGGACGTCGCGGAAGAGAACTGGCAGGCGCTGAAGGCCCGGACCCGACAGGACTGGATCAAGCTGTCGCAGAAGTAAGGCGATCGGCTGTAGCCGAAATCGAAACGCCCTCGCATCAGCGGGGGCGTTTTTCGTTGTGGTGACGGTTGAGAATTTGTCAGGATCCGCGCCCCCAGCACAGCGTGTCCCTTTTCCCGCTTGCGGGGGAGGGTTAGGGAGGGGGCGCCACAACGGCAGCCTCCCTTGTGGCTTCCCCCACCCCGGCCCTCCCCCGCAAGAGCGGGAGAGGGAGGAAAAACGCCACCACTACTTCTTTGCGTTGGCCTTGCGCGCGTCGGCCACCGCCTGGCCGAACTGCTCCTTGCTGAGCGGACCGGGAACGCGAAACTTGCCGATGATGAAGGCCGGCGTGCCGTTAAAGCCGAAGGCCGAGGCCTGCACGTCGGTGCGCTTCAGCGTCGCGGCGATCGCCTCCTGATTGGCCTGCAGATCGGCCACCGCACGATCCACATCAACGCCGGCCGCGGCCAGGCGCTCGCGCACCACGGCTTCAGTTAAACGGCCGTCATTCGCAATCAATGCGTCATGCGCCTCGATAAACTTGTTCTGGTATTTGGTCGCAAAAGCCAGCCTGGACGCATAGACCGACACCGGTCCGAGAATCGGCCAATCCTTGAACACCATGCGGATCTTGCCGTCGTCCTTGACCACGGCCTGCAGGTCCGGCGCGAGCTTGCGGCAATAGGGGCACTGGAAGTCGAAATATTCGACGATGGTGATGTCGCCCTGGGCGTTGCCGGCCACCGGGATATCCGGATCGCGCAGCACCGAGGCCTCGTTGAGTACCTCGTCAGCCTGCTCGCCGCCTGTCGCGGCACGGGCCACACCGCCGGCGCCCAACACAAGCGCACCGCCGAGCAGGCCGAGCGCGCCGCGGCGCGTCGTCAGATCGAGGATGCCAGGGCGGGAAGCATAATCTTGCGCGGTCATGATGTCCTCCGACGGCGCGGATCCGCCCCTCAGGTCACGTAGATATTCCGCGCCAACATATAGAGCGCCACGACGATAATGATAGACGCAAAAACCGTGTTCAGCGCGCCGCGCCGCAGCGACAATCGCCGCGCCGAGCCGGTCCCGACAATGCCGCCGGCGACGCCGCCGATGATGAACACCAACGCCAGCCACCACGAGATCAGCCCGGACCACGCATAGCTCGTGGCCGTTGTCAGGCCGAACGCCGTGACCGCCACAAGCGACGACGAGATCGCGCTCATGATCGACATGCCCGTCGCCAGCATCAGGGCGGGCACGATCAGGAAGCCGCCGCCGATGCCGAAGAAACCGGACAGCGTCCCGGTGACAAGGCCGAGGCCAAGCAGCGCCGGCGTGTTCGACCAATCGATCGCGACGCGCTGTTCGCCGACCGTCGATCGCGAACGTAGCATCAGCGCCGCGATCACCAGCATCAGCACCGCGAACATCGCCAGCAGGTTCTGCCCGTCGACCTGCTTGCCGAGCACCGAACCGCCGAACGCGCCGAGGATGCCCGTGGTCGCGAACACCAGGGCGCATGACCAGTGCACATTGCCGCCGCGCGCGTGATTGCCGAGATTGACCGCGGCATTGGCGGCGACCGCAATGGCGCTGGTCCCGATCGCCACATGGGCATCGGGGACGCCGACCACATAGACCATCAGCGGCACCGCCAGGATCGAGCCCCCGCCCCCGACCAGCCCCAGGGAAAAACCGACCAGCGCGCCCGAAGCCAACCCCAGCGCGCCTTGCATCAACGTGATCATGACCGGCTAACTCTCAAATCGAATGCGGCGACCCTAACGACCTTTGATCGTGCGCTCCATCCGGTTGACATCACAACCGCGCTGGCGCGGCCGCGGGCGACCAATGCCCATCAATGCACCAGCAGGGTGACGGCCAGCGGCACCAGCAGCGAGGTCACCAGCGCGTTGAGGCTCATCGCGATACCGGCAAACACGCCGGCCACCGCATCGACCTGGAAGGCCCGCGCGGTGCCGATGCCGTGCGATGCAAGGCCCACGGCGAAACCGCGCGCGCGATAGTCGGTAATGCCCATCCGGTTCATCAGCGGGGTCACGATCATCGCGCCTATGATCCCGGTCAGGATCACGGCGATCGCCGTCAGCGAGGCATCGGCGCCGAGCGACTGGCTGATGCCCATGGCGACGCCCGCCGTCACCGACTTCGGCGCCAGTGACAACACCAGCGGATGCGACAGTCCGAAGGCCTGCGCCAGCAGCACCACCGATACGATCGCCGTGGCGCAGCCGACCACCAGCGCCACCAGCATCGGCACGATGGCCGCCGCCACGATCCGGCGGTTTTCATACAGCGGCACGGCCAGCGCCACGGTGGCGGGACCGAGCAGGAAGTGGACGAATTGCGCGCCGCTGAAATAGGTCGTGTAGGACGTTCCGGTGACGAGCAGGAACACGGCCACGATCCAGATCGAATGCAGCACCGGGTTGGCAAGGGGGTGCCGCCCGGTCGCCAGCGACACCGCGTCGGCGGTGGCATAGACCAGCAGCGTCACCGTCAGCCACAGCAACGGCTGCTGCGAGAGATAGACCCAGAGCGAGAACGGATCGCCGCTCATGACACGCCCCGGCCGCGCATCATCCATTTGCTGATCAGTAGAAACGTGCCCACGGTGACCAGCAGCGTCACGACAACGGAAATCGCCAGCACGGCCGCGATCGCCGCGCCATGGTCGGCGAGAATGTCGAGCTTCTGCACCACGCCGACGCCGGCCGGCACGAACAGCAGCGACAGATGCGCCAGCAGTCCCTTGGACGCGGTCTCGACGCCTTCACCCTGCAGTGGCCCACGCGCGACCCATCTGGCGCGGTCGCGCAGCAGAAGCAGCATCAGCAGCAGCATCATGCCCACCACCGGCCCGGGCATCGGCAGCGCGAAACCCTTCACGACAATCTCGCCGGCCAATTGGCACAGCAGGATCAGACACAGGCTGGCGATCATCGGGGCTCCACAAGGCGTCGACAGGAACGACACAGGCGTGGCGCCGATGCGGATACATCAGGCGGCGCGGGCATCGCGCCTTGATAGGGCCTGCGCAGGTGTTTTCAAAGCTCTTCACGCTCACCTGATGCCGGCGATGAAGCGTTCGATCTCGAGCGACAGATGGCCGGACTGGCGGCCGAGTTCGTCGGTGGTCTGGCGCACCTGACCCGCGGCGCTCACGGTGCCCGCGGCGGCGTTGCGCACCGCGCCGAGCTGGGTCGACACGCGGTCGGTCAGCAGCGCCACTTCCTGGGCGTTGCGCGAGACCTCGTTCATGGCGTTGACCTGGCCCTGGATGGCCTGGGTAATGGAGCCGGCCAGCCCGTCGACCTCGCGGATGCGCGCGCCGATGGCGTCCATCGCCGACACCGCCGATTCCGTCGCTCCCTGGATCGCCGAGACCTGCAGCGTGATCTGCTGGGTCGCCGTCGCGGTCTGCGACGCCAGCGACTTCACCTCGCCGGCGACCACGGCGAAACCCTTGCCTTCCGCGCCGGCGCGCGCCGCTTCGATGGTGGCGTTGAGCGCTAGCAGGTTGGTCTGTGCGGCGATGGTGCTGATGACGTTGACCACCTGGCCGATTTCGGCGGCGGCACCCGCCAGCCGTCCGACCTCGCGATTGGTCGCGGCGGCGTCGCTGACGGCCGCAGCCGACAGTTTCGAGGACTGCTCGACCTTGGTGGAGACCTCGGCCAGCGAGGTCCGCATTTCCTCCGATGCGCCGGCAACCGAATTGATGCTTTCGGCGGCCTGCTGCACGGCACGGGCAATCTGGTCGGTCTGCTGGGTGGCATCGCCCGCGGTGACGGTCATTGCCTCGGCGGCGGCGACCATTTTGTGATTGGCCTTGGCCACCGTATTCAGCGTGCGGCCCACCGAGGCCTCGAATTCGCGGCACAGCGCGCCGAGGCGCGTGGCACGCGCGACGTCCTCGGCCTGCGCCGCTTCGCGCTCGGCATTGGCCTGCTCGGAACGGATGGTGCCCTGGCGCAGTGCCTCGAGGGTTTCGGCCATGGCGGAAAATTCGTCGGACTGGCCGACCTGTGGGACGGGCTCGGCATATTCGTGTCGGGAAAGATGCCCGATCGCCTGGCTGAGCGCGCGCACCGGATGCAGCACGCGACGGCGGATCAGCCGCAGCACCAGCGCCGCGCCGGACAGCGCCAGCAGCGTCGCCAAAATGGTGACATAGAAGGCGAAGCGTGCGTCGGCATATTGGCCTTCTGCGCGCTGTTGCATCAGATCGAGCGCTTTCAGCGCGATGGCGAGGATCGGCTCGAACGGCGCATTGCACATGGTGGTCCACTGCGCCGGCGTCACGGGGGCCGTGCCCTTGCCGAGCTGGCGATAGACGTCGTCGCGCTGCGCCATGAAGCCGTCGTAGCCCTGCGCGGCAGCCGAGACCACGTCAGTGAGCGGCGTCGGCATGCCGGGACGGGCCATAACGCCCTTCAGATAGCTCCAGCCCTGTTCGCCGGCGCCGCGCACGCGCCCGATGGTGGCGACGTTCTTGGACGACAGGACCTCATTCGCCGCGATGGTGGACCGCAGCGACGAACATTCGCTTCCGGTCGCCTCACGGACGCTCCAGGCCATCTGGCGCACGCCGACGAGTTCGGCGACATAGGGGTCCGCAATGCGTGCTTCGGACGCAACGCTCATCGATGCGTCGCTCAGGCTGTCCAGCACGCCGCTCATCGACTTGTACCAGACGTCGGTGTCGGCGACGCTGCGGCTTGCTTTGGGTTTTGTCGCGGCCGCGGACTGCAGCTGATCCCAGTTGCGCGCGGCCTCGCCCCAGCGCTGCTGCAGATCGCCGACCACGCGATCAAGTGCGGCGCCGCCGAGGCGCGGCAGCACCGCTGCGGCCTCGGTGAATTTCATTGTCGCCCGCGCTTTCAGCTCCAGCACTTTTGCCACGGGATCGTCGAGGTTCAGCAGCGCCGTCTGCACTTCGCCGCGCGAATTGCGCAGGACCTGCATGGTGTTGAAGACCGTACGATCGGCCTCGGCGAGGGTGACGAGGCGCCCGGCCGCGTCCATCTCGCGCCAGTCCTTGGTGAGCTGAACGCCGAGCAGAACCACCACGACCGCGGTGAGGCCGAGAAACGATCCAGTCAGCAAACTTCCGACGCGACACTGAAATCCGATTTGCATCACTATCCGCACGTTTCAAAAGTCTTAAAAAAGGCGCGCAGCAAAACGCCGCTGCACTGCACGCTATGTGATCAACGTTAATTTTTGGATTGCTGGACCGACATCATCACGCGACAGCCTGCAGGGCAGCATTGCATGAAAAAACAGACTTCCCGGTCCGGGAAGTCTGCTTCGTTATCATGGCCAGGTAACAATGCCGGCGCGCCCTGCGGCGTGCATCGACGTCGCAACAAGGCGCGTCAGGCCGCGCCCTTCAGCTTCTTGGTGCACTCGCTGTAGTAGCCGCCGCCCTTCTGGATCCATTTCAAGCCGCCATTGCCGGTGCCGGACTTGTTGGCGTTGTACATGTCGAGGCACGTGTGCAAGCGCGCCTTGCCGGGCGTCTCCTTGGCGTATTTCGCATCGACGGCGGACGGGAAGCTGGCCGGTCCGGTCGCGACCGGCGCAGCGGCGGGCGTTGCTGCCGCCGACTTTGTTACGGCCGGTTTGGCTTCCGTGGGCTTGGCTTCGGCTGCCGTGGCTGCAGGAGCCGCGGCCGGCGTTGCTGCGGCAACTGTGCCGCATTCGGCCTTGCGGAAGTCATTCCACTTCTGTCCGTTCAGCGTGCCTGCGGTCTGCGCAGCTTTGTACTTGGCGCTGCACTCGGACATCGAGAGCGCATGCGCCGGGCTGAAGGCGAGCAAGGCAAAGCCAGCGGCGGTCGCTGCACAGGCGACATATCTGGTAAAGGTCATCGGGATCGGCATCTCGTTTTCTCCGAGCTGGAAATGTTAAGACACAAATGGGCGTCGACCTGATCGTCGCGCGGGCCGATGCGAGCAACGGCATCTGCTATCTCATCGAAAAATGATCGCGATAGCAAGTCGGCTTTCATTCACCCGCCGTTCAGCCGCCCGGCGCGACGGTGTCGGCATTGCTCAAATAACAAAGGTGCCTCCATGATCCGAATTGCTTCACGTCTCGCCGCCGCCGCCGCCGTGTCATTCATGCTGGCCGGCGCCGCCGTCGCGCAGACGCCGGCGGCGACCACCCCGACGACGCCTGCGGCCAAAGCCGCCCCGGCCGATACCAAGGCCGAAAAGCCGCGCACCGCGGCATCGCTGGACTGCTCGAAGCAGGCCGATGCCAAGGGCCTGCACGGCACCGCGCGGCGCAAATTCCGCTCCGAGTGCAAGAAAACGTCGAAGGCCAACTAGGCCGTCACCAAACGGTCATGGCCGGGCGCGTCTCGGCCATGACCGTGCTTTGTTTGAACGACGACCAGGCGGCCGATGACCATTTGTAGCTTCGGCGCAACTTTGGCATAAAGCGGGCTCCTCAAGCCGCCCGCACAATGCCCCTTCACTTACCCAGCCGCCTGCAGATCCGCACCACTCTTGAAACGCTCGTCGTCGGCACGCTCGGCGCGGCGCTGTTCTATGGGGCCGAACTGCCGGGCGGGCTGATCTCCGGGGCAATGATCGCGGTCGCCGTGACCGGTGTGTCCGGGCGCCCGGTCGGGCTGCCGCAGCCGCTGGCCCACGTCATCCTGATGACCCTCGGCCTGTCGTTGGGCTCCATGGTGTCGCCGGAAATGGTCAAGAACCTTGGCGCCTATCCCCTGACCATCGCGCTGCTCGCCGCAGCCACCTTTTGCTCGACCTTCGGCAGCAGCCTCTATCTGCAACGGGTCCACGCCTGGGACCGCACCTCGGCGCTGCTGGCCGGCAGCCCCGGCGCGCTGTCGCAGATCATCATGCTGGCCACCGAGCGCAACGCCGACGTGCCCGGGATCGCCGTGGTGCAGATTTTTCGCGTGATCATCCTCACCGGCTTCGTGCCGATGCTGCTGGCGGCCACCGGGCTAATGGCCCACGGCCCACTGCCGTCGCGCGGCCCGGAGGCGGCGCCGCTGGCGCTGGCCGAACTGGCCGCCGCCGCCGTCGCGGTGTCGCTGCTGATGCGCTGGATCCGGTTTCCGGCGAGCTGGATGTTCGGCGCGATGATGGCGTCGTCGGTGCTGCACGGCCTCGGCTGGATCCACGGCACGCTGCCGCAATGGGGCTATATCGCCGCTCTGGTGGGGATCGGCAGCCTGATCGGCTCGCGCTTCGGCAAGATCAGCCCGCGCACCATCCTCAGCCACCTCTGGGCCGCGCTGGGCTCGTTCGCCGTGGCGATCACCATCTCGTCGGCCTTCGTGGCCGTGATCGCGCTGACCACCACGGTCAAGCTCAGCGACGTCGTGGTCGCCTTCGCCCCCGGCGCCATGGACGCCATGCTGGCGCTGGCGCTGACCCTGCATATCGACCCGATCTTCGTCGGCGCACATCATCTGTCGCGCTTCGTCTATGTGTCGATCGTGACGCCGGGCATCGTGCACCTGTTCGGCAAGGCACAGGACGACATCGACGACTAGCCCTAGCGCGTCGTCCGCACCGCGCCCCAGGCCGCCACCGCGGCCATCAACAGCGAGATCAGCACGTTGTAGCCGGCCAGCGATAGGCCGAGAAATCGGAACTGAACCTCGTCGCAGCGGATCACCTTCACGGTGTCGAGCTGCTGCAGCAGGCTGCCCGCGCGGCCGAAATCGACGATCGGCCCCGAACAATCGGTCGGCCCCTGCCAGAATTTCCATTCGACGCCGGCGTGGTAGCCGCCCAGCACGGCATTGCCCAGCGCTGCCAGCGCCAACAGCACGAGCCCGGCCACGACGACCCCGCGCGGCGCGTCGCGGGCCGCCGCGATCGCCACCAGTACGGCCAGCGGAATCGCGAGATAATAGGCATAGCGCTGTTCGAGGCAGAGCGGGCACGGCTTGATGTCGAGCACCAGCTGGAAGAACCACGCCCCCGCCAAGGTCGCTGCCGCGATGACGGCCACCACCAGCGCGGCCATCAGCGCTGGATTCGACGCGGCACCGCGCGGCACGGATGTTGGGACGGCGTCGGCGGTCACGGCAATCTCCCGGTCAAAGACGGGTCCTATCCCGGCGCCCCCGGGCTGTCGAGGCAGGCGCGATCACACTGGGGTGTGCACGGCGCAGCCCGGCCCGAAAGCGCCGGTTGACCCACCCGGCCCGCCCGCTATATTCCGCCCGCTTCGCGACCCGGCCCGACGGCACCCTGCCCGACATCCGCGTCCGATGCCCCTGTGGCGGAATTGGTAGACGCGCTCGACTCAAAATCGAGTTCCGCAAGGAGTGCTGGTTCGATTCCGGCCAGGGGCACCAACTAGGCTGTTCAAGCCGTTCTGAAGCGTCCGAAAAACAGCACTTCAGCGCACTCAGCTGTTCATCACCGTTTGTTCTCGTCCGCTTTATCGGACCCGCGGCAAGGGTAGTGACGCATCAGGCGGCCCGGACACCAGCCAGGAAGGTGTTCACTTCGCCAGACAACTGCTCGGCCTGCTTCGACAGGCCTGAGGCGGCGCTGAGCACCATGCTCGCCGCACCGCCGGTTTCGTGTGCGGCAGCACTGACGCCGCCGATGTTGGTTGTAACTTCCTGGGTGGCCTGCGCAGTCTGGGTGACGTTGCGGGCGATTTCCGCGGTGGCCGCACCCTGCTCTTCAATCGCAGAGCCGATCGTCGTAGCGATGGCGCTGACTTCTTCGATGGTTGCCGTGATGCCCTGGATCGCGTCGACAGCTTCCTTGGTCGCCGCCTGGATCTGTGCGATTCGGCTGCTGATTTCCTTGGTCGCGTCCGCGGTCTGGCCAGCCAGGCTCTTCACTTCGGAGGCCACGACCGCAAAGCCGCGGCCGGCATCGCCGGCGCGGGCGGCTTCGATCGTCGCGTTCAGGGCGAGCAGATTGGTCTGGCTGGCGATGCTGGAAATCAGTTCGACAACGTGCTCGATCTGCTGGGCGCCATCTGCGAGGGCGCGAACGATAGTGTCCGTGCGGCGTGCGCTGTCGACGGCATGACCGGTGATCTTGGCGGATTGCGCGACCTGGCGGCTGATCTCAACGATCGAGGACGACAGTTCTTCGGCAGCGGCAGCAACGGTCTGCACGCGACTGCTGGCCTCCGAAGCCGCCGTGCTCACGACGTTGGCCTGGTCGTTGGTGCGGTCGGCCGTACTGGTCATCGATTGGGCGGTTGCTTCCAACTCGGTCGAGCCTGAGGCCATCAGCCCGACCAACTGGCCGACCGAGGCATCGAAACGGTTAGCGAGGGCAATCAGAGCATCGCGCTTTTCGGTCTCGCCGAGCTGCTTGAGCGTAGTCTGTTGAGCCTCGAGCAGGCGGGCGGTCAGCGCAGTCTGGCGCAGCATTTCCAGCGTCTCGGCCATGCGGCCGATTTCATCGCCGCGATCGGTTTCCTCGACCGAGGTATCGAGCGAGCCGGTGGCGATGCTCTGCATGCGGTTCTGTTGTCGTTTCAGGGCACCCAACACGTCGCGGGCAATCAGCCACGACATCAGCGACATCAATGCCAGCACGCCGGCGCCGACCGCGCCGAGTTTGATTATCAGAGCATTCACATCCGCTTCGAGATCATCGACGTAGAGCCCAACGCCGGCAACGATGTTCCAGGGCTTGAATTCACGAGCATAGACGAGCTTTTCGACGGCTTCGGTCTGGCCTGGACGCGGAAAGAAGTAGGACGCCGTGCCGCCTTCGGAGCTGCGCGTGCCGGCTTCGACCACGGCGCGCGAAACCAGCAGGCCTTTTGAATCCTTCGTGCCGGTGATCTGGCCTTCGATTTTGGGATTGACCGCATTCATGACCACGGCGTTATCGGCGATCCGATAGGCGACGGCATAGCCTTGGTCCTTGTCGAACCGCATGCGCCCGCCACGCGTGCGAAATTGAATTTCTGCTTCAGCCAGCGTGAGCTTGCCGGCGACAACGTCGTCCTGCAGCGATTGCGCCAAGCCGACGATCATGTCCGTGGCGGTGTGCAGTTGGGCGATCCGGTCTTCCCGCATGCGCTTCTGGCTGAGTGAGGATGAGACGGCAATGATGGCACAGGCCGCGATGGCAGAAACGGCCACCATGCTGGCGAGCTTTGTGCGGATCTTAAAGCGGCTGAGCAAAATCATCTGGACCTCAAATCGGAATAATATTTTCCGATAAGTATCAACAATCAGCTTACCAACCGTGAACGACGCGACGCGATACGGGGGCAATCAGCAAACTTGGGCGCAAATGTTTCAGACAAGCTCAAGGCGGCATCATAGCACCTTTCATTCTTTGTCGCTCTTGCCTGCTGTATTCGGCGTGTGCCTGCACGCCGTGGCGAGACCGGCTGCACAACCGGGACAAAGTCTGTTCAGTCTCTTGCCCCCAGGCCGCGAAATATCAGGCCCAAGATACGTTTTGCCTGATCCTCGCCGGCGGCGGTCGGCGGAAGTCGCCAGAGGCACGACATCAGGGCCAAAACGTCTTCGGGATTTATGCCCGGCCGAATGTCGCCGGCGCCCTCGCAAGCTTTCATCAAGTCGCCGACCGCCTGCACTATCGGTCGGTAGGTTTCCTGAAAATCCTGGTCCGAAATGACTGCCTGCAGCGTATCGGCCATACCACGCTTCATCCGGGCAAATTGCGCACCCCGATCGCACCATAGGCGAAGCGCCGCCAGCGGCGGATGGTCGTTCAACAACTGAGGCGCCAGCGCCACCAGGGCATCGATCTCTTTCCGGTACACGGCCAACACCAGGGCTTCGCGGCTGGGGAAGTGGCGATAAAGCGTGCCCGCGCCCACGCCGGCCGTCTTGCCGATCAAATTCAGCGAAGCGTTCGGATCAGCGGCCAGCGCATCACGCGCCACATCAAGAATGCGGTCCCGATTCAGCCGTGCGTCCGTGCGGAGCCTGTCGTCTTCAACCATCATCACCCTTGACTAACCGGAGAGTTCTCCGCTAAATATCCGGAGAGCTATCCATTTATAGCAAACTGCCGAGGGGGCGATGAATTTCGTTAAATTGGGATCAACCGGCCTGGATGTGTCGCCGATATGCATCGGTTGCATGGGTTTTGGCGACCCAACGCGCGGGCATCCGGCATGGTCGCTGGATGAAGAAAATAGCCGGACGCTGATCCGCCACGCGCTCGAGCGCGGCATCAACTTCTTCGACACGGCAAATCTCTATTCAAATGGCGGCAGCGAGGAGATTTTGGGTCAGGCGATCAGGGATTTTGCCAATCGCGACGCGGTTGTCATTGCCACCAAGGTCTCCGCCGCCACCAGAAACGGCCCTAATGCCATCGGGCTCTCACGCAAGGCTATCATGGCGGAGGTCGACCACAGTCTGCGGCGGCTGGGCACCGATTACATCGACCTGTACCAGATCCATCGGCGCGATCAGCTGACGCCGTGGGAAGAAACCCTCGAAGCCCTTCATGACCTCGTCAAAGCGGGCAAGGTCCGGTATCTCGGCGCATCGTCCATGATGGCCTGGGAATTCAGCAAAGCTCTTCATCTTCAGAAGGCGAACGGCTGGACGCGGTTCGTCTCGATGCAGAATAATTACAATCTTGTCGCGCGCGAACAAGAGCGCGAAATGCAGCCGCTCTGCATCGACGAGGGTGTTCAGACGATGATCTATAGCCCACTGGCCCGCGGCCGCCTGGCTCGGCCGTGGGCCGAAACGACCACCCGTTCGCAGGCCGAGCCCGAGGGCGCCAAGCAGGACGACATCACAGCAGGTAGCGATCGCGCGATCATCGATGCAGTGAGCGACGTCGCAGCGGCGCGCGGTGTCGGGCAGGCACAGATCGCCTTAGCCTGGCTACGTCGCAATCCGGTGGTCGCGGCGCCGATTGTTGGAGCGCTCCAGAGTAGACACATCGACGACGCTGTTGCTGCACTCACGATCACTTTGACTGATGAAGAGGCGGCGAAACTGGAGGGGCACTACACGCCACGTTTGGACCATCAGGCGGTTTCGACCCCGGCTTTGCTACAACGCGCCGTGGAGGCCGCAACTGGCTTCAAGGCGTCCGTTCTCACGTAACGGGCTTCGCACTGCCTGACCGGCAGCCGTGCCTTGTCGGCACGGCTGCCGGTATTGCCTGCCAACACGGGAGCGGAGCATGAGACCGAATTTTGTTGCCGCTTGTCGGACGTCCAGCCGCTTCAGAAGCTGCCGGCGGTCGATGGAGTTGTCATGTGTCCCGGCAATCACGACTATCGCTTTGGCTACGCGCGCTGGATGCTGCGATACGCGGAGCAGGGCTTGCAGCCTTTGGCGAACAGCCACGTCGTGATCACAAGAGGGGCCTCCGGGCTCGTCATTGCCGGCGTGACAGATCCGATTGCGCGTCACGTTGGGCTTGAGACTGAATATATCGGAACTGCGTCGACATTGGCTCGATGTGGCAATAGCTCTTCGCGGAAATCTTTCTGCAGCGCGTACCGATGACAAAGGGGTTGGACCAAGGACCTGCTTGGCATGCGCGCTTCGATATCGTTGCCCTACTCCGGCACAACGATCCCGATGCCGATCAGATGCGTCTTCACGAAATGCCGGACCAACAGGCGCAGGCTGTCCGGCGGCACCGCCACCAAACGCTCCTCGAGCCCCAGCGAGATGATGCCGTGGACGGCGGAGAACATCACGCGGGCCAATAGCGCGATCTCGACGGAATCGCGGTCCGGCAACAGCCGAACCAGCGGGGCGTGCATGAGGGCGAAGGTGTGCATCACCATCTCGAGCAGGTCGTCGGGAAACGGCTTGTCGTCTTCCATGCGGTGCTCGAACAGCGCGCGCAGCAGATTGCCGTGCTCGGTGGCATAGCTGAGATAGCCGTCGGCTAGGCCGTAGAGCTGCGTCACCGGATCGGCGTCGGACACGTCCGATAGACGGGCCGCCAACGCGCGGATGGTGCGGCGGCTGATGGTCAAAATCAGGCCATCGAAGTCGCCGAACTCGTTGTAGATGCTGCCGATCGAGCAGCCCGCGGCGCTCGCCACGTCGCGAACCTTCAATGATCTCAATCCGTTAGCGGCGATCATATGGCCTGCGAGCTCAAGCAGCAGATCGCGGCGGCGACTTTTTTTGCGATCACGCAGAGATTCATCTTGAACAATGTTCATTTTCGTCGTACCAATTTGAACGTTGTTCAATTTAACCGGAGGAACGCGAAATGCAAACGGTCATATCGAGCCTTGCCCATACCTTCGTTGCCGATGCCATGGATCTGGCGCGCGGCGCTGTCGGCCTGATCCGAAATGTGATGGCGGATGTCGCGGACGCGACACGTCATGCTTTGGCCGCCCCGGTCGACCGGCTGGCGCGGGCCTGCGACGTGGCCGACATGCTGCCGGACGCAGCACCGCGCCACCGACGCAAAGGTTTCGATCCGCTCGGCATCCGCGGCGCAATGCGCACGCTGCGCGACGTGTCGTGACGATTCGAACGGAGAGCCATCATGCGTGAACTCCTCACCACCATCGCCGACATGCTGTTCGGGGCGCTGCGTGCGCCGCGACCGACGCTGTCGAGCCTTGATCGCGCAATTGCCGCGGCCGGCGCGGCCCATACGACCGCCCGGCGGGCATTGGCGATCGCCGTCGCCGAGGACGCACGGGAGACCAGCCGCCGCGACGGGCTGATCGCGAAGGTCGACGATCTCGAAAGCCGTGCCGTTGAAGCCATCCGGGCCGGTCGTGACGACCTGGCCCAGTCGGCGGCCGAGACGGTTGCCGCGATCCGGACAGAGATCGCCGCATCGGCCGATGCGTCGGCGCGCTTTCAAGGCGAGATGGCGCTGGCGCGGCGCGAGGTCGATGCACAGCGCCGGAGATTGGCGGATCTTGATCGCGGCCGCCGCCTCGCGCGGGTCGGCAGCGCACTGAACTCCACCGCCATGACGGCCGGCGGCCTTGACCGCCTGTCCGAAGCCGAGGCGACGCTGGCGCAGATCTACGCCGACAATGGCGACGCCCAGGCGATCCGCGAGGCCATGTCGCCCGCCGTCGACCGGCAGATCGATCAACTGTCGCGCGAAGGGTTCGGCGCTCCCCTCGCCGTCCGCACTGAGGACGTCATGGCCCGCCTGCGCGCCATGGCCGCCATGCCGATGATCACGGCGTCGTCGCAAGCCGCGTCATTCTGAACATCCAACGCCGATCCGACACCAACTCACATCCCCGAAAGGACGCATCATGTCACTCACCTCGACGCCCCATCTCGAACGCCCCACCAGCGCATGAGTCAATTTCAGCTACATCTCCTTCGCGGCCTCCGTGCTGATGGTCGGCGGCGGCATCGCCGCGCTGCCGCTGGACTGGTGGGTCCGCGCCTATTTCGCCATGGGCATGCTGATGGTGGTGCAGACCTGCTTCACGCTGGCCAAGAACGTTCGCGACGTTCACGAAGCCGGCCGCATGATCAACCGCATCGAAGAAGCACGCACTGAGAAACTGTTAAGCAACGAGCGCGCATGACGCCGAATTCCTTAACGATGTGTTGTGCATTCCGCGCCGCGCCGGATGACGCATAGGTAATTTTAAACCCAATGCATTGTTGGTTGGCGCCGAGAATTTCAGAGGAACGAATATGATCAAGCAGTTGATGTCGTCTTCGCGTTTTGCCCCGCTCTTCTGGGCCCAGTTCTGCTCCGCCCTGAACGACAACGTGCTGAAGAACGCCTTGGTCATCATGATCCTGTACGGCGTGGCCTCCGGCCACGGCGACTCGCTTGTGACCGTCGCCGGCGCCGTATTCATCTTTCCGTTCTTCGTGCTCTCGGCGCTGGGCGGCGAGATCGCCGACAAATACGTCAAGTCCGTCGTCGCGCGCCGGCTGAAATTCGCCGAGATCTTTGCCGCCTGCTTCGCCGCCGCCGGCTTCTTCCTGCATTCGGTGCCGCTGTTGTTCGTGGCCCTGGCGTTGTTCGGCATCGTCGCCGCGCTGTTCGGCCCGGTGAAATACGGCATCCTGCCCGATCAGCTGTCGACGGCCGAATTGTCGACCGGCAACGCGCTGGTGGAAGGCGCGACCTTCATGGCGATCCTGATCGGCACCGTGCTGGGCGGGCTGTTCGTCTCGGCGTCGACCCATATGGGATGGATCTCTGCGGCCGTAGTGGCGCTTGCCGTGCTGTGCTGGGCATTTGCGTCGCGCATCCCGGCGACCGCGCCCTCGGCCCCGGACCTGGAGATCACGCGCAATCCGTGGACCTCGACGGTACGGCTGCTGAAGTCGCTGCGCGCCGAACCGCGGCTGTGGGACGGCATGGTCATCGTGTCGTGGTTCTGGCTGGTCGGCGCGGTGGTGCTGTCGCTGCTGCCCGCGATCATCAAGGGCACCGTCGGCGGCACCGAAGGCGTCGTCACGCTGTGCCTGGCGGTGTTCGCCATCGGCATCGCCGCAGGATCGCTGTTCGCCGCCCAGCTCAGCCATGTGCGCCCCAACCTCGCGCTGGTGCCGATCGGCGGCATCGTCATGGGCCTGGTCGGCCTCGATCTGGCCTGGACCATCGGCCATGCCGAAACGGGTTCTGACATCGCCCCGCTGACCTTTGCGACCTCGCTGCAAGGCATCCGCATGCTCGTCGACTTCTTCGTCTTCGCGTTCGGCGGCGGCTTGTTCGTGGTGCCGTCTTTTGCCGCCGTACAGGCGTGGAGCGCGCCGTCCGAGCGCGCCCGGGTCATCGCCGCCGGCAACGTGCTGCAGGCCGCGGGTCTTGGCGTGTCGTGGATCTTCTTCGGCCTCGCCATCGCCAGCTTCGGCGCGGTGTGGTTCGTGATGTCGACCTGGGGCAAGGAAGGCGTGCGCGACTTCGGTGCGCTGCTGTTCCGCGCCCTGTTCCGGGTCGAGGTGCGCGGGCTCGAGAACCTGCCGACGCCGGGCACGCGCATGCTGATTGCGCCCAACCATGTCAGCCTGATCGACGGCCCGCTGCTGCATGCCGTGCTGCCGATCGACGCCAGCTTTGCCGTGGATACCGGCATTGCGCAGGCGTGGTGGGCAAAACCGTTCCTGAAGCTCGTCCGTCACTACACCATGGACCCCAGCAAGCCGCTGGCGGCACGCGACCTGATCAAGCTGGTGGCGTCCGGCGAGCCTGTCGTGATCTTCCCCGAGGGCCGCATCACCGTCACCGGGTCGATCATGAAAGTGTATGACGGCACCGCGATGATCGCCGACAAGGCCGACGCCGTGGTCGTGCCGGTGCGCATCGAGGGCGCGCAACGCTCGCATCTCAGCTACCTCAAGCAGGGCCAGATCAAGCGCGCCTGGTTTCCCAAGGTCACCATCTCGATCCTGCCGCCGGTCAAGCTGCCGGTCGGCGAGGCCTTGCGCGGCAAGGCGCGGCGCAACGCCGCCGGCGCGGCGCTGCAGGACGTCATGATCGACGCCATGGTGAAATCGGCGATGCTCGACCAAACGCTGTTCGAGGCGCTGGGCAATGCCTATCGCGACCGCGACACCGGCCAGCCGATCATCGAGGACGCGCTCGGCACCAAGCTCACCTATCGCAAGCTCATTCTCGGCGCCCAGGTGCTGAGCCGCAAGCTGCGCGTCGACACCCTTGTCGGCGAGAATGTCGGCGTGTTGCTGCCGAACTCGGCCGGCGTCGCTGTGGTGTTCATGGCGCTGCAGAGCATCGGCCGCGTGCCGGCCATGCTAAATTTCTCGGCGGGCCCGGTGAGCGTGCTGAGCGCGATGACGGCCGCGCAGGTGCGCACTGTGCTGACGTCGCGCGCCTTCGTCGAGAAGGGCAAGCTCGACAAGCTGATCGCGGCGATCGCCCCGGATGCCAAGATCGTCTATCTCGAGGACGTGCGCGCCGAGATTGGTCTCGGCGACAAGCTGCGCGGGCTGCTGGCCGGCACCACGCCATGGGTCAAGCGCGAGGCCAACGATCCCGCGGTGGTGCTGTTCACCTCGGGCTCCGAGGGCACCCCGAAGGGCGTGGTGCTATCCCATCGCAACATCCTCGCCAATGCCGCGCAGGCGCTGGCGCGCGTCGATGCCAACGGCAACGACAAGGTCTTCAACGTGCTGCCGGTGTTTCATTCCTTCGGCCTGACCGGAGGAATGATCATGCCGCTGCTCGCCGGCATTCCGATCTTCATGTATCCGTCGCCGCTGCACTACCGCATCGTGCCGGAGTTGATCTACCAGACCGGCGCCACCATCCTGTTCGGCACTGACACCTTCCTCACCGGCTATGCGCGCTCGGCCCATGCCTACGACTTCCGCACGCTGCGCCTTGTGGTGGCGGGCGCCGAGGCGGTCAAGGACCGCACGCGCCAGGTGTTCATGGAGAAATACGGCATCCGCGTGCTGGAGGGCTACGGCGTGACCGAGACCGCGCCGGTGCTGGCGATGAACACGCCGATGTTCAACCGCCCCGGCACCGTCGGCCGCATCTCGCCGCTGATGGAAGCCAGGCTCGATCCGGTCCCCGGCATCGCGGAGGGCGGAAGGCTGTCGGTGCGCGGCCCCAATGTGATGCTCGGCTATCTGCGCGCCGAAAATCCCGGCGTGCTGGAGCCGCTGCCCGGCGGCTGGCACGACACCGGCGACATCGTCGCCATCGATGCGCAGGGCTACATCTCCATCAAGGGACGCGCCAAGCGCTTCGCCAAGATCGCCGGCGAGATGGTATCGCTCTCGGCAGTCGAAGGCATCGCCGCAGCGCTGTGGCCGCAGGCCATGTCGGTGGCCGTGGCACTGCCCGATGCGCGCAAGGGCGAGCGCGTCGTGCTGCTGACCACGCAGAAGGACGCCGACCGCGCCGCGATGCTGCGCACGGCCAAGGCGAAGGGCGCGTCAGACCTGTCGGTACCCGCCGATATACGCGTGGTGGATTCCCTGCCGCTGCTGGGATCCGGCAAAACCGACTACGTCGCCGCCACGGTGATGGCCAAAGAGCTTGCGACCATCGTCGCGAAGGAAGACGTTGCCGAACTGGATGGCGACGAGCAGGCGGAACGGGACGTGGCCTGATTGGACGGGGATGGCGGAGCGCGTGAACATGAGTCCCGTGCAGGGCGTGGTGCTGCTGCACGGGATCGCACGCACCGCGCGTTCGATGAACAGGCTCGAACGCCATCTGAAGCACGCAGGGTTTGCCACGCTCAATATCGACTATCCAAGCCGCAGCATGCCGCTGGCTGCGCTGGCGCGCGACATTCACAGCGACGTCGCGGCCTTCGCGGACCGCGTCGAAGGTCCGATCCATTTCGTCGGCCACTCCATGGGCGGCCTGCTGATCCGGATCTATCTCGCCATGTATCCGCCGCCACGGCATGGCCGCGTCGTCATGCTCGGCACGCCGAACAACGGCAGCGAACTTGCGGATCGGCTGAAGCATCTCGGTCTGTACCGCGCTTTCTACGGGCCGGCCGGCCAGCAGCTCACCACCGCGGGGGACGCCGCATTGCGCGCGCTGCCGCGGCCTCACTACCCGCTCGGCATCATCGCCGGCCGCCGCACGCTCAATCCCGTCTCATCCTTTTTCAAGCTGCCACGGCCGAACGACGGCATGGTTGCGGTCCGCAGTACACGGTTGCACGGCATGGCCGATCACATCGTGGTCGCTGCATCCCATACCGGTCTGACACACCACCCCGCCGCCATCGCACAGACGATTGCCTTCCTGCGCCACGGCCGTTTCAACGTGGATCGGTGTGAAACTGGCTCCCAAGCGTGAGGCCGTATAGAAGTTCAGTTGCATGCGATCGTGCATGCCCTGGAAGAGCGGTCCCTGACATCCATGACGACAGACCAGCCGACGCATGCGCCGACCTTTCCGGGCGAGCGGGCCTTCGACATTCGCCTCGAGGATGGCGCGACCGCCAGCGTGCGGGTCTATGGACGCGGGCCGCGGATCATTGCGAGCCACGGCAACGGGCTGGCCATCGATGCTTTTCAGAGCTTCTGGGGCGCATTCATTCCGGATTTCGAAACCGTGGTGTTCGACTTCCGCCACCATGGCCGCAGCAGTCCCTATCAGGGTGTCGCGCATCCCTGGCCGCAACTGGTGCGTGACTTTGATATGATCCTGGCCGGCATCGCCGGCGAACTCGGCCCGGCGCCGAGCCTTGGCGCCTTCCATTCGATGAGCGCGCTGACCGCGCTGCTGCACGCATCCGACCATGCCACGCCGTGGATCGGCATCGTCGCCTTCGAACCGCCGGCGACGCCGCCTGTGGACCATCCCGGCTATGCCGCTTTCAAGGCGGTCAATGGAACGCTGGCCGAGCGCGCCGCGAAACGTCGCACGGAATTTCCAACTGTAGAGGACCTCGTCGAGTCGTTTCGCCGCAGTCCCGCTTTCGCCGGCGTCGATCAGGACGCGGTACAGGCGCTGGCCGCGTCGTCGCTGCGCTGGAATGCGGACCGGCGATTGTTCGAGCTCGCCTGCGCGCGCGAATTCGAGGCCGGCATCTTTGCCATGCAGGATCTCGACGGCGCATGGGAGAAGATCTGTGGTGTCACTCTGCCCGTACAGATCGTGACGGGACTGCCGCCGACCGGCGGGTCCAGCGGGTTCAATATCATCGAACGCGCGCTGGCCGACGACGGCGGGTTTGGATTTGCGACCATTCACGACGCGACGCATTTCATGCAGATCGAAAAGCCCGCCGAATGCGCGGCGCTTGTCGCCCAGTTCCACGCGTCGCTCACGCCGTAGCACGCTTAAGTCGACGCATTCGCGTTGCGCGCGCAAATACCTGAAAACATAACGGCAACCCGGAAGAGCCTGACGCGTGTGCGCAACCAGAGCGGATTTATGTTAGTTCGCTGATTACGATATGCGCCGAAGACTTCTGCGCGGAAGCCGACATTCACAGGCGCGTAAACTTTTACCAGCTTTACTGGCCATCGCGAGGTTGATTGCTAACCTCGTGATCGTTTTAGCGAGCGCATTTAAATGGCGCATGCGGAAATTAGCTTATTGAAGATACCTGAGTGTTACACGATAGCCCATTGTTAGCGCGTAGGTCGGGAGCGGATTATTTTGTCCGCCGGAGCACGACATGAAGTTGAATAACGAAACGATAGATCCGGTAGCCGAAGCCGCAATGGCCTCGATGACAAGGTTTTCGATTACGCCGACGCCTGACAATTTCGCCATCTGGTATGAATATCACGGCGGTCGCAATCCAAGCCTGCAGCGCACCATCGACATCGTGATCTCCAACCGCCGCGGCTTCGACAGCGCGGCGCTGAAAGAGCTACACAACAGCTTCTTCTCGACCACCGAAGAGCAGCAGGTTCTGCGCCAGACATCGCTCCGGGTGATGGAAGCGGCCAAGGAAGTGCTGGATCTGCTCGATGCGGTCGTCACCGACGAGATCATGCGCGCGCCGGTGGAGGACGAAATCTCCGACATGCGCACCATGAGCTTCGCTCATCTGACCAAGCTCCTGGAGCACCTGATCTCGGAAACCGGGGAGATGGCCAAGCGCACCGATCGCCTGGGTATCCGGATGCAGCGTTCAGCGGAGAAGATCGAGGCCCTCGAGCGCACGCTCGACGATGCCCGCCGCGATGCCACCATCGATGCGCTGACCGGCATTTCCAACCGCCGCTGCTTCGACGCCAACCTCAACACCCTGGCGGGCGAGGCGATGAACAGCGGCGAGGACCTCTGCCTGATGCTGCTCGACGTCGATCACTTCAAGAAGTTCAACGACACCTGGGGCCATCAGGTCGGCGACGAGGTGCTGCAGTTCGTGGCCTTGACCATGCAGCAGACCGTGCGCGGCCAGGACCACGCCGCGCGCTACGGCGGCGAGGAATTCGCGATCATCCTGCCCAACACGCCGGTCGAAGGTGCGATGAAGGTCGGCGAGAACGTGCGCCAGGCGCTGGAAAAACATCACTTGTTTTCGCGTACGGCAAACCAGCAATTGCCCAACATCACCGTGTCCATCGGGGTCTCCTGCTATGACCCGGGCGAGGTGCTGGCAGACCTCAGCCGCCGCGCCGACGGCGCGCTCTACCAGGCCAAGCACGACGGCCGTAACTGCGTCCGCTTCGCCCCGATCCCGGAATAACCGGTCGCAACGCTCATCGTTGAATAACCGCGCGGCGCACCCCATCGCGCCGTTCCTCGCCGTCGACTACAGGCCCCATTGCAACGCGCCTGATGCCTTAGCCAGCAGTTGTCGCCGTGAGTTTGTGCAGCCCGCCGATTGACTCGGCGACGGCGCATCGCCCATTTTCCCTGCGTTGGATCGATTACACTGGTGTTCGATCTCATCGCACCGTCAGCCTCCGGCTGGCGTCGGGGAGAGCCATGACCGCATTATCCGCGCCCGTCGACGAAATCCTTCCGGCCCGCAAGATGGTGCTGCTGGGGCTGCAGCACGTGCTGGTGATGGCGGCGTCGCCGATCACCTCGGTCTTCCTGGTGGCGCGTGCGCTGAATTTCTCGCCGGCGCTGACGCTGAACCTGATCAGCGCGACCTTCCTGGTTTGCGGCATCGGTACGCTGCTGCAGAGCTTCGGTCCGCTGAAATTCGGGGCGCGGCTGCCCTTCATCATGGTGCCCGGCGGCGCGCCGGTGGTGATCTTCCTCACCACCGCGCAACAGACCGACGTGCAGACCGCAGTCGGCGCGGTGATGCTGACTGCGATCTTCTATTTCATCGTGCTGCCGGTGTTCGCGCGCTGCCTGAAATTCTTCCCGAAGCTGGTGATCGGCACCATGCTGCTGCTGGTCGCCATCAATCTGGTGAAGGTCTACGGCGGCATCATCACCGGCGCGCCGAACTCGCCGAATTTTGCGGCGCCGGTGAATATCCTGCTGGCCCTGACGACGATCGGCTTCACGTTGCTGTTCGCCCGCGTGCTGAGCGGTATTCTCGGTCAATTGTCGGTGCTGTTCGGCCTCTTGGCCGGCACCATCGTGGCAGCGCTGCTCGGCGCCATGAATGTCGACGGCGTGATGTCCGGCGCGTTGCTCAGCGTGCCCACGCTGTTTCCGTTCGGCATGCCGAAATTCGACATCGTTGCCGCGATCCCGCTGCTGGTATTCTCGGTCATCTCCATGGCCGAGGCCACCGGTCAGACCGTGGCCATCGCCGAAGCCGTCGACAAGGACATCGACGTGCGCACCGAAGTGCCGAAGACGATCCGCGGCGACGCAATTATTTCGCTGCTCGGCGCCTGCCTCGGCACCTCGCTGATCATCACCTCGGGCGAAAACATCGGCGTGGTCCGCGCCACCGGCGTGCGCTCGCGCTACGTCACCGCGGCCAGCGGTGTGATCCTGATCCTGCTGGCGCTGTTCGCCCCGCTCGGACGCCTGATCAATGCCATCCCCGGCCCGGTGGTCGGCGGCACCGCGGTCATCGTGTTCTGCATCATCGCGGTGATGGGCATCGACCAGCTGCGCAAGGTTGACCTTCACCAGCACGGCAACCTGTTCACGCTCGCCGCGGGCCTCACCATGGGGTTGATGCCGATCCTGGTGAACGGCATCTACAGCAAATTTCCGTTCTATGTGCAGATGGTGCTCGGCAACGGCCTCGCCGCCGGCACCATCACCGCAGTGCTGCTCAACATCGCCTTCAACTACAGAAGCGAAGCGGACAAGCCAGCACCAATCGCGGAGCCGGCCACTCCGGCCGGTGTATCGGCGTGACCGCCGCGGACGAACTGACGCCGCAACAATTGCAAGCCGCCGAACTGTTGCTCGCGCCGGGACAATTGATGCTGCCTGACGGCCCTGTCGCCAATCATGCGGTGGTGATCGCGGGCGGTAAATTTGTTGCCATCGGGCCGCGTGACGCGATCGTTGCGCAGCATCCGCATCTCGCGCCGGTGGATCTGCCGGGCATGCTGCTGATGCCGGGCTTCATCGACGCGCACCATCATCTGACGCAGAGTTTCGGCAAGGCGCTGGCCTTCGGCGAGCCGTCGGAAATCTTCCGCCGCATCTGGGTGCCGATGGAAGGCGTGCTCGACGAAGAGATGGCCTATCTGTCCAGCAAGGCTTCGGCGCTGGAAGCGCTGCGCGGCGGCTTCACCACCGTGGTCGATGCCGGCACCCGTGCCGAGGGCGACGCCTCCGCCGTCGCCAAAGCGACGCAGGAGGCCGGCCTGCGCTGCGTGCTCGGCTTCATCTGCAACGACCTCAACCGCGACGCCGATACGGTGCTGACGGCCGCGCTCAGGCATCTGGCGCAGTGGCACGGCAACGGCATGGTGCATCCATCGCTGGCGATCTCGATTCCGGAAGTAGCCTCCAACCGGATGCTGAAGGCGGTCTCGGATCTTGCCGGCGAAGCCGGGGTGATGTTCCAGACCCATGTCAATGAGCACCTCGTTGCCGTCGAGCGCTCGCTGGTCGACCGAGGCCTGCGCCCGATCGAGCATCTCAATGCGCTTGGCGCGCTCGGGCCGCACGTGCTGCTCGCCCATGCGACGCTGATCACGCCCAGCGAACTCACGATGCTGCAACGGACCAACACCGCCGTGGCCTACAACCCGGTGGCCTCGGCGTGGAAGGGCAATGCCGTCGCGCCGGCGGTGCTGATGGACGCCATGAACATCCGCTTCGGCATCGGCACCGACGGCACCCGCAGCGACGGTTTTCGCCTGATGGATTCCGCGGAAGCCACCCAGCGCATCGCCTTCGGGTTGGCGATCGGCGATTCCTCCAGCGGCGGCGGCTGGACCTGGCTCGACCACGCCACCGGCGCGGGCGCCGACGCCATCGGCCTCGGCCGCGTCACCGGCACGATCGCGACGGGCCTTGCCGCCGACTGCCTGCTGGTGGATATCGACACGCCGGAATTCACGCCGTCCTGGGACCTGACCTGGGAATTGGTGCGGTTCGGCAACCGCGACCAGATCGCGGCCGTGATCGTCGACGGCAAGCTGCGGCTGTGGAAGGGATGGCCGCTCGACTGGGATGGCCGCGCCCTGATGCGGCAGGTGGCCACCGCCGCGCGGGACACCGTGGCGCGCGCGCCGATCAAGCGCGTGCACCCCACGGCCGTGCAGCATCGTGCGGCGACGGCGCGGGATCGCGCGTGACGCCGACCACCTTCGCCCTGCTCGCCGTCATCACCGCCGGCGCCGCCTTCGTGCAGGCGTCGATCGGGGTCGGCTTCGCGCTGATCATGGCGCCGATCCTCGCTTTTGCCGCACCCGAGTTGCTGCCGGTCGCCCTGCTGCTGCTGATGCTGCCGCTGAATGCCTTCGTGTGCTGGCGCGAGCGCCATGCGCTCGATTGGTTCGGCGCCGGCTGGATCACTGCCGGCCGGGCGGTCGGCACGTTTTTCGGCTTCTGGATCCTGGTCGCGGTGTCGGCGGCGACGCTGAACCTGCTGGTCGGCATCGCCACGCTGGCGGCCGCTTTGGCGTCGCTGCTGGCGCCGGCCTTCGACCCCAACCGCAGCGCCTTTGTCACCGCTGGACTGATGACCGGCATCACCGAAACCGCCACCGGCATCGGCGGGCCGCCGCTGGCGCTGGTCTACCAGCACCACCAGGCCGCCAGCCTGCGCGCCAATGTGGCCGTGTGCTTCCTGATCGGCGAGGTGTTTTCGGTCGTCCTGCTGGCGGCCTCCGGCCGGATGGACCGCTGGCAGATCGAGGCGGCCGGCCTGCTGTTGCCCACACTGGTGCTGGGCGCCCTCCTCAGCCAGATTGCCCATGGCCGGCTGAACCAGCGGCGCATGCGGTTGTTCGTGCTGGGTTTTGCCATCGTCTCCGGCGTCGTGCTGATCCTGCACCGTTGACACATGCCGGATCGGGGGCCGCCCATGCGGCCGCCCCGCTGGCAATCGCCGTGATCCCGCCTAGATGAAAGGCAGCATCCGGAGCCCTGCCATGACCGATCTGTCCATCCTCGACCTCGTCCGCGTGACCCAGGACACCGACCCGCGCGGCGCGCTCGACAATTCGCGCGATCTCGCGGCGCATGCCGAAAACTGGGGCTATCGCCGGTTCTGGGTCGCCGAGCATCACAACATGATCGGCATCGCCTCCGCCGCAACCGCGGTGGTCATCGCCCATATCGCCGCGGGCACCAGCAAAATCCGCGTCGGCGCCGGCGGCATCATGCTGCCGAACCACGCGCCCATCGTCATCGCCGAGCAGTTCGGCACCCTTGCCCGGCTCTATCCCGACCGCATCGATCTCGGCCTCGGCCGCGCCCCCGGCACGGACCAGATGACCATGCGGGCGTTGCGCCGCTCGCTGACCAATTCCGACAATTTCCCGCAGGACGTCCAGGAGCTGCAGGCCTATTTTGCGCCGGCCGGCCCGAACCAGAAGCTGCAGGCGGTGCCGGCGGCGGGCACCGAGGTGCCGCTGTGGATTTTGGGCTCCTCGACCTATGGCGCGCAGCTCGCCGCCGTGCTCGGCTTGCCTTATGCCTTCGCGTCGCATTTTGCGCCTGAGCAGCTGATGCACGCTCTGCAGATCTATCGCGAGCATTTCGAGCCGTCCGAACAGTTGGCCAAGCCGCACGCCATGGTCGGCGTCAACATCATCGCCGCCGACACCGACGCCGAGGCAAAACGGCTGTGGACCACCCAGCAGATGTCCTTCACCAACATGTTCCGCGGCACCCGCGGCCTCAGCCAGCCGCCGATCGACGACATCGAGACCTACTGGTCGCCGGCCGAAAAGGCGCAGGCCATGGGCATGCTGCGGCTGGCGATCGTGGGATCGAAGGCGACCGTGCAGGCGGGTCTGCAGCGGCTGTTCGAACAGACCGGCGCGGATGAATTGATGGTGGTGTCGGATGTCTACGACCACAAGGCGCGGCTGCATTCGTACGAGCTGATCGCACAGGCGCATGCAGCGTTGGTGGCCGCGCCGGAAAAGGTCGCTTGCTGAAGAGACCATCCACGGGTCGTCCCCGCGAAGGCGGGGCAGACCTGTGGATAGGGCGTGCCGGCCTATTTAAAAACTGATTGTCGTCCGCACGCCGAACACCGCGGCGTCCTTGATACGTTTCGTCTGCGTTCGGTCGTTGGGATCGACGGCGCCGCCGGCGGGATGCGCCACATATTGGAAGACCGGCTGCACCGCCACACCCGGCGCCATCTGTGCCCAGTACGTCACCTCGATCACCGCCTCGTAGTCACGAACCGGCGTTGCGATCCCCGTAAAAAGCTGCACGTCGCGATCGAACTGGCGGGCGCCGTCGGAGATGCGCGCATAAGTCATCGCCACGCCGAACTTGTCGTCGGGGCGTAGCGCCGAGAAGCCGGTGAACTGGACGCCGCCGTCGAGATAGAAGCCGATCAGGTTGCGGTCCGACGGGCTGGCGGAGACGCGCGCAAACACGCCGATGCCCTTGTCCGGATCGAGCGCGCTGTTGGCTAGTTTTTGCTCCGCCACCGCGAAGAGGCCCTGGTTGCCGCGCCGCGTCGCCGGCTCACCGCTACCGGCGGGATCGGCCTGCGACAGGCCGCCTGGCGTCAGCCACTGGTCGTCGAAGCCGCCCAAGTGATACCAGCCGCCGACCGTGACCGAGCCGGGCAAAGCGGGGGCGAGGTCGAAGCCGACTTTGACCTGGCCGATCACCCACGGCGGATCATTGATGCGAAAGGCGGTGCCATGGGGATTGCTGATCTGCGGATCGAGCGGCCCCGGCGCGCCGGCATTGCCGTCGAACACCGCAAGATAGCCGGTGACGCGTTCGGCCAGCTGCGCCTTGAAGCGCACGCCCGGCACCGCGAGCGGCGGCGACGGGCCGCCAGCCGGCAGGATCACGCCGGTGATGCCGGGCCAGCCCAGCGCGGAATTGACGAAGATGTCGTCGTATTTGCTATCGATGAATTCGATGTCGGACGGTTGCTGGCCGACTTTGACCAGAAGCTTGCCGCCAAACAGCGACTGCTCGATCCACAATTCATAGAGCCGCGTCGCCGGCAGTGCCTCGATGCCGCTGACCAGCATCAGGTTGCCGATATAATCGCGTGACAGACCGTTGCCGTGGATCTGGTAGAAATTGGCATGCAGCGTCGCGCCTGCCCAGCCGACGAATTTGTCGAGGTCGATGTCGGCACCGACATCGAGGCGCCCTTCATAAACCGTGCCGCGCCGGATGCCACCCGAGGCATTGCCGAGCACTTCGCCGATATAGGTCGCGGACAGGGCGACACCCCATTCGGCGAGCCGATTGTTGAGGGTCTTCAACCCGCCGTCGCGCCAGTCAGCTGCGCGCCCGGGGGCCGCGGCCAAAATTGCGGACAGCATGCCGAACGCCACGCCGGCGCGGACGAACCTATGACACCCGCGCCAAACCATCCGGGCTACCTGATGATGCGCGCGCGCTTCATGACGACATAGGCCGCTGCCGCCGACAGCACGATCAGCAGCGCCGCCCACAGGAAGCCGCTGTCCACATCCGTCAGCGGCAGGCCCTTGGTGTTCATGCCGAAAATGCCGGTGATCAGGGTCGGCGGCAGCAGAAACGCGGTCAGGATGGAGAGCACCCGCAAACTCTCGTTGCCTTTCTCCTCCATCTGCAGATGGAGTTCTTCCTGCAGCAGCCGGCTGCGCTCGCGCATCTCGACCACGATATGATCGAGCCCATCGAGACGCTGCGCCAGCTTGCCGGCGCGCAGATGCAGCGCCGGGTTCAGGGCCTCCAGGCCGCGCTGTTCGAGGCGGTGAAAGATGATCCGCAAACCGGACAGCTGGCGGTGCAGCCGCACGCAGGTGCGGCGCACGCGGCCGAGCTTCTGCAGCATGTCACGCGAATTGTCGGAGACGACCTGCTCCTCGATCTCGTCGAGCTCGCGGGCCAGCGCGTCGGCGACGCCGTCCATGGTGTCGGCGACGTTTTCGACGATGGTTTCCAGCAGCGCCGCCATGCTTTCGATGCGGTGGCCCTGCTCGAGGGAGCGGCGCGTGGCGTCGACGGCGCACAGCGCATGATGACGGCCGCTGATCAGCAGGCGCTCGGTCATCACGAAGCGCAGATAGCCGGTGTCATCCGTGGCCTCGTCAATGTCGCGCAGCAGATCCGAAATCACGCCATAGATGCTGTCCTGCGCCGTGTGGAGTTGCTGATAACTCTCCTTCGACAGCAACAGCGCCCGCGCCTGTTCCGGAGCGCGCAGTTGCTGGGCGGCGAGCCATTGCAGCGCCCGGGCATCGGCGAGATTCATATGCAGCCACAGCAGGCCGCCGTGGTCGAGATCGACGGGGGCATCGACCGGTAGCGGTTCCGGCTTGCCGTCGCTGTGAATCCGGAATGCCCAGACCAGGCCCGGAACGGCTTGGCGCATTCCGCTTTGTGCCGCGATCGGCGCCTCAGGCAACAGATCCGACGACATCGAAGACTCGCACGCTGGAGTGGGCTTGCTGTAACAGGCAAGCCGCGACGACCGTGCCGCGGCTTGCCTGCATGGTCAAAACAGGCTGGAGAACAGCACGTAGAGGCCTGCCGACAGCAGGATCGCCGCGGGCAGCGTCAGCACCCAGGCCATGGCCATGTTGCGGATGGTGGCGATTTGCAGGCCCGAGCCGTTGGCGGCCATGGCACCGGCCACGCCCGACGACAGCACGTGGGTGGTCGAGACCGGCAGGCCGAAATTGTCGGCCATCGCGATGGTTGCGGCGGCGACCAGTTCGGCAGAGGCGCCCTGGGCATAGGTCAGGTGCGTCTTGCCGATCTTCTCGCCGACGGTGACGACGATACGCTTCCAGCCCACCATGGTGCCGAGGCCGAGCGCCAGCGCCACGGCAATCTTCACCCAGGTCGGGATGAACTTGGTCGCCGCATCCAGCGAGCCCTTGTAAGCATTGAGGGTCGCGACGTCCTCCTTGCTGAGGTCGTTCTCCTTGTCCTTCATCAGGAAGCGGATGGCTTCCGAGGTGAGGTACATGTCGTTGCGGGTATTGCCGACGGCTTCCGCCGGCACACGGTCGAGGGTGCCGTAGGTGCGGACCTGGTCGCCGACCGACTTCACCAGCACCGCGAGCGACGGATAGGTGCCTTCGCTGATATGGTGCAGCGAGACATATTGCGTCACCGCCGGGCGGGGATCGCCGATGATGCTGTGGCCCGCGCCCTTGGCGGCAATCACCTGCGCGGCGGCATTGGAAGTCTGCTGGAATTGCTGGACGCTCGATTCCGGCAGGGCGCGGTTCAGGGCATAGGCGGTCGGTACGGTGCCGATCAGCACCAGCATGATAAGGCCCATGCCCTTCTGGCCGTCGTTCGAACCGTGTGCGAACGAGACACCGGTGCAGGTCGCGATCAGCAGGCCGCGGATCCACAGCGGCGGCGCCTTCTGGCCGTCGGGCGCCTGATACAGTTCGGGCGAACGTACGATCTTCTTCAATAGCAGCAGCAGCACCGCGGCGCAGATAAAGCCGACCAGCGGCGACAGCAGCAATGCATAGCCGATTTCGGTGGCCTTGCTCCAGTCGACGCCCGAGGTGCCGTCGCGGCCGCGCATCATCGCGTTCGCAATGCCGACGCCGATGATCGAGCCGATCAGCGTGTGCGACGACGAGGCCGGCAGGCCGAAATACCAGGTGCCGAGATTCCAGATGATCGCCGCGATCAAGAGTGCGAACACCATGGCGAAGCCGGCGCTCGAGCCGACCTGCAAAATCAGCTCCACGGGCAGCAGCGACACGATGCCGAACGCCACCGCGCCGGTGGAGAACAGCACGCCGAGGAAATTGAACAGGCCCGACCACAGCACGGCGACCTCGGCCGGCAGCGAGTGGGTGTAGATCACCGTGGCGACCGCGTTGGCGGTGTCGTGGAAGCCGTTGACGAATTCGAAGCCGAGCGCGATCAGCAGCGCCACGAACAGCAGCGCATAGGGCAGATAGCTGGTCACGCGGGTTCCGGTGGCCTGCACGTCGGCATAGATGCTGTAGGCGACGAACAGCACGCCGCCGGCCAGCAGACCGAAAAATAGGATCAGCGTGAGCGGGTTGAAACCCTTGTCGAGATTGGGCCGCGATGCCGGCTCGATCGGCGCACTGCCGGAAATGGCCTGGTTCACTGTGAAGTCGGTCATGCAACGCCCCTGAGTTAATAGGCGTTAAGCTTTGCACGATGACTGCGAAGGCTGGATGACAGCCGCGACATTGTGTCCGGTTGGGGTAAGATACCGACCACCAACGGGTCGTCCCGCGACGGCGGGGACCTATAGCCCCTGGCGTGTCTGTAGGGCACGACCGTAGCGGACTCTTCGCGACAAAAACGAAGTGCTCGGCGTATGGGTCCCCGCCTTCGCGGGGACGACTCGCGGAGCGGCGGCTGACGCCCTAGATCGCCGAGGCGACCTGTTCGAGGCCGATGATGCGGGCCAGCGCGCGGACTTCGCGCTTCTGGTCCTCGCGCAGCTGGAACAGCAGCGGCATCGCGGCGGATTTGAGCTGCTGCACCTCGGCGCTTTCCGGATCGATCGGCGGGGCGCCGGCGGTGGGATTGGTTAGCCGCGTATCGTGCATCTTGCGGGCAACGGCGCGCAGCGCGGTCTCGATGCCGGGCCAATAGGATTCCTGGTCGGCCGTCAGGTTCAGCCGCCCCTTGATCGCGGCGATCTGGGCGTCGCTGAGCAGCGTATAGGTCTTCTGAACGGGCGGCTTGGCGGCCGCCTTGGGCTTGCCGGGCTGCGGTCCAGACATCGGCGGCAGCCCCGTCGGCGCCGGCGTGGCGATGGCACCGTCGGTGGCGAAGGCCTGGCGCAGGGGTTCGATGACCGGATCGACGGCGGACGGCTGCTGTGGTGCCAGCGCGGCCATGACAGCACCGGCGGATGGCAATTTGTCCTTTTTGCCCTGGGTGTTGGACACCGGACCGCGGGACACGACAATCGCGCTCTCCGCGTCTGCGTCATAGGACGCCGTGGGAATGCTGCCGCGGCCGAGGATCGCCGCGACGGCGACGCCCGCGAGCAAGAGACACCCCAGCACGAGAAGGGTCAGCGCACGCGTCAAGCCAATCTCCGTTCGTCGACAATCCCCCCCAAGAGATCCGGCGGATCGCGAGGGTTATCGTCTCTACGAGTGGAGAATGATTATGGCTTCACGATGCCGGAGGTTGTGCGACCAGTGGACGCGTGCGCGTCACGCCGCGATGGACAGGACATAGGCTTCCTGGATGTCGGAGACGATATCGGACGCCTCCCAGAGTGCGTCGGGCGCCACCGAATGCATGCTGATGGTCCAGTTGGCGCCGCGGCCGCCGCGCGGCGTCGACACGATGTCGAATTCGACGTTGCGGCACAGACGGTTACGGCCGAAAGCCGCCGTCACGCGGGCGTGGATTTCTGCAATCGTGGCCGGCGTCTTGGCGAAATGATCTCCGCTACCCATCCCGATCCCCATGAATCAATCAATTTTAATGACCCCATCATTTATTCGGTATGGTTAAGGGATGGTTAATCCGCGGACGCGGGTTCCAGGGCCATGGGCCGCGCTGCCGGGCGCCGGTCAGCCAAGCAGCTGGTCGAGGCGGTCGCGCAGCTGGTCCTGGTGGTAGGGCTTGGCGAGGCGCGGCAGGTCGACCTGTGCGCCTTCCGGCAGGTCGGCATAGCCCGTGGCGAGCAGGATCGGCAGCCCCGGGCGCACGTCGCGCGTCGCCGTCGCCAGTTCGATGCCGGTCATGCCCGGCATCACGTGATCGGTCATCATCAGGTCGAGCGGCTCGCCGCTTTTGAGGATTTCCAGCGCCTGGCGCCCCGAATTGGCGGGGATGACGCGGTGGCCCAGATCTTCCAGCATCTCCGTGGTGGACATCGCGATCAACGGATCGTCGTCGACGAACAGAATGGTCGCCGGGCGGGCGGCGCTGCGCGCCACATGGACGGTGTCGACGACCTGCGGCACCTTGTCGGTGGCCGGCAGCAGCAGGGTCGCAGTGGTCCCTGACCCGACAACGCTGCTCATCTCCAGCGCGCCGCCGAGCTGCACGGCGAGGCCATGGACCATCGACAGGCCGAGGCCCGTGCCCTTGCCGATCGGCTTGGTCGAGAAGAACGGCTCGATGGCCTTCTTCAGCGTTTCGGGCGACATGCCGCTGCCGTTGTCGATCACCGAAACCATCAGATAGTCGCCGGGCTTCAGCGTCGGATCACCGGAACCGACCCGGCGTTCCGCAACCTTAATATCGATCGAGCCGCCGTCCTGCATAGCGTCGCGGGCATTGATGGCAAGGTTGAGGATCGCGAGTTCGAGCTGGTTGGCGTCGATCTGCGCCGAGGGCAGATCGTCGGGAATCTGGAGGCGCAGCGCCACCCGCGGGCCGAGCGACCGCTCCAGCAGATCGACCATGCCACGCAGCAGCATGCCGAGATCCACCGCCACCGCCCGCAGGTCCTGCCGGCGCGCGAAGGCGAGCAGCCGCTGCGTCAGCGACGCGCCGCGTTCGGCGCCCTGAATGGCGCCATCGACCAGCCGCTGCAATCTTGCATCCTGCGGCATGCGCTTGCGCAGCAATTCGAGATTGCCCATCACGGCCATCAGCAGGTTGTTGAAGTCATGGGCCACGCCGCCGGTGAGCTGGCCGATGGTTTCCATCTTCTGGGCCTGGCGCAATTGCTCCTGGGCGCGCTCGCGCGCCGCGACCTCTTTCATCAGGTCGGCGGAGCGCTCCTCGACGCGCTGCTCCAGCGTCGCGGTGAGTTCGGCCAACGCGGTACGTTCCGCGGCGAGCTGGTCCACCAGCGTTTCGCGCTCGATCTCGGCGCGCTTGCGCGACGTGATATCGGTGGAGACGCCGACCAGCGACTTGATCTCGTCCTTGCCGCCGCGCACCGCGCGCCCGCGGATGTCCACCCAGTGCTGCGATCCGTCCGGCCAGATGTTGCGATATTCGACGGCGAGATCGCCGCCGGTCCGCACCGTCTGCTGCACGGCCTCCTGCCACCAGGACACGTCCTCTGGATGCACAGAGGCCTGCAGATCGAGATAGGTGAAGGTTTCGTCCGGCTCGCGGCCGAAGAACGATTTGCAGGTCTCCGACGCGTCGAGATGGAAGTCGGACAGCCGCAATTCCCAGGCGCCGAGCCGCCCGGCATCGAGCGCCGTCTGCAGCAGGCTCTCGCTTTCGCTGAGATCCTCGAGAATGGCGCGGGTCTGATATTGCCGACGCCGGCCGCGCACTGCGGACCCGACGATCGAGATCAGCGTGGTCGGATGAAACGGTCGCTCGATGAAGGTGACGTTGCCGAGCAGCTGCCCGAGCCGGGCGGCGTCGGGATTGCGTTCCGGGCCACCACCCTGCCGCGTCAGCAACACGATCGGGAAATCGGACCAGCTCGGCTGGTCATGCAGCCACTCGCCGAGGCCGCGCAGATCGACCGTCTTGATCGCCTCGTCGGCAATGACCGCACATCCGGCGCCGCCTTTGATCTCCTGCATCAGGCTGGCGAAATCCGAACAGGCCTGCGCGTAGTAGCCGGCCTCGCGGATCAGCGCTTCGGCGACCGCTGCGTCGCGGCCGTTCGGAGCGAGGATCACCGCCCGTTCGGAAGAGCGCCCCGGCTTCACGCCGTTGGTTCCTCAAGCATCGCGCTCTGGCCATGATAGATCGGCACGCCCCGCAACACGCCCTGAAACTCGGTGAGGGGCCCGCCGATGGTCAGTCCGCGGGCGTCGATGCGATACTCGCGAATGGTCGACTCGTGGGCGCCGGTTCGCTTCTTGATGATCGAGATGGCGCGGCGCACGCTGCCGACGGCTTCGAAATAGCGCAGAAGAATGACGGTATCCGCGAGATAGGTGACGTCGACCGGCGACTTCATGTCGCCGACCAGACCGTGCTGCGCCACGGTCATGAAGGTCGCGGCGCCGCGGCGGTTCAAATATTGCAGCAAGTCGTGCATGTGCAGGATCAGCGAATTCTCTTCGGGCATCGCGGCCTGGTAGCCATTGAGGCTGTCGATGATCACGGTCTTGATATCGTTTTCGTCGACCTGCCTGCGCACCCGGTGCGCGAACTCGCCGGGCGACAATTCGGCGGCATCGACCTGCTCAACGAACAAGTCGCCGCGCGATTGCATGGCGGCGAGATCGATGCCGAGACCCATCATGCGATTGAACAGAAGGCCGAGCTCCTCATCGAATACGAACATCGCCGCGCGTTCGCCGCGCGCGATCGCCGCCACGACGTTGACGATGGCAACAAGGGATTTGCCCGTCCCGGCCGGCCCCAGCATCAGGGTACTGGACCCGGTCTCGATGCCGCCGCCCAACAGATCGTCGAATTCCCGCAGGCCGGTGGAGTTGATCGTACGCGACATTTCGGCGCGAAACTCCGACGCCACGAGCCGCGGAAAGACGTTGAGGCCGCCCTTGGTGATGGTGACGTCGTGAAAGCCGCCGCGGAATTTGACGCCGCGGTATTTGATGACGCGGGTCCGGCGGCGTTCGGCGCCGTAGGCCGGCGCAAGTTCTTCCAGCCGCAACACGCCATGGGCCACGCTGTGCACCGTCTTGTCGGCAACTTCGGCGGTGAGATCGTCAAGCATGATCACCGTGGCGCCGAACTTGGCGAAGTAATGCTTCATGGCCAGGATCTGACGGCGGTAGCGCAGCGAGCTTTGCGCCAGGAGCCGGATCTCCGACAGGCTGTCGAGCACGACGCGGCTGGGATTGGTGCGCACGACGGCGTCGAAGATCTGCTTGGTGGTCTCGCCGAGCTCCAGATCGGACGAATAGAGCAGGCTTTGCTGCTGCTCCTCGTCGAGCAAGCTCTCGGGCGGCAGCAGTTCGAATATGTCGATCGTTTCCGGGATATCCCAGCCGTGGGACCGCGCGCCGTCGCGCAGCTCGCTCTCTGTTTCCGAGAGCGTGATGTAGAGGCACTTCTCCCCAGCCCGGGCGCCTTCCATCAGGAATTGCAGAGCAATCGTCGTCTTGCCGGTGCCGGGGGCGCCCTCGACGAGGAAAACGTGACCTCTGGTGAAACCGCCGGAGAGGATGTTGTCCAATCCCCAGATACCCGTTTTCGCTTTATCTTCCAACACTTCGACCGAACTCATACCGCCCCCTGACGCTCGACAAATCGCCACCGGAACTGAGGTTCCAGGCCAAACTCAAAATAAAATAAAAGGCATGACGTGCGGGCGTTCTAGCGTTTCTCAATTACCAGACTTTGCACGGCCCGGCCGAAATAGCCCCGGGCGTCGGCGAGTTTCGAGGCCGCGATGCCCGTGCCGTCCGGACCGATCCAGCTTTCGGAATCCAGCAGGATCCAGTCCCCCACCGGGGGCCGGGCCAGGCTGACGGAAAGGTCGGCATTGAGGAAGGTCCAGTGGTCGAAGCTGAGCACCGCCGAGGAGCCGTTGCTGAAATCCGCCGCGATCACCGCGCGCATCACCTGGGAAATGCCGGCGCCTTCGACGATCGGCCGGTCGGCCCGATACCAGATCGCGCCGGGGCCGAGGGTGCGGAAGCCGCCATGGACTGCGCGTATGGTCATCCCGGTGACAAACGGGCTGCTGGTAAAACTCGGCGCGGTGACGGCGACCTGATCCGGCAGCGGCAGGGTCAGCGGTGCGCCGGCAAGGTCGGCCGGCAGCGCCTGGGCCTCGATCCGGATCTTCAGCACCGTCGCCCGCACCACGACGACGCCGTTGGCCGACAGCCGGATGCCACAGAGCTGGATCTTGCGGCCTTCGCGCAGCACCTCGGTTTCGAAGGTGAGCGGCGCCACCGGCACCGGCCGCAGCAGATCGATGGTCACGCGCGTCACCTGCATCGGCGACGCCGTCGGCATCTGCTCGGCGAGCCACGTCACCAGCGCCGACGGCGCCGAGCCGTGCTGCATGGTGGCATTCCACGGACCGGCGGCGTCCGGGCTGGTGAGGATGTGGTTGCCGTCGATGTGGTAGATGGCGGACATAAGTGTGGTGCTTGCTTTCTGTCTGTCCCCCCTCCCGCTTGCGGAAGGGGGTGGATCGAACATGCGCAGCATGTTCGAGACGGGAGAGGGACTGCGGCAAAGGATGTGATTGTGGCTTTCCCTCTCCCGTCTCGATGCACTTCGTGCATCCGAGCCAC
>JBEVEC010000335.1:0-9983 GCA_040512975.1 Tardiphaga sp. | reverse complement strand
ACCAAGGGCGGCCACGAGGTCACCGTCTATAACCGCAATGCGGCCAAGGCGAAGGCATGGGTCGAGAAGTTCGGCGGCAAATCAGCTCCGACACCGAAGGCCGCGGCCGAGGGCCAGGATTTCGTGATGGCCTGCGTCGGCAATGACGACGACCTGCGTTCAGTGACCATCGGCCCCGATGGCGCCTTCGCCGGCATGACCAAGGGCGCGGTGTTCGTCGACCACACCACCGCCTCGGCCGAAGTGGCGCGCGAGCTCGACGCCGCGGCCACCAAAGGCGGCTTTTCCTTCATCGACGCGCCGGTGTCGGGCGGTCAGGCCGGCGCCGAGAACGGCGCGCTGACCGTGATGTGCGGCGGCGAGGCCTCGGTCTATGCCAAGGTCGAGTCGGTCATCACCGCCTATGCAAAAATGCAAAAACTGCTGGGCCCCGCCGGCTCCGGCCAGCTCACCAAGATGGTGAACCAGATCTGCATCGCGGGCCTGGTCGAAGCGCTGTCGGAGGGCATCCACTTTGCCAAGAAGTCCGGGCTCGACGTCAATGCCGTGGTCGAGGTGATCTCCAAGGGCGCCGCGCAGTCGTGGCAGATGGAAAACCGCCACAAGACCATGAATGACGGAAAGTTCGATTTCGGCTTCGCCGTCGAATGGATGCGCAAGGACCTCTCGATCTGCCTCGCCGAAGCGCGCCGCAACGGCGCCAGCCTGCCCGTCACCGCCGCCGTCGACCAGTTCTACGGCGAGGTCGAGGCGCTCGGCGGCAAACGCTGGGACACTTCGAGCCTTTTGGCAAGGTTGCCTAAATAAGCCACTGCCATTGCAGCCTGAATCGCGGCGGAGCAGCGTCCACAGGGCGTTCTCCGCCGCTTTCTTTTTCAGCGTTTATTAACTGGAATGCCTCGTTCTTTAAGGCACCGTTTAAGGATTGTGGGCACAGATAGAGGCCGTGAGGTGCCGCCCGCGTTGCGTGCAGGATTTGTGTAGTTGGTATGAGTGAGCCCGCCGCCAGGCCCGAGGTCGTACAGCTTCCGGCCGAAACGCCAGTCGCAGCGCCCGCGCGCCATCGCCGCGCGGCGCAGCAGCGGGTGCGCGAGGCCCGCGACCGGCTGACCTCGACCTCCGGCACCCGCCCCGCCTTCGACCGCGAATTGCTGCGCCAATACGCCCAGACCCGGCTGTCCGCTTCGCTGGTGGTGACGCTGCTGGTGGTCGGCACCGGCATCCTGTTCGGCTTCTGGACCCAGCCGCTGGGTGCTGCCTCCTGGGCCTGCGGCATGCTTTGCGTGCACGCCGTCATCCTGCGCTTCTGCAGCCGTTATCTGGCCGAGGGCGCGGCGCCCGCCACCAATCGCAAATGGCGGCTGCGCTTCATCGCCCTCGACCTGATCTACGGCTTGTCCTGGACCGTCATCCTGGTGCATCCCACCGGGGCCGACATCGTGTCGAACTCGCTGATGATGTTCCTGATGCTGCTGGTGGTCGCGGTGTCGAGCATGCTCGCCGCCAGCCTGCCGATCGCGGCATTGGCCGCCACCGCGCCGGTCACCCTCGGCGTGGCGCTGAGCTTCATCCTGCGCGGCACCTTCGACAATTACGTGCTCGCCGTGCTCGCCGTCGCCGCCGAAGGCTATTTCGCCTTGCTGGCGCACCGCCTGCATTCCACCACGCTGGCAACGCTGGAGGCGCGCGCCGAGAAGGACGCGCTGATCGGCGAGCTGGAACAGGCCAAGGCGATTTCCGACGAGGCCCGTCACCGCGCCGAAGCCGCCAATGTCGCCAAGTCGCGCTTTCTGGCGCAGATGAGCCATGAGCTGCGCACGCCGCTGAACGCGATCCTCGGCTTTTCCGAGGTGATGAAGAGCGAGATCTTCGGCGGCCATGCGGTTCCGGTCTACAAGGACTACTCCGCCGACATCCATAATTCCGGCGTGCACCTGCTCAACCTCATCAACGAGATCCTCGATTTGTCGCGCATCGAGGCCGGCCGCTACGAGCTCAACGAGGAAGCGGTGTCGCTGGTGCATGTGGTGGCCGACTGCCACCATCTGCTGAAGCTGCGCGCCACCAGCCGCGGCATCACCATCCACGAGGTGTTCGAACAGGGCATGCCGCGGATCTGGGGCGACGAGCGCGCCTGCCGCCAGATCGTGCTCAACCTGTTGTCCAATTCGATCAAGTTCACCCCGCAGGGCGGCGAGATCTGGCTCAAGGTCGGCTGGACCGCCTCGGGCGGCCAGTATCTGTCGTGCAAGGACACCGGCTCCGGCATCGCCGAGGACGAGATCCCGATCGTGCTGGCCTCGTTCGGCCAGGGCTCGAACTCCATCAAGTCGGCCGAACAGGGCGCCGGCCTCGGCCTGCCCATCGCCAAGAGCCTGATCGACATGCACGGCGGCACCTTCACGCTCAAATCCAAGCTGCGCATCGGCACCGAGGTGATCATCACCTTCCCGCCGGAACGCGTGATGTCGGCGCTGGCGCCGCTGTCCGACGAAGCGCCGCCGCTGCAGCCCGATTACGACACATCCGACGAACGCCGCCGCCCTCGCAACAAGCCCATCATGAATGCAGGGACAGGCCTGTAGCCGGATGGCTTGCGCCCGCCATCCGATCCGCTTCATAACGCGCCATGAGCTCAGAAACGCCGTGCATCGCCGTCTGCTTCATCGATCCCAAGACCAAGCTCTGCCTCGGCTGCGGACGCTCGCTGCCGGAGATCGCGCGTTGGGGCAAAATGGACTCCGCCGAGCGGCTCGCCACCATGGCGCTGTTGCCGGCGCGCATGGCCGATGCAGGGCTGGAACCGTCCGAGACCTACGCCAAGAAGAGATCAGCCGCGACCTGAGAGGTGCGCCATGAGCCGGCTGTTGCTGCTCGTGGTCGTGATCGTCGCCACCGCCGGCGCGGCCCTCGCCTATGGCGACCCCGCGCAATTTTCCAAGGCCGGCACCATGGTCTCTGGGATGCTGAAGAAGCAGCTCCCGCCGCCGCCCCGCATTGTCGACGTGCCGCGCGGCAATGGCGGTGAGTTCGGTTTGCACGCCAGGATCAACGGCGTCGCAGCCCCCATGGTAATCGACACCGGGGCGACCTCGGTGGTGCTGACGTGGGAAACCGCAAAGGCTGCAGGATTGCCGCTCGAGCTATTGGACTACAGCGTCGACGTCGAAACCGCCGCCGGCCACACCCGCGCCGCGCGGTTGACGCTGGATCGTCTCGCGGTTGGCAAATTGGTCGAGCGTTCCGTGCCGGCGCTGGTGGTGCCGCGCGGGCAGATGAAAACCAATCTGCTCGGCATGAGTTTTCTGGACCGGCTGGAAAGCTGGGAAGTGCGGCCCGACGGATTGAAGCTGCGGGGGTATCCGTAGCCGGATGCAGCGCAGCGCAATCCGGGACAGTGACGCCGCGTCGTGTGAGTCCCGGGTTACGCTGCGCTCCACCCGGGCTACAGCCTCACGCCGCCTCCGACACCACCGCTTCATCCTCCACCAGCGCGATCGCATCGCGCAGCACCTCGATGCCCGCGCCGTGCCGGGCTGCGTTCTCCGCCAAGTGCCGCCGGAACGCGCGCGCGCCGCGGACACCGTGGAAGGCGCCGAGCAAATGGCGCGTGATGGAATGCAGCCGGGTGCCCTGCCCGAGCTGGTCTTCGATATACGGCGTCATCGCCGCCAGCGCGTCTTTCATCGCGGCATGCGGCGCTGGTTCGCCGAACAGTTCGGGATCCACCGCGAGCAGCCGCCACGGCTCGTGATAGGCGGCGCGGCCGAGCATGGCGCCGTCCATGTGGGCCAGATGGGCCGCCGCTTCGGCGATGCCGGCGATGCCGCCATTGATCGCCATCGGCACGTCGGGCATCGCCGCCTTCAGCCGGTAGACGCGGTCGTAGTCCAGCGGCGGGATATCGCGGTTTTCCTTCGGAGACAGGCCCTTCAGCCAGGCCTTGCGGGCATGCACGATCAGCGCGTCGGCGCCGGCATCCACCACCGCGCGCGCCAGCGTATCGAGCGCCGCTTCCGGATCCTGATCATCGATGCCGATGCGGCACTTCACGGTGACCGGCACGTCCACCGCGGCCTTCATCGCCGCCACGCCGCGCGCCACCAGATCGGGCTCCGCCATCAGGCACGCGCCGAAGCGGCCGCTCTGCACGCGGTCCGAGGGGCAGCCGCAATTGATGTTGATCTCGTCGTAACCAAAATCGGCGCCGATCTTCGCGGCCTCGGCGAGATCGCCGGGCTCCGAGCCGCCGAGCTGCAGCGCCACCGGATGTTCGCTGGCGTCAAATCCGAGCAGCCGCGCGCGGTCGCCATGGATTACGGCACCGGTGGTCAGCATCTCCGTGTAAAGCAGCGCCCGGCGCGTCAGCAGACGGTGAAAGACGCGGCAATGCCGGTCGGTCCAGTCCATCATGGGAGCCACGGAAAATCGGATGTTTTGGTGCGGCAAGCGTGTGTTCCCTCGGCTCCGCCCGGAGCCATTTGGCGGGACCTATAGCCGATTTCGCGCGGGCTTGCACCCCGGGCCGCCCGGGGCGGGAACGGATGCGCGACGCGGCCATTGACCCGCCACACAGAAGGAATTTTCATGCTCGATCGCGTTCGCCTGCCGAATCTGTCCCGCCGCTCCATGCTGTCATTGTCTTCCGCCGCCGTGCTCGGTGGCCTCGGCACCCGGGGCGCCGCTGCGGCGCCCATCGACAGCGGCAAGGTCTCGGACGGCGCCGTGGAGTTTGCGCCGATCGCGGCGGAGTCCGAGGCGGCTTCGAATTCCGACAAGCTCTCGCTGGCGCCGAAGGACCGCGTCGGCTTTGCCATCGTGGCGCTCGGCCGGCTGTCGGTCGAAGAGATCCTTCCGGCTTTCGCGCAGAGCAAGAAGTGCAAGGTGACGGCGCTGTGTTCCGGCAGCCCGGACAAGATGAAATCGGTCGCCGCGCGCTACGGCGTGCCGGAGTCGAGCCTTTACGACTACGACAGTTTTGACAAGATCGCGCAGAACGAAGCGGTGCAGGTGATCTACATCGTGCTGCCGAATTCCATGCACAAGGATTTCGTGCTGCGCGCCGCGGCCGCGAAGAAGCACGTGATGTGCGAGAAGCCGATGGCGACGTCGTCGGCCGATGCACGCGTGATGATCGCGGCCTGCGCCGACGCCAAGGTCAAGCTGATGATCGCCTATCGCTGCCGCTACGAGCCGCATCATCTCGAGGTGATCAGGCGCGCGCAGAACGGCGACCTCGGCCCGATCAAGCTGGTCGAGGCGATCAATGCGCAGAACCAGGGCGATCCCGCGCAATGGCGGCTGCGCAAGGCGCTGGCGGGCGGCGGCTCGCTGCCGGATGTCGGCCTGTATTGCCTGAACGCGGCGCGTGCCACCATCGGCGAGGAGCCGACCGAGATCGAGGCGCAGATCTATTCGACGCCGAACGACCCGCGGTTTCGCGAGGTCGAGGAAAGCGTCACCTGGTTGATGCGGTTTCCGTCCGGCGCGCTGGCCAATCTCTCCACCAGCTACGGCATCCACCGTGCCTCGCGCATGGCGGTCAACTGCGACGGCGGCACGCTGGTGCTGGACAACGCGTTTCCGTATCAGGGCCAGCGGCTGCATGTGATCAAGGCGCAGGACAAGCGCGACACCGACACCATGATCCAGGTCCCGGTGAAGAACCACTTTGCCAGCGAGATGGACCATATGGCGGAGTGCGTGCTCGGCAGCCAGATGCCAAGGACACCGGGCGAGGAAGGCCTGCGCGACATGGTGCTGATGGAGGCGATTTATAAGGCGGCCGAGACCAGGGCGTCGGTGAAAGTGTAGTGTAGTCCGGGTGTCTTGCGTCGTCCCCGCGAAGGCGGGGACCCATAAACCTGAGGGCGCGGATGAGAACGACGCGTTGCCTCTTGCTAACAACGCGACCTCACGGCGTATGGGTCCCCGCCTGCGCGGGGACGACAAGCGGATGGGATGCCGCTCCCTAGAACGGCACTGACGCCCTGCCCCTGAAAGTCAAAATCTGCACGTTGCTGCCGAGGCCGCCAAGTTCGGCACCGACCGCGACCGATGCGCCGTTGCTGAAGCGGGTGGCGATGCCGCCGGCGGCGCGGGCGGACCAGCCGTCGAGCAGCGGCACCGAGGCCAAAGGGGCTGCGCCCGCAAGAGCCACCGTGGCGGCGTCGTCGCCGGTGAAGTAGTAGTCCGCGTAGAGGCCGGCATAGGGCGCGATGGTCAGCGAGGCGCTCCAGAGCCAGGGATAGCTGACATTGACGCCGGCGGAGGCGCGGCCGGTGAAGAAGTCGCGGGTGTCCTGCGGCGTGCCGAGGGAGTCCCTATAAGAGCCCTGGTGCTCCCACAACGCGTAGACCCGCGCCGACGGCTCGATGGCCAGGCCATAGGCTTCGGTGGTGCCCGTGATGCCGCCGGACACCAGCCAGCGGTTGCCGCTGAAATTGCCGCTGGCCGTGCCCGCGGTGCCGTCATAGCCGATACCCGAATAGGCCGCCGCAGCGTCGAAGCGCAGCCCCGCCGCTAGCCGCCAGGCCGCATAGGAGCCGAGCGTCCAGCCGTCGCCCTTGAGATGGCCGTTGAGCACGTCGGAGCGATAGTCGAAGGTCTCGTAGCCGCCGACCGCGCCGATTAGAAAGTTCGGCGTCAATCTGCGGGTCAGGCCGATCAGCGCGTTGACCTGGGTGCCGTACAGCACCGAGGCCGATCCCGTTGAGGCGCCCCAGCGATTGATGCCGGCGCCGCGGATCTCGCCCCACATCAGCCAGTCCTTCGGCTCGACGATGCGTTGCCCGGCGCGAGGCGCCTTCACAGCCATGCGGTCGATCGCAGCGATGGCGTTGTCGACGCGGCCGCTGCTATCCGCCGACGGCGATCGCCCGCGGCTGCGGCCGCCTGCGCCGTCATCCACCTTGGCGAAGCCGTAGGCACCGTTCCAGCGGTCGTTCACGGTCGACATGGCCGCGTCCTGCTGGTCGGGATCGGCGGAGAAGTTGAAGCGCACGCCGCCGGCGCTCGGCGTCGAGAATGCGCCGCCGCCGCTGAACCCTTCCGAGATCGCGCTGTCGATGGCGCCGGAGATCGCAGCGCCCGAGGTCTGCGCCACCGTCTTGGTAGCGATGATCTGCAGCGCGCGCAGCTTCAGGCTGTCCTGCGGCGTGTTGACCGACTGCAGCAGCGGCGACGAGGTGCTGGCGAGGAAGTTCGCATTGCCGGCATAGGCCGCCACGATGGTGTGGTTGCCGATGGTCAGCGCCGAGGTGGTGAAGGCGGCGACGCCGTTGACCAAAGTCGCCGTGCCGATGGCGACGCCGCCGTCGGTGAAGGTCACCGTGCCGGTCGCGGTGGAGCCGACGGCGCTGACGGTTGCGGTGAACGTCACCGCCTGCCCCGCCTCGCTGGGATTTCTCGACGAGCTCAGGCTCGTGGTCGTCGCCGGCACCGCATAGGTGTAGAGCCCCGTGCCGGTGCCGCTGCCGCCCGGCGCGGTGACCACCACGTCAACCACGCCCGCGCCATGCGCCGGCGTGGTCGCGGTGATGGTGGTGGCGTTGACCACCGTGACGCCGGTCGCCGCGGTGCTGCCGAACGTGACGCTCGTGGCGCCGGTGAAGTTGGTGCCCGAGATGGTCACCGCGGTGCCGCCGGAGGCCGGCCCCGTTGCCGGATTGACCGCGGTCACCGTCGGCTGGGTGCTGTAGGTGTAGAGCGCAGTGCCCGTGCCGGTGCCGCCCGGCGTGATCACGGCGACGTCGACGGCACCGGCCGCGTGGGCGGCCGTCGTTGCCGTGATGGTCGTCGCGTTGACCACCGTGACGCCGGTGGCAGCCGTCCCGCCGAAGGCGACCGACGTGGCACCGGTGAAGCCGGTGCCGGTGATGGTCACCGCCTGGCCGCCGGTGGCGGGGCCCGATGCCGGGTTGACCGCCGTCACCGTCGGCGCTGCCGCGTAGGTGAACAGCCCCGTTCCGGTGCCCGATCCGCCAGGTGTTGTCACCACCACATCGACGGCGCCCGCGGCGTGGGCCGGTGTGGTCGCCGTGATGGTGGTGGCGTTGACCACCGTGATTCCGGTGGCCGCCGTGCCGCCAAGGGTCACAGCCGTGGCGCCGGTGAAGTTGGTGCCGGTGATGGTTACGGCCGTGCCGCCCGCAATCGGCCCGAAGGCCGGCGCGATCGATGTCACCGTCGGCAGCGCCACGTAGGTGTAGACATTGATGCCGCTGGCGGTGCCGCCCGGTGTGGTGACGGCGACATTGACCGCGCCCGCGGCATGCGCCGGCGTGGTCGCCGTGATGGTGGTGGCGTTGACCACGGTGATGGCGGTCGGCGCGGCGCCGCCGAAGGTGACCGATGTGGCGCCGGTGAAGTTGGTCCCGGTGATGGTCACCGCCGTGCCGCCGACCACCGGACCCGAGGCCGGGGCGACCGCGGCCACCGTCGGCACCGTGCTGTAGGTGTAGAGCGCGGTGCCCGTGCCCGTGCCCCCCGGCGTGGTCACGATCACATCGACGGCGCCGGCGGCATGCGCGGGCGTCGTCGCCGTGATGGTGGTGGCGTTGACCACCGTCACGCCGGTCGCAGCAGCGCCGCCGATGGTGACGGCGGGGGCGCCGGTGAAGCCGGTGCCGGTGATGGTCACCGCCGTACCGCCCGTCACCGGGCCTGCCGCCGGCGCGATCGTTGCCACCGTCGGCGCCGCCGCATAGGTGAACAGCCCCGTGCCCGTGCCCGCTCCGCCGGGCGTCGTCATCACGACATCGACGGCGCCCGCGGCATGCGCCGGTGTCGTCGCGGTGATGGTCGTGGCGTTGACCACGGTGATGCCGGTCGCGGCAACGCCGCCGATGGTCACCGACGTGGCGCCGGTGAAGCCGGTGCCTGTGATGGTCACCGCCGTGCCGCCCGCGATCGGTCCGGAGGCCGGCGCGATCGACGCCACCGTCGGCACGGCGGCGTAAGTGTAGACATTGGTGCCGGTGCCGGTGCCGCCGGGGCTGGTGACGGCGACGTCCACTGCGCCCGCGGCATGCGCCGGCGTGGTGGCGGTGATGGTGGTGGCGTTGACCACCGTGATGCCGGTCGCCGCGGTGCCGCCGAAGGTGACGGCCGTGGCGCCGGTGAAGTTGGTGCCGGTGATGGTCACCGCCGTGCCGCCGGCGACCGGACCCGTGGCCGGCGCCACCGAGGCCACCGTCGGCGCCGTGCTGTAGGTGTAGAGGTTGGTGCCCGTCCCCGTCCCGCCCGGCGTGACCACGATCACATCCACAGCTCCCGCCGCGTGCGCCGGCGTGGTCGCGGTGATGGTGGTGGCGTTGACCACCGTGATGCCGGTTGCCGCGGCGCCGCCGATGGTCACACTCGTGGCACCGGTGAAATTGGCGCCGGTGATGGTCACCGCCGTGCCGCCCGTCACCGGGCCTGCCGCCGGCGCGATCGACGCCACCGTCGGCGGCGCTGCGTAAGTGTAGAGATTGGCGCCGGTCCCGGTGCCGCCGGGGGTGGTGACGGCCACGTTCACGGCGCCTGCAGCATGCGCGGGCGTGGTCGCGGTGATGGTGGTGGCGTTGACCACGGTGATCCCCGTTGCCGCCGTGCCGCCGATGGTCACCGCCGTCGCGGCGGTGAAGTTGCTGCCGGTGATGGTCACCGCCTGGCCGCCGGCGATCGGTCCCGAGGCCGGCGCGATCGATGTCACCGTCGGAACGGCGAAATATGTGAACAGGCCGGTCCCCGTCCCGGTGCCCCCGGGCCCGGTGACGACCACGTCCACGGCGCCCGCTGCATGCGCCGGGGTCGTCGCCGTGATGGTGGTGGCATTGACAACCGTGACGCCCGTCGCCGCCACGCCGCCGACGGTCACGGCCGTGGCGCCGATGAACCCGGTGCCGGTGATGGTCACCGCCGTGCCGCCGGCGATCGGCCCGGCATTCGGCGCGATCGACGCGACAGTCGGCGTGGCCGCGTAGGTGTAAAGCCCCGCC
>JBEVEC010000325.1:0-14275 GCA_040512975.1 Tardiphaga sp. | reverse complement strand
AGGCTGGCGTAAGGGTCCTGAAACACGATCTGCACCTCGCGGCGCAGCTTTCGCAAGCCTGCCTTGGACGCGCGGGTGACGTCCTCGCCGTCGTAGCGGATGGTGCCCGCGGTCGGCTCTATCAAGCGCATCGCCAGCCGCGCCGTGGTCGACTTGCCGCAGCCGCTTTCGCCGACCACCGCCAGCGTCTCGCCGGGCATCAGCGTGAGGTCGATGCCGTCGACGGCGCGCACGCTGCCGACCTGCCGCTGCAGGATCATGCCCTTCTTGATCGGGTAATGTTTGGTGACGCCTTCGAGCTGCAGCAGCGGCGTGGTCATACATGCATCTCCAACGGCGCGCGGATGCAGGCCACGCTATGGGCCGGGCTGATATCCGCCAGATCGGGCTGCGCCGCGCGGCAGTCGGACACGGCGAACGGGCAGCGCGTGTTGAAGCGGCAGCCCTGCGGCAGCCGGAACAGCGGCGGCACCATGCCGCCCACAGCGGTGAGGCGGTCGACGTCGGTCTCGAGCCGCGGCATCGAGCCCATCAGGCCGATGGTGTAGGGGTGCTGCGCGTCGGCGAAGACTTCGGCCACCGGCGCGTGCTCGACGATGCGGCCGGCATACATCACGGCGACGTCGTCGGCGATCTGCGCGACCACGCCGAGATCGTGGGTGATCAGGATGATCGCCATGCCGGTCTCAGCCTGCAGCTCTTTCAGGAGGTCGAGGATCTGCGCCTGGATGGTGACGTCGAGCGCGGTGGTGGGCTCATCGGCGATCAGCAGTGCCGGGCGGCACGCCAACGCCATCGCGATCATCACGCGCTGGCGCATGCCGCCGGAGAGCTGATGCGGATATTCGTCGATGCGCTGCTCCGGTGCCGGCATGCGCACTTTTCGCAAGGCCTCGATCGCCTCGGCCCGCGCCTCCTTCGACGACAGCTTGCGATGTGCGCGTAAGGCCTCGATGATTTGGAAGCCGATGGTGTGCACCGGGTTCAGGCTGGTCATCGGCTCCTGAAAAATCATCGCGACGCGGTTGCCGCGGATGTCGCGCATGGCGCTGTGCGACAGCTGGGTCAGGTCGGTGCCTTCCAGCACCACCGTGCCGCTGGTGATGCGCCCCGACGGCGGGATCAGCCCCATGATCGACAGCGACAGCATGCTCTTGCCGGAGCCGCTCTCGCCGACGATGCCCAGCGTCCTGCCGCGCTCCACCGTCAGCGACACGCCGTCGACCGGCTTCACCTCGCCATTGCGGGTCGGGAAGGCGGTGACGAGGTCGCGGATGGCGAGGATGGATGCGGTCATCAGGTCTCTATCACGCCAGCGGGAACGAGAGCGGCGACACTTCGGTGAGCTTGCGCTTGGCCCAGTCGAGGCCGGGCGTGCGCTCCTCGGCACGGATCTGCGCCTCATGCAGGCGCAGCGCCGCGGCCGGATAATCGAAGGTCAGCACCTCGCCATCCTTCACCACCTGGCGGCCGTCGACGAAGACGTGGCTCACGGCGCGTTCGGCCGCCGCATAGATCATGCTGCGGATCGGATCGCGGTGCGGCTGCATCATCGGGTGTGTGACGTCGACCATCACGATGTCGGCCTTGGCGCCGGCCTCGAGCTTCCCGATGTCGTCGCGGCCGAGCGCGCGGGCGCCCACGGTGGTGGCGGCCTCGAACAGGCCGGTCGAGTTCAAGCCGCGCGGATGCCCGGCCATCAGCCGCGACGTCATGGTGACGTTGCGCATTTCCTCGATCATGTTGTGCGGATAGGTGTCGGTGCCGATCGCCACATGGATGCCCAGCGCACGGTAGCGGCCAACGTCGCGCAGCGCGACGCCGCGGCGCATGAACACGGTGGGGCAGTGCGCCACCGTCGTGCCGGTCTCGACCAGGAGATCGAGGTCGCGGCGTGATTGCCACGAGGTCATCGGATGATCGTCGACGAAGATCACATGGCCCACCAGCGAGGTCGGGCCGAGCACGCCGAGTTCGGCGAGCCACTGGATCGGCGTCACGCCATGGCGGCGCACGATCTCCTGGAATTCCGGGACCGATTGCGCCGCATGTGTCTGCCAGGGAATGTTGCGGCGCTTGGATTCTGCATAACTGTCGCGCATCAGGTCCGGCGTGCAGGTGTCGATCTGCGCCGGGCATATCATCCCGGTGAGCCGCCCGGAGGGGTGCGCCTCGGCGGCATCGATCAGCGAAAAGGCCGCCTGCATGGCGTCCTCGCCGGCCTTTTCGTCCCATTCGTAGTCCACCCGCGTGCCATTGGTGGTGAACCAGCGCGCCGATTTGAACATCGGCGCGAGACAGACGCGCAGCCCGCTTTCGGCGGCGAGGTCGAGCCATTGCGGATGCGCGATGGAAAGGTCGGCCACCGTGGTGACGCCGGACAGCAGCAGTTCGGAATAGGCCACGCGCACGCAGTCCGGCACGCCTTCGGGGTCGGCGCGCAGGATCGGCATGTATTCGTAGAGCGAGGAATTATAGAAGCCCGGCGAGCCGATCTCGTCGAGGAAGCCCTTGTTCAGAGGTTCGCTGGAGGGGTGCGAGTGGATGTCCACCAGCCCCGGCATCACCATGTAGCCCTTGCCATCGATGGTCTCATCGGCCTCGCCGCTATAGCCGCGGCCGGCAAACACCAGTCTTTTGTCCTCGAAGGCGACATCGCCGCCCTGGACGTAAGTGTGGGTCTTGTTGGCGGCGTCCCAGGCGACGACGTAGTCGGCGTTGCGGATGACGGTGATAGTCATGTTACGTTTCCCTCGCGCATCGTTAGAATCTCAATCCGTCAATCCACTCACACCGTCATCGCCCGGCTTGACCGGGCGACCCAGTATTCCAGGGCGGTCGGTGCTGATCACGGACGCCCTGGCATACTGGGTCGCCCGCTTTCGCGGGCGATGACAGCTGTGCTTTTGGCTCAGCGCTTCAGCTTGATATCAAGCCCCTTGTACAACCCCGCGCCATAGATGCCGTGGGCGCGGACGCCCTCGACGCGGTCGGTGGAGGCGACCCATAGTGCCTGTGACATCAGCGGCACCCAGACATTGGCCTCGGTGAGCTGCTTCTGGGCATCGGCCGTCGCCTTGACGCGCGTGGCGTCGTCGGTGGCGGTGGCGGCGACCTTCAAGAACTTGTCGGTGTCTTCGTTTTTCCAGTTCATGCGGTTCGGCGTCGGCGCCTGCGTGCTGCGGAAATACAGGCTCATGGCTTCGTTCGCCGTGACGTAAGGATACGACATTATGAAGGCGTCGAATTCCTGCGTCGCCAGCTTGCCCCAGGCAACGGTGGCGTCCCAGAGCTGGATCTTGAGATCGATGCCGACCTTGCGCAGGTCCGCCTGGATGGCTTCCATGGTGCGCGTGTTGTCGTCGTGGCGGATGCCGTAGGTGGTGAAGCTCGCCTTGACGCCGTCCTTTTCGCGGACGCCGTCCGCGCCGACCTTCCAGCCGGCCTTCTCCAGCACCGCCTTGGCAGCGTTCTGATCGTATTTCGGCATCAGGCTCTCGGAGCTCTTGTCGAAATCGCGCACATTCGGATTGAGCAGCGAATGCATCGCCGGTCCCTTGCCGAAGAACACCGCCTTGGCGATGGCGTCCTTGTTGATCGCCATGTTGATGGCTTCGCGCAGAGCGGGATCGTCGACCACGGGCTTGTTGACCTTGAAGCCCATGAAGACGTCGTAGATGTAGTTCTTCTGCTCTTCCAGCTTCATGCCCGGCACGCGCTGCAGCGTGTCGATGGCGAAATAGGGCAGGTAATAGCTGATATCGGCCTGCTTGGACTGAAGTGCTGCCATCAGCGTGTTGGATTCCGGAATGACGCGCCAGATAATCTGATCGATCTGCGGCTTCGGATCCTTGTAGATCGGCGGGCCCCACGCGTAATAGGGGTTCTTCTTCAGCACCATGTCCTGGCGTGGCGTCCAACTGGCCCAGCAATAGGGACCGGTGCCGTTGAAACCCTGCACGCCGAAATTCTGGCCGAGCTTCTCGACGCTGGCCTTGTCGACGATCGAGGTGAACGACAATGCGAGCTGGAACAGCAGGTCGCTATAGGGCTCGTTGAGTTCGTAGACGACGGTGGTCGGATCGGATGCGGTGATGTCCTTCACGGGACCTGCGCGGAACGCCGAGGACGAGCGGCTGGCGGGGTCGATCAGGCGCTTCAGCGAATAGACGACGTCATCCGCGGTCATGGCGCGGCCGTCGCAGAACTTGACGTCGTTGCGGATCTTGAAGGTGTAGGTCTTGCCGTCCGGCGACACGGTCCAGGATTCGGCAAGGCCCGGCTTGACGGTCTTCATGTCGAAGTCGACCGACACCAGCGTGTCCGCCAGCATGTAGAGCACTTCGGCGGCCGAGGTCGCGGAGGAGCGGATCGGGTCGTAATTGTCGGCGTCGATCCTGCGCAGGATCACCAGCGGCGCCTTCTGCTGCGCCAAGGCGGGCACGGCGCCGAGAAGCGTGGCGCCGGCAAGGAGCGCGGCGGTCAGGGATCGGAACATGGAGGACCTCTCTGGTTGCGTGTGGGATGACGTCATTTGTTAAGACGGGGATCGAGGGCATCGCGCAGCGCGTCGCCGAGCATGTTGAAGGCGAGCACGATGACGAAGATCAGGATGCAGGGCAGCACCGAGACCCAGGGCGCGAAGAACAGGAAGGTGCGCCCGTCGGAGGCCATCGCGCCGAGTTCGGCGACCGGCGGCTGCGCGCCGAGGCCGATGAAGGACAGGGCCGCGCCGAGCAGGATCACCTGGCCGAAGCGCAGCGTGACGAAGACGAAGATCGGCGACAGGCAGTTCGGCAGCAAATATTTGCGGATCAGGCGGAAGTCGCTCATGCCGAGCGAGCGCGCGCTTTCGATGTAGTCCTGCTGCAGCACCACGATCGCCGCGCCGCGCACCACGCGCGCCATCAGGGGGATCGTCGCCACCGACAGCGCGATGATCACCGAGGTGATGCCGGGGCCGAAGATCGCCGCGATCGCGAGGCCGAACAGGATCGCCGGAAACGACAGCAGCACGTCCATCAGCCGCATCAACAGGCCGGACAGTTTTGTGTAATAGGCCGCGATGAAGCCGATGGCGCCGCCGATCGCGCAGCCGACGACCACCGACATCGTGCTCATATAGAGCGTGGTGCGCAGGCCGTAGAGCAGGCGGGTGATCATGTCGCGGCCCTGGCTGTCGGTGCCGAGCCAGCCGTATTCGCCAGGCGCCTTCAGCGTATTAACGAGATCGCCGCCGAACGGATCGGACGGCGCCAGCCATGGCGCGAGGACGGCGGCGAGGATGACGAGAACGACGACGATCAGCGAGACCGCGCCGCCCCAGTCGGACACCAGCGCCTGAAACGTGGTCTTGCGGCGCACGCCCATGTCGCCGGCTGCCGCCGGCAGCGGCGCGGCGGTGATCGCGAGGTCGGCCGGTGTGACGTCGGTCATGCGCCCCTCACGCGCGGATCGAGCACCGCATAGAGAATGTCGACCACGAGATTGACGACGATGAAGCCAAGCGACAGCACGATGATGGTGCCCTGCGCCATCGGCAGGTCGCTCGACAGGATGGCGCCGACCGCGAGGCGGCCGATGCCGGGCCATGAAAACACCGTCTCGGTGACGACGGCGCCGCCGAGCAGGAAGCCGATCTGCAGGCCGATCAGCGTCACCACCGGCACCAGCGCATTGCGCAGCGCGTGGCGCAGCACCACGGTGTGCTCCGGAAGGCCCTTGGCGCGCGCGATGCGCACGTGGTCGGCGCCGAGCACGTCGAGCACCGCCGAGCGCGTCATGCGCGCGACGGGGCCGATGAACACGCCGCCCAGCGTCACCGCCGGCAGCACGATGGCCATCAGGCCGTCGGTGGTCCACAGCGGCCCGCCGCGGCCGGTGAAAGGGAAGATCGGATACTGGAAGCCGAGAAACCAGATCAGCACAAGGCCGAGAAAGAACACCGGCACCGAAACGCCGGCCACCGAGAACGCCATCACCGCGCGGTCGAGCCAGGTGCCGCGGTAATAGGCGCCGGCGGTGCCGAGCAGCAGGCCCATCGGGATCGCCCACACCAGCGACGCCGCCATCAATTCCAGGGTCGGGCCGATGGTGTTGCCGAGCTCCTGCGTCACCGGCACGTTGTTGATGATGGAGACGCCGAAGTCGCCATGCATCAGCCGCCAGATATAGATCACAAATTGGTACCACAGCGGCTGGTCGAGCCCGAGGTCGCGGCGGATCGCCTCGACCACGTCCTGCGTCGCCGTGGGGCCGGCGCGCACGATAGCAGGATCTGTCGGCACCACCTGCATCAGCAGGAAGCCGACCAGCAGCACGCCGAACAGCACCGGAACGGCAAGCAGGACGCGCTGCAGCGTGTGGCGCAGCATCGCCGCGGCCTATTCGGCGGCCTCGGCGATCTGGCCGAGGCGATCGAACACCACCTCGCCATTCAGGATGGTGAGGTCGCAGCGCGTGTCCTTTTCGACCACCACGGGATCGACGCTGAAGATGTCGTGGCTGAGCACCGCGACGTCGGCATACTGGCCGGGGATGAGACGGCCGACCTTCTCCTCGGCAAATTGCGTATAGGCGCCGAAATAGGTGTAGGCGTGCACGGCCTCTTCCATCGACAGCTTCTGGTCCGCGCCGAGCACCGTGTGGCGGTTCGACATCCGCGTCGTCATGGTGAACAGGTTCTTGAACGGATCAGTGGTGGAGACCGGCGCGTCCGAGCTCGCCGCCGGATGCAGGCCGGCACCGACGAACTTGCGCATCGGGTAGGCGACGTCGGTGCGGGCCTGGCCGAGATTGGTGATGTAGAGATCGCCGAATTCATACATGAAGATCGGCTGCGGCACCGGATCGATGCCGGCCTTGGCCATGCGTGCGATCTGGCTGTCGGAGAGGAAGCCGCAATGCTCGATGCGGTGGCGGCGGCCAAGGATCGGTTGCTCCGCGCTGTCGGCCTTCTCGATGCCCGACAGCACCTGCTCGATGGCCGCGTCGCCGATGGCGTGGATGGCGAGCTGGTAGCCGAGCTTGTGGTAATGCGTGAGATAGTCGTGCATCTGCTGGTCGGTATAGACGAAGATGCCGTAGTTCTCGGGATCGCCGGCCTCGTAGGGCTCGCTCATTGCGGCGGTGAGTCCGCCGGCGCTGCCGTCGCCGAACACCTTCATGGCGCCGTAGCGCAGGAAGCCCACTTCGCGGCCGAAGCGATAGCCGGCGGCGTGGGCTTCGTCGCCGATCCCGTCGGTGTTGCCGTAGATGCAGACCCAGGTGCGCACCGGCAGCGTGCCGTTCGCCGCCATTTCTTCATAGGCCTCGATCTCGTCCATGCCGGCGGCCATGCCGACCGCGGCGTCCATCACGCTGGTAAAACCCTGCGACAGCATGAAGCGCGCGGCGCGGTCGATGGCGTCGCGCAGGTCCTGCTTGCTCGGACGCGGCGAGGCCTCGACGATCAGCCGCAGCGCGCGCTCGGCGAGCAGGCCCGTCAGCTTGTTGTCGCGGCGCTCGATCAGGCCGCCGTCGGGGGACGGCGTGTTGTGGCCGATGCCGGCCTCGCGCAGCGCCACGGTGTTGGCGACGGCGACGTGGCCGCAGGTGCGCACGAGATAGACCGGATTGTTTGGCGCGATCTTGTCGAGTTCTTCGGCGGTCGGATGGCGGCGTTCGGTGAGTTCGTTGTGGTCGTAGCCGCGGCCCTTGATCCATTCGCCGGGCTTTGCGGTCTTGGCGCGTTCGGCGACGCGGCGCAGGATTTCGGTGATGCTGTTGGCGCCGCTCTCGGGGCGCAGGTTGATCTGGTTCATGTTGAGCCCGTAGGGCAGCAGATGCATGTGGGCGTCGTTGAGCCCTGGGATTGCTGTGCGCCCGGCGAGATCGATGACGCGGGTGTCGGGCCCCGCCATTTCGGCGATGGTGTCTGCGGCGCCGGTGGCGAGCACGCGGCCGTCGGCGATCGCGATCGCTTCGGCGAAACCTTCATTGAGACCACAGAACACGCGTCCTCCGGTGAGGATGAGGCTGGGCTTTTGCATCGATCGAAAACCTTATGGCGTGACTTTGAAACGGGCGGCGGACAACACAGCAGGCATCGGTCCGGGGCCTGACGATGGGGACCGCGCTGCGGTCCGTCCAAAACGCTACGCTCAAACAAGGCAGCGGGAAAGATTGCACATTGGGCAAAACCAGCCCGTTGATTGCGCAAGGTGCCGCGTGCTTGGTCGTTATACCGTAAAGCTATCTCGCCAAGCCGTTGCCGGCCTTATGCCTGCCAGCTGCGCAGGATCTTAAGCGTGGCCGCGTCATCGCCATCGTAATATTTCGCCAACGCCTGCGCGAATGTGTCGCGGCCTGACACCGCCTTGAACAGCGTCATCGAGGATCTGAATTTGGCGTCGTCGGGCGCGCCGAGAATATCTCGGATGCTTGTATCGCTCACCGCACAGACCAGTTCGGTGCACTGTTGCAGGCGCGGCCCGAGACTATCGTGAGCAAGATAGGCTTCGGCCTCGTCCCGCGACTGGATCGCATATCGCTGCGCCATCGCGCTGAAGCCGAGGCCCGCGACCTGCGGAAAGATGAACCACATCCAGTGACTGGTCTTGCGCCCGCGCGACAGCTCTCCGACGACCCTGTCGTAGAGCGGGTCTTGGGCATCGACGAAACGCTGCAGGTCGTGAGTAGCGGACATGGCTTCACATGGTTCAGGATGATAGTCCGTCGTCCCCGCGAAGGCGGGGACCCATACGCCGTGTGGGTGCTGTATGATCGAGGCGTCGCTGCCCTTCGACCTCACCCTCAGGGGTTATGGGTCCCCGCGTGCGCGGGGGCGACAGTAGCGGTTACAGCTTTACGTCAGCCTCTTCGGTGCCCTTCCAATAGGTGATCCGCGAGGCCTTCACCTTGATCAGCACGATGCCGGGGGTGTCGATGCCGTTCTCGAACCACTTGTCGAGGTCCGGGGTCCAGTGCGCCTCGAACGACGCCTTGTCGCGGATCAGTTCGGCTGCGCCTTCCACCGCGACATAGATGCCGTCGGAGAAAATGCCGCCCTTCGACGAGAAGCCGAGCGCAACCTTGGGATCCTTCTGGATGTCCGACACCGTACGGGCGCGTTCATAGGTGAAATAATACGACGTGCCGTTATAGGCGACATCGCCATTGTTGCTCATCGGCCGGTTGGCGATCTGGCCGCCGTCGGTATGGGTCGACAGGATCGCGATGTCGATTCCGGCCATGTCCTTGGCGACGTCTTCGAGGGTCTTGGTGCTCATGATGTCCTCATTGCTGAATGCGGATGGCAACGGCATCGGCCCGCGGGTGTTCCGCTCCCGGGGCCGTTGGCCTGCGCGCGGGAGGTGCGACACCAGGTTGGTTGCCGAATGGAACCATCCATGGTCACTTCGCGTTGCGGTAACTCCAAAATCACAAGATCGGTCGGAGTGCAGTTGCAAGCGGTGGAAGAGGCGTATCGTCCGCTTGAGGGCCGCATTGCAACGGAAGGCGCCACAATCTGGCGCCGCGCGCGCTGCCGCCGCGCGGCCGTGCTCAACGATGCCGCGACCTATTACGGCACACTGCGCCGTGCGCTTCTTGCGGCGCAAAAATCCGTCTTCATCATCGGGTGGGACGTTCACAGCCGCACCCGTCTGGTCGGGCCCGACGGGCACGCCGATGACGGCCTGCCCGAAGAACTCGGCGCCTTTCTCAACGCGCTGATCGCCGCGCGTCCGGTGCTGCGTGTTCATCTCCTGATCTGGAATTCGCCCGTGCTCTATGCCGGTGAGCGCGAATGGTTTCCGGCCGCGAAATTCGCCCGCCGCCCCGACGATCGCCTTACCTTCTGCTACGACGACTGCCTGCCGGTCGGCTCCGCGCAGCATCAGAAGATCGTTGTGATCGACGACGCCCTGGCATTTTCGGGCGGCTGCGATCTGACCATCCGGCGCTGGGACACCGACGCCCATCGCGCCATCCAGCCCGGCCGCACCGATCCCTCCGGCGTGCCCTATGCACCCTTCCACGACGTGCAGATGATGGTCGACGGCGATGCCGCGCTCGCCGTCGCCGAACTGGCGCGCCAGCGCTGGGCCTGCGCCAAATGCGGCGAAGCCCTGCCGCTCGATCCCATCGGCGGCGACATCGGCCCATTGTGGCCAGTGGATGTGGCGCCGGATTTCGAAGACGTAGACATCGGCATCGCGCGCACCGAGCCCTATGCCCGCGGCAAGCCCGCCATCAACGAGGTCGACAAGCTGTTCATCGCCGCGATCGCCGCAGCGGAGCGCAGCATCTATATCGAGAACCAGTTCTTCAGCGCTGACCATGTTGCGCGCGCGCTGGCGCAGCGGTTGTGCGAAAAGCCCGATCTTGAACTATTGCTGATCGCACCGAAGACGCATGCGTCCTGGATCGAGGCGCGCACCATGCGCAACGGGCGCCTCGAATTCATGAAGATCCTGAACGAGCGCGGCGTCGACGACCGCGTGCGGCTGCTGCATCCACAGGTCGCCGACGGCACCGAGGTCGCCGCGGTGATGGTCCATGCCAAGATCATGGTGGTGGACGACGTACTGCTGCGGGTGGGTTCTGCGAATCTGAACAACCGCTCGATGGGCGCGGACTCCGAATGCGACCTGGTCATCGAGGCCGCCAATGACAAAGAGCGCGCGCAGATCACTGCCACCCGCAACCGGCTGCTCGGGCACTTTTGCGGCGTGACCGCTGAGGTCGTGGAGGACCGCCTGCGCGAAAATCCGTCGCTGCTCGCGCTGGCGACGACGCTGAAGGAGAACGGCCACAGTCTGCAGCCGGTCGAGGACGGCATTCCGGATGCCAAGGAGCTGGTCGACTTCGTCACGCCGGTGGCCGATCCGTCGCGGCCGCTCGGCCTCGAGCGCGCGGCGCGGGCGACTTATCCGACATCGGTCAAATTGCTCAGCGCGGCGGCCGTGCTGCTGGCCCTGGCGGCAATCTGGCGTTTCACGCCGCTGTATCGTTTCACCGACGTCGACACGCTGCTGCAGGCCCTGCGCGCGCTGCAGGGATCGCCGCTGGCGCCGTTCGCGATCGTCGCCGCGTTCGTGATCGGCGGCCTGGTGCTGTTTCCGGTCACGGTGCTGATCGCGGTGACGGCCGCGGCACTCGGGCCGTGGCTCGGCTTCGCCTCCGCGGCCGTGGGCGCGCTGGCCAGCGCTGCGCTGGTCTATGGCATCGGCCGCCTGGTCGGCATCGCGCCGGTGCAGCGCATGCTCGGCCCGAAGCTGAAGCGCTTCCAGAAGCTGATCGTCGGCAATGGCGTCATCGCCGTGGTGCTGACGCGCATGGTGCCGCTGGCGCCCTTCTCGCTGGTGAACATGGCGGCCGGCGCCTCCGGCGTGCGGTTTCGTGACTTCATGCTCGGCACGGTGCTGGGCATGGCGCCGGGGCTGATCGCCATGTCGGTGTTCGGCGCGCAGATCGCCGACATACTCGGCGAGCCGTCGTGGTCGAGCGTGATGTGGCTTCTGCTGGCCATCGTCGCATGGCTCACCTTCTCCATCGGTGCGCAATTCGTTGTCACATGGCTCGGACGGCGGACGTGAGCGTCAACCCCGTCCGCGTCATGACATGGAATGTACACGGCACTTTCGCGCTTAATCCAGGCTTCGACCTGCAGGGGGTGATCGCGCTGGTGCAAAAATGGTCGCCGGATATCGTGGCGCTGCAGGAAATCGATTCCCGCGGCGGCGGCGTTAATCCTTTCAACGCGCTCAGCGCCGCGCTGGGCGGCCACAGCGTCGATGCCCGCTCCATCGTCACCGCCGACGGCGATTACGGCCAGATGCTGATCAGCCGTTCGCCATGGGCGCAAGTGCCTGTGATCCATGACATCTCTTACCGGGAGCGCGAGCCGCGCCGCGCCATCGTGGCCGATATCACAACGGCGCTCGGCTCGCTGCGGGTGATCTCGACGCATCTCGGCCTCAGCATCGGCGAGCGCCGGCAGCAGGCCGACAAGCTGCTGGCGCTGGCCCAGCTGCCTGGCCCTGCGCTGGTGATCGGCGATTTCAACGACTGGTTCTGGGTCAATTCGGTGCGCAGCGCCTTGGCGGCCCGGTTTCCGCAGCGCACGCAACAGCGCACCTTTCCCGCGCGCTGGCCGCTGATGCGCCTCGACCGCGTGTTTGGCCACGACGTGCGTATCGCTGCGAGTTTTACGGATGCCGACGCCAGGACAATTTCCGATCACTTGCCGGTCATCGTCGATCTGACGTGGTGACCACTCGTTTGTGTCGATCCCAAGCGCCATCACAATCACACCGTCATCGCCCGGCTTGACCGGGCGACCCAGTATTCCAGGGCGTTTACGGTTGAACACGAACGCCCTGGAATACTGGGTCACCCACTTTCGCGGGTGATGACAGTTTGTTTTTGCAACGCGCGGAACGTCGAGCATACTCCCGGCGTTCACGCGACATATGACTCCGGGGGCCGCCATGAAGCGATTGAAAACCTGGCTGCGTCGCAAATTGCGCACGCGTGCTGTCGACGAATACGCGACCCTGCCGTTCAGCGAGGACGAGTTCGCGCGTCTCCTGCGCAGCGGCTCCCACGCCGACATGAAGATCATCGCCAGCGGCCTGACATTGCATCGCGCCGCGCTGCGTCGCGCGAAAGTTGCAGGCTGACGTCTCGGCCGCTTACGCCACGCGCAATGTGATCCGCGTCAATTCGGACGGGCGGCCGAGCCGGAGGGCGAAGCCGGGCCACAGCGCGGTGCCGTTATTCACATAAAGCGTCATGGCGCCGACGGCGTAGCGGCCCGAAACAAATCCGCCATTGGCGCGTGCCGCCAGCCGGTCAAGGCCCACGACCATCCCGCCATGGGTGTGTCCGGACAGTTGCAGCGCCGCGCCCAGCGCTGCGGCATGGCGTGCGCCGCCTGGCTGATGATCGAGCAGGATCACCGCGCGACCCTGGGGCACACCGGCCAGGGCCGCCGCCAGATCATGGGCAGGCTCGCCGGCGCCGCGCGCTGAGCGATCGGTAACGCCGGCAAGCACAAGTTCTGCGCCATCACGCTGGAGCACGACATGCCGGTTTTCCAGCACTTGCATCCCCATGCTGGCGTAATGATCCATCCAGGCCCGGTAGTCGAAAAAGTACTCGTGGTTGCCGGGGATGACGTAGACGCCGTCGCGGGCGCGAAGATCTCGCAGCGGCGCCACGTCGGTCCGCCGTGCGGCCAGCGGGCCGTCGATCAGATCGCCGGTGATCGCAATCAGGTCGACGCCGAGGGCGTTCGACCGCGCGACCACGGCGCGCGTCCAGGCGGCGGGAAACAGCCGGCTGATGTGCAGGTCGGTTAGCTGGAGCATGGTGTAGCCGTCGAACGCGTGGGGCAATCCGGCAATGGCGATCTCGACGTCCGTCAGCGGCGGCACCCGCACAGCCTGGGCGACGCCCAAGGCGGCCGTCACGGCAGCCAGCGCAGCCATCGCGTAGCGCACACCGTCCGGAACGTGCAGGGTGCCGTGAAAGGGCAGCACGAGCAGCGTTGCGGCTTCGATCAGGACCTGCAGCACGGCCAGAAAAACGATGGTGCCGAATGCCCAGTTGAACAGGATGATCAGAGGCCGCGGAAATTCCGGCGAGAACACCGAGCCGGAAGAAAGCCGGCTCCACAGATGATACTGCGAGGCAATCAGCAGAATGACAGCCACCACGCATTTCACAACAAACGGCAAATGCAGCGGCCAGAGGAAACGCGTGACGACCAGAAGCCATGGCAGGCCGAATACAAGGTGGAAAATCGGAGATCTCCGGACTGACAATGCGGTGACATCGGCTTAGGCGTTGCCACGCGCCGCCGCAATATCGATGTGGGCCCTTGAGGTCGGATCAGATCCGTTCGCGTGCCTCGATCGCCTTTTCGGCGTCTCGCGCGGCGCGGAAATCGTCGATGTGATCGACGTTCGAGCCCATGGCGGCTTCCTTGCTCAACCAGTGATAAACGCGGCCCACGGCGCGCTGCAGCAGCTTGGGGCGGCCAGGCCGCATGCTGCGTGCCTTGCACACGGCACGTTCGGCATAAGCCTTCAGGTAGTCGACGGCATCGGACATGGCGGCGGGGTCACTCGCTTTGGCATCAAGTCGTTGATGCTGTGAGGCATCTTTTTACAATATCGACCCCAATGGAGGAATTGGGGGCGTTGTTTGTTATCGAATCAGCAGGATCAAGATTATAAGAGGGATCGGAATTCCTACCAGCAAGAGAAGAATCGGCATTGTGTTTCTC
>JBEVEC010000319.1:0-7575 GCA_040512975.1 Tardiphaga sp. | reverse complement strand
GCGTGAAGCGGTCGAGCTTGATCTGGTCCTGCAGATAGACGCCGAGCTGCTGCTGCGTGAGCTGGGAGTCGCGATAGGGTGTCGCCGTCAGAGGCGCACCACCGGTGTAGACGGGATTGAGTACATTGATCGGCGGAGGGGGCGTGAAGAAGCCGGAGGCCTGCGTATCGCTGATCGAGTAATATTTCAGGTCGAGGCCGAACAGCGTGGTGTGGCTAAGGATGCCGGTGTTGAAACGATATTCAACCTGGCTGTCCATGTTGGCCTGGTTGGCAATCCCACGTGTCGCGAAAGGATAGCGGAAGAAATCGCCGGTCGTTGGATTGGTATAGCCGATGCCTCCGGTTTCGCCGGCGTAATTCACATCGACATGCGCGAAACGCGCGTTCTGCCGGAAGGTGACGCTGTCCGACATATTGTGTTCGAACTGGTAGCCGAGCATCTCCTGCTCGCGCTTGAACTTGTCGAAATTCGGCTCGCCGCCGAAGAAACTCGTGGGAATGCGGCCGAATGGCGCGTTGGTGACCGTGCCGATATAGGGCAGGAATTGAGCCGGACGGGTCTCGTTGTAGGACGCCGAGGCGAGCACCGTGATCGTGGTGTCGAGGTTGGGCTTGTAGGTCACCGACGGTGCGATGAAATAGTTGTTGTTCGGCGTGTAGTCGGTCTGCGTGCCGCCATTCTGAATCTGCCCGACGAAGCGCGTGTAGAGCTCGCCGTTGCCCGGCGCCAGCTTCACCGGCGTGTTGACGTCGAAGCCGACATAGCCGTTGCCGTAGTTGTCGACGCCGGCCTCGATATAGCGGATCGGCTCGGCCTGCGGCATCTTGCTGACGACATTGACAAGACCGCTGGGGCTGGAACCCCCATAGAGGATTGCCGATGGGCCACGCAGGATTTCAACGCGCTCCATATTGAATGGCTGCAGCTTCCAGCTTGCATACGACGTGTAGAAAAGCTGCAACCCGTCGAGGAAGACGCTGTTGTCGTCGGACTTAAAGCCCCGGATCAGGAACCAGTCATTGCGGTTGTCAGTGCCGAATGTGCCGGCAAATACGCCCGGCGCATAACGCAGCACATCGTCGAACTTGCGCGGCGCCTGATCACGGATTTGCTCCGCACCGATTACCGAGATCGATTGCGGCGTCTCGTTGATCGGGGTGTTGGTCTTGGTGCCCGTCGAACTGCGGTTGGCGACATAGCCCTGGATCGGGCCGCGCGGGCTTTCGACGAAAACGTTTGTCGTACGGGCCGGCACGGGCCGCGGCGCGACCACGGTGCGGACGACGCGCTGGCGCGGCGCGCGCGCCGGCGCGGCCGCGCGGCGTCGCACCGGGGCCGGCTGCGTGACCTGCGCCGGCGGCAATGCGCTGGCGCCCGGCGCCGATTGCGCGAGCGACGCATCCCACGTGACGCTGCTGAAGGCACAGGCCGTCGACAACAGCGCAAGCCGCACGAGATGGATGTTCTTCAAGGTCGTCCCCACTTCTGTCCGCGCACCGACATTGCGCGCGGCCTTGTCCTCAATTGATACAGTCGGGGGTAATGGCGCGTGTCTTAGACCGCCAATAGAAGCTTTCCAAACAAGGCCACATTGATTCGCAGTGTTGCTGCGTGGCCGCAGTCGGCGCTATCGCGCGCGCTTGAAGGGGTAAGCCGGTCGGGAAATCCGGGCACCGGTCAAGACCGGGGCGCTGCGTGTCGCTACGGATCGTGCCGATGTGCCGATGCCTGCCAGTGACCGGGCACGCGCGCCTCGCGGTAGTTGCGTCCTCAGGCCGCGCGCACCGAATCCAGAAAGTGGTCGACTTCGCGCTTGAGCCGGGCGCTTTCGCTGGAAAGCGACTGCGCCGCGGACAGCACCTGCGACGACGCCGAGCCGGCATCCGCGACGCCCCGCTGCACGTCGGCGATGTTGGCGCTGACCTGCATGGTGCCGTGCGCCGCCTGCTGCACATTGCGGGTGATCTGCTCGGTGGTGACGCCCTGCTCTTCCACGGCCGAGGCGATGGTCGAGGCGATCTCGGACATCTGGCCGATGGTCGAGGAGATCTCCCTGATCGCCGACACCGAATCCTGCGTCGCGCGCTGGATGCCGTCGACCTGCTGGCTGATCTCGCCGGTGGCGCGCGCGGTCTGCTCGGCCAGCGCCTTGACCTCGGCAGCGACCACGGCGAAGCCGCGGCCGGCCTCCCCGGCGCGCGCCGCCTCGATGGTGGCGTTGAGCGCCAGCAGATTGGTCTGGCCGGCGATGGTGTTGATCAGGTCGACCACGTCGCCGATTCGTGCCGCCGCGCTGGCGAGTTCGCCGACGCGGTCGTTGGTGGCATCGGCCTGCGTGACGGCCGAGCCCGCGATCCGTGCGGCCTCATGAACCTGCTGGCTGATCTCGTGCACCGAGGACGATAGCTGCCCGGTGGCCGCCGCGACCGATTGCACGTTGGACGCCGCCTCTTCCGAGGCCGCTGCCACCGCAGTAGCACGGCCTTTCGCATGGTCGGAGGTCGAGGTCAGCGTCGCGGCTGAGTGTTCAAGCTCCGTCGAAGCCGCCGACACCGTATCCACGATGCGCCCCACGGCGCCTTCGAAGTCATTGGCGAGTTTCAGCATGTCGGCCTTGCGCGCCTCCGCATTGCGCCGCTCGACGGCGCTCTGCTCGGTCTTCATGCGTTCGACCTCACGGCTGTTGGCCTTGAACACCGCGAGCGCCGCCATGATCTCGCCGATCTCGTCGGCGCGGGTGTGGTCCGGAATCGCGACCGCGAGGTCGCCGCTCGCCAACCGGTTCATGGCGGCGATGCTGCTCTTCATAGGCCGCACAATGGTGCTGCGTGCGACCAGATAGCTGACCACGATGGCAAGTCCCATGACGCCGAGCGTGGCGTAGATGATGGTCCACAGCGTCTCGTTCGCGGTCTCGAGAAATTCGACCTTCTTGATGCCGACATAGAAGATGCCGATCACGTTGCGGCCGACGTCGAAGATCGGGTCATAGGCCGTCATGTAGATTTCGCCCATCACGGCGACTTCGCCGCGAAACGATGTCTTGCGATCGAGCACCGCCTCGTAAGCCGGCCCCTTCGCCAGCTGCGAGCCGGTGGCGCGGGCGCCATCGGGCTTGAGCACGTTGGTGGCGATGCGGGTGTCGTTCATGAAGATCGTGGCGGTGCCGCCGACCAGGGCCTTCACCTTGTCAACCACGGCCACGTTGCCGTTCAGCGGCTTGCCGTCCAGCAACAGCCTGCCGTCAGCGAGGCTGCAGGCCGCGCCGTTGGCACGCAGGATGTCCCAGGCCACGCGCATATTGGTCTCGACGCGCTCCGTTGCCGCCTTGGCGGCGCCTTGCTCGAGCACGACCTTGGCAACCATGGTGAGGCAAACGCCAAGCAGCAGCACGCCGGTCACCGACATCAGCATGATGCGTGGGCCGAGGCCGAAGGTGCGACGCGAAGGCGCGCGGGTGGCAGGCGGTGACGCGGTCGGGGCAGCTCTGGAAGACATAAGGGTCTCCGATTTCAATATGCACAACACTGAAAACGAATGGACGCTGCGTTATCTTGAAGCGTCGTTCAAACGTACGAAATTCATTAAGTAGTTTCGTCCCTAAGATTCACTCTTAGGCGCCGTTTGGTAACAATCGGGTTAAGGTCCGGAAACGGTGAGATCGGAATGCCACCGTCGGAGAAGCGATTGCAGCATTTCGATACCGGATGAGGCCGGCACTAATTGCGGTCAATTGACGCGGCTCTGTCGCTTCATCCTGTGCGCGCATGGACGGCGCGCGCCATCGTCTGTTGTGCGGGCGCCCGATCCACGTCCAATGAGGTGATGCACCCGACCGATCAGATGCCTCCTGCGCCCCGCTCGCCCATCGCATGGTTTGTTGACCAGCCTTATCTGCTGCTCAGCCTGACCTCGCTGTTCTGGGCCGGCAACCTTGTGCTCGGGCGCTACGTTGCGGGCCACGTACCGGCGGTGACACTGGCCTGCATCCGCTGGCTCGGCGCGCTGGCGCTGCTGCTGCCCTTTGCATGGTCGCATCTCAAGACCGACTGGCCGGTGCTGCGCGCCCACCTGCCGCTGGTCGCGTTGCTGGCCCTCACCGGATACGCGGCCAACACCGCGCTGGCCTATGAGGGTCTGAAATACACCCAGGCGCTCAATGGATTGCTGATCCAGTCGTCAGGGCCGCTCTGCGTGGCGCTGTGGACGCTGATCCTGTTCCGCGTGCGGCTGACGCTGGCGCAGTTACTGGGGATCGTGGTGTCGATGGCCGGCGTGCTGATCATCATCCTGCGCGGCGACCTCTCCGCGCTGGCGAGCATCCAGATCAACAAGGGCGATGCCATGCTGTTCGGCGCGCTCCTGGTGTTCGGCATCTATTCGGCCCTGATGCTGCGACGGCCGGTCACCCATCCGATGTCGCTGATTACAGCCACCGTCGCCGGCGGCGCGCTGATGACGGCGCCGGTCGCCATCTGGGAAATGCAGAACGGCTCGCCGCTGGTGTTCGACGCCGTGACTCTGCTGACGCTCGGCTACGCCGCGATCTTTCCGTCGGCGCTGGCCTATCTGTTCTTCAACCGCGGCATCGCCTTGATCGGGCCGAATCGCGCGGCGCCGTTCCTGCATCTGATGCCGGTGTTCGGTTCGGCCATGGCCATCGTCTTTCTCGGCGAACAGCCGCAGCTGTTTCATCTCGTGGGCTATGCGCTGGTGCTGTCCGGCGTCTTCATTGCCTCGCGTCGGTAGCGCCCGCAATTCTGCCCCGCCGCCGGCGGGTCTGGCGGCGCGGCGGGATCGTACCTATGATCGTTCCACTGCTTCGCCATCGAAACCGCCTTCATGTGAGCCCGGGGCCTTTTTGTGCGGAAATTGTCCTTGCCGGTCCGGCTCACCATGCTGGTCGCCGGCACGATGCTGCCACTGATCATCTTCGCCAGTGTCGTGATCTATCGCGGCTACGAGAAGGACCGTGACGAAGCCGCCGCGCGGGTGCTCGAGACGGCGCGCAGTATCCGCATCGTGCTGGATTCGGAAATCCAGCGGATGACCGGTAGCCTGCAGGTGCTGGCGCTGAGCTGGTCACTGCGGCAGGGCGATTTCGATCGCTTCCGCGTGATCGCCAACGGCTTCCTCGAACAATATCCGCCCGGCGGCGTGTTGCTGATCGCTGACCGCAACGGCAAGCAATTGTTTTCGACGCTGGCGCCCGACGTCAGCAACCTGCCGCCGCGCAACAATATGGACGTCATCCGCCGCGTGTTCGAGACCGGCAAACCGGTCTATTCGAACCTCTTCGTCGGCTCGGTGCTGCAAAAGCAGATCCTCACCGTCGAGGTGCCCGCCATGGTCGACGGCAAGGTGATGTATGATATCTCCTTCACGCCCCCGACCAGGCTGTTCCAGGATATCGTCGAAAAGCAGCGCCCGAATCCGGACTGGACCATGTCGTTGTTCGACCGCGACGGCATCAACTTCGCCCGCATGCCGAATCCGCAGGAGACGGTCGGCAAGCGCGCTTCGCCGACTTTGTTCGCGCAGATGTTCCGGAGCCATGAGGCGACGTTCGAGACGATCTCGCTGGAAGGCGTGCCGCTGATCAGCGCGGTGACGCGTTCGCCGGTGTCCGGCTGGCTGGCGGCCGCCGGCGTCTCCACCAGTTCGCTGGTATCGCCGCTGTGGCGCGACCTGGCGGTGACCGCTGCCGTCGGCATCCTGCTGATGATGATCGGCGTCGCCTTTGCGCAACGGATGGCAAGCGCGATCGCACGCGGCGAGACGCTGCACATGCTGCTGGTGCAGGAGCTCAACCACCGCGTCAAAAACACATTGGCCGTGCTGCAGGCGATCGCCAGCCAGACCTTTCGCAGCGCCAGCAAGGCCGAGCGCGAGGCCTTTGATGGCCGGCTCGGTGCGCTGGCCCGCGCGCATGATTTGCTCAGCGAGGAAAAATGGGCCGGCGCCGACGCCCAGGGCGTCATCCATCGCGTGCTGGAGCCTTATGGTGTGCTTGGCTCCCGGCGCGTGACATTGTCCGGACCGCGGGTGCCGATGGCGCCGCCGCGCGCGGTCATGCTGTCGATGATCCTGCATGAGATCGCCACCAATGCCGCCAAATACGGCGCGCTATCGCATGACAACGGCAACATCACCATCGAGTGGACCCGCGGCGACGCACAGGCCCCGTCGAAGCTGCTGTTGAACTGGATCGAATCGGGCGGGCCGCGCGTCACCGCGCCGACCCGCAAGGGCTTCGGCTCTCGGCTGATCGAGCGCGGCGCGCGCGACCAGCTCGGCGGCAGCGCCACCGCTGACTTCCTGCCGACCGGCGTGGTCTACAGCATCGAGAGCAGGATCGACTGAGACGGCCAAGCTTTGCATACGGCATGACGTCCCTGAATTGCGGCTTTGTGCTTTGTCCGGCGCTGGCTTACCGTCTTCCCGGTAAAGCCGGCCAGCAAGGCCGGCACACAGGGAGGACTGGAATGATCGGACGAGGAATCCTGCGGCGCGCTGCCGCAGCTTTTGCGGGACTGGCGCTCAGCGCGGCCAGCGCCGCCGCGGCAGACGGCGACTATCCCAACCGGCCGATCAACCTCGTGCTACCATTTGCCGCGGGCAGCGGCACCGATACGACCACGCGCCTGATTGCCAAAGAGCTCGGCGCCGCGCTCAACGCGACCACTGTGATCGACAACAAGGCCGGCGCCAACGGCTCCATCGCCGCGTCCTTCGTGGCCCGTGCGCCGGCCGACGGCTACACCTTGTTCGTGACCACCAACACCACGCATTCGGCCAATCCGTATCTGCTCAAGCTGATGAGCTATGATCCCGTCAAGGATTTCACCCCGATCGCGCGCACCGGCGACCTGCCCTTCATGCTGGTGATCAATCCGGAAATCCCGGCCGCTTCCGTCGGCGAACTGATTGCGCTGGCGAAGAAGGATCCCGGCAAGTTCTCCTATGCCTCGGGCAGCTCGTCGGCCATCGTCTCGGGCGCGACCTTCGCGCGCCTCGCCGGCCTCGATCTCTTGCACGTGCCCTACAAGAGTTCGCCGCCGGCGCTCACCGACGTCATCGCCGGCCGCGTCAGCATGATGTTCGTCGACGTGCCGACGGGCCTGCCGCATGTCAACGGCAAGGCGCTGAAGGCCCTCGCCGTCACCACCAAATATCGCTCCAAGCTGTTGCCCGACCTGCCGACCATGGACGAGGCCGGCGTCAAGGGTTTTGACATCACCTCATGGCAGGGCTGGCTCGGCCCCGCCAATCTGCCGCCGGACGTGGTCAAGAAATTAAACACCGCGCTGCGCGGCATCATCGACCGTCCGGAAATCAAGCAGCAACTCGCCGACCGCGGCATGGAAGCCTTCTCCGGCCCGCCGGAGGAGTTTGACGGGTTCGTGAAGGATCAGCTCGTGGTGTGGAAGAAGCTGGTCGAGGACGCCGGCATCGAGAAGCAGTAGGAAGCGCGGCGCTTTCCACCCGTCGTGGCCCCCCCCGCCGGGGGCCCCACACCCCGCGCCTGGGGTGGGGCCGACACCGGCGCCCCCCGCCACCAAAAAAAACCCC
>JBEVEC010000307.1:0-36467 GCA_040512975.1 Tardiphaga sp. | reverse complement strand
GTGGGGGCGCCACAGGCACTACCTGAACGAAGAGCCCCCTCACCCGCCCGGCTTCGCCGGTCGACCTCTCCCCGGAGGGGAGAGGTAAGAAAGCATCCGGCCTTCTTGATGCCCTGGAAGCTGCGCGAATACGCGGGCTGCTTCATGTAGGTTTCCGGGTCGTAGGTGAAGAACTGCGACACGTTCGGATAGGTCTGGATCGGCACGTTCCAGAACTTGCCGTCGGCGCGCTTGGTCACCTTGCGGATATAGACGTCATAGATCGGGTTGCCGTAGGCATCGAATTTGACGGCCTTGCCGAGCGGCGAGTTGTCGAGCTCGGTCTTCAGCACGGTGTCGATGAAAAGGTCGCGGTCCTCGACCTTGCCGCCGATCTTCTTCAGCGCGGCGTCGATCCACATCATGCCGGAATACATCGAGAAGCCGTACAGCGACGGGATCTTGCCGTATTTGGCCTCGTAGTCCTTGACGAATTTGGCGGTGACCGGATTGTCCGAACCTTCGGCGAAATGCGCGGGCGCGATGATGCCCTCGGCCTCGTCGCCCATGGTGCGGATCACCGACTGGTCGGTGCCGTTCATGGCCATCAGGAGCGGCGTCTTCCCCTTCAGGCCGAACGACGCATATTGCTGGATGAAGCGCGTCGAGTCGGCGCCGGTCTCCATCGCGAACACCGCATCGACATTGAGGTCGGCAAGCTGGCCGAGATAGGGGCTGAAATCGGCGGTGTTCAGCGGATGCCAGAACTGCTGCACGATCTGGCCGCCGCCTTCGGTGAACACCTGGGCGAGGCCCGCGCACTGCTCGTGGCCGAAGGTGTAGTCCTGGCTGACGGTGGCGATCTTCTTGTAGCCCTGCTTCAGCGCCCAATCGCCCAACGGATGGGTGAACTGGCTGGCGGTGTAGCCGGCCACGCGCACCACGTTCTTGATGCGCGCGCGCTGGGTGAGATCATCGGCGGCGATGATCGGAATGAAATACGGGACGCCGTTGCCCTTGACGTAATTGGCAACGGCCAGGCCGGTATTGGCCAGCAGGTTACCATAGAGGATGTTGCAGTTGGCCTGCTCGACCAGCCGGCGCGCCTTCTGCAGCGCAGTGTCCGGATTGCCGCCATCGTCCTCGACCACCAATTCGACCTTGCGGCCGCCCATCTCGTTCTTGACCTGGTCGAGATAGAACTGCACGCCTTCGACCATTTCCTTGCCGCCCGACGCCACGACGCCGGTGAGCGGCGCCATCAGGCCGATCTTGATCGGGCCGGTGCCCTGCGCCAAAGCGGAGCGCCACGGGGCCGCTCCGACGCCGGCGGCGGCAACAGCGGCGGAAGTCGTCTTCAGAAACTGCCTGCGATCCATCTCGATGTCCTTTCGTGAGCGACTAAACAAAAACGCGACGATTAACGGGCCTTGCGCGACATGATCGCACGCAGCTTGCCGACGATGCCTTCGGGGGCAAAGATCATGATCAGAACGAAGGTGAGGCCGAGCACCATCTGCCAGCGCTCGGTATAGGCCGAGACGACGTTCTCCAGCGCGATGATCGCGGCAGCGCCGATGAAGGCGCCGAACAGCGTGCCCACGCCGCCGACGATGGTCATCAACACGCCCTCAACCGACTGCGCCAGTGCCACCGTCGACGGGCTGACGAAATTGTTGAACATCGCGTACATCGCACCGGCCACGCCGGCGAAAAAGCCGGACACCGTAAAACCGATGAACAGATGCAGCGGCACGTTATAGCCGAGGCTGCGCATCCGGCTTTCGCTGTCGCGGATGCCGCGCAGCGTCAGCCCGAACGGCGAACGCACGAAGCGCCACATGGCAAAGGACACGATGACGGCGCCCACCAGCACCGCCCAGTAGAACGCGCTCTGGCTGATCAGCGCGGCCGGGCGGACATCGGCGCGCATGCCGTTCTCGCCGCCGGTGATCTGGGTCCAGCGCAGGCAGACGCCCCATACGATCATGCCGAGCGCCAGCGTCAGCAGCAGGAAGTAGACGCCGGAGGTGCGCACCGCGAGCAGGCCGAAGACGGCGGCCATCAGCGTTGCCGCGACGACGCCCATGGCGAAGGCCGCTGCCGGATGCAAGCCGAGCTGCGCGGAGCAATAGACCACCACGTAAGTCGACACGCCGAAGATCGCGCCATGGCCAAGCGAGGTGCGGCCGGCAAAGCCGGCGAGAATATCGATCGACATCGCCAGGATGGCAAAGATCAGCACTTCGGTCGCAAGGCCGACCTGGTAACCCGACAACACGATCGGCAGTGCGGCGGCGAGCGCCACGATCACGACGGCCATGGTGGCGCTGCGCGCGGTGAGGCCGCTGAAGCGCGCCGGCGGCAGGTCGTCGGCGATCGCGGTGTCGGACGTCACGGGTTCAATGCTCATGTGGCACGTCCGAACAGGCCGAGCGGACGGAATGCCAGCAGCACCGCCATCGGGCCGAAGATCACGAAATAGGCCAGCTCGGGAAACATCACCTGGCCGATGGTGTTGAGCAGACCCACTAGCAGGCTGCCGACGGCGACGCCGACCAGGCTGCCGCGGCCACCGATGATCACAACGGCGAGGCTGAAGGTGAGGATTTCCGCGTCGGCCGACGGATACAGCGACAGGAACGCGCCGCCCATCAAGCCGCCCAGGCCGGCCAATGCCGAGCCGAACAGGAAGGTGAACAGGAACACGCGCTGGATATTGACGCCGGACGCCTCGACCATTTCGGCATCATCGACGCCGGCGCGGATCAGTGCGCCGAGCCGCGTGCGGTTGAGCAGGAGCCACAGCCCGAGGAAGACCAGCACGCCGACCAGCAGCACGAACAGCCGGTAGGTCGGATAGAAGGTCCCGAACACGCGCATGCCGCCGCGCAACATGGCCGGGATCGGCACCGTAAAACTGTCGCCGCCGAAGACCACCAGCGAGAGATCGTTGAGAAAAAACGCCACGCCCAGCGAGAGCAGCACCTGCCGCAGGTCGTTGCCTCTAACGAAGCGCAGCAGGCCCTGGTCGAGCACAAAACCGATGGCCGCAGTCGCCGCCATGGCGCCGATGCCGCCGAGCACGAAGCTGCCGGACTTGGCCGCCACGGTGTAGCCGACATATCCGCCGAACAGATACAGCGCGCCATGGGCGAGATTGACGATGCGCAGCAGGCCGAAGATCAGCGTGAAGCCGCTGGCCACCACGAACAGCAGTGCAGCAAAGGTCAGGCCGTTGAGGAGTTGAAAGAGGCTCATGCCCTGCTGCTTGCTGCCTTTAGCCGACCGGCGCTTTCGGGCCGACCGAAAGATACCAGTCCAGGATCTGTTCGCCGGTCATGAAGGCCACGTCCGGCTTCTGCTTGATGGTCTCGAAGATCTTGCGAAAGTGTTTCAGGCGATGCGGTGCGCCCATGATGTAGGGATGCACAACCAGTGCCATGATCCGCGCCGACTCCGCCGAATCTTCGTAGATCTGCTCGAACTGGTCGATCGCCCGGTCGTAATATTCCGACGCCTTGTGGTGCTGGATCAACATCATGGCGACGTCGTTGCATTCCTGCGTATAGGGCACGTTGACAATCGGCGTCGTGGTGGTCTTGAGCCATACCGGCTGGTCGTCGAGAACCCAGTCGCAGACATACTCATAGCCTTCCTGCTTCAGCAGGTCCGGCGTGTTCCAGCTTTCGGTGAGGCCCGGCCCCAGCCAGCCGCGCGGCCGCCTGCCGGTGGCGGCCTCGATGACGTCCGCCGTCTTGCGGATGTCCTCCTGCTCGTTCTCCACCTTCTGCATGTTGCGCTGGGTGAAGCCGTGGCCCATGAATTCCCAGTTGCGCGCCCTTGCCGCATCCACGATCGGCGGATAGGCGGCGAGCGCCGCGCCGTTGATCGCCAGCGCCGCCGGGATCTGGTGATCGTCGAACACCTTCAGCATGCGCCAGAAGCCGACGCGGTTGCCGTATTCGTGCCAGGCCCAGTTCGGAATGTCGGGCATCGGCGAACCGCCGGCGGGCGGCGTCAGCACCGTGCGCGGCATGGTCTGGTTGATGTCCCATTCCTCGACGTTGACGATCACCCACACCGCCATGCGTTTGCCGTCGGGCAGCTTCAAGGAAGGCCGCGCGTCGATCGGCGAATAGGCGATGCGCTCGGTTGGCAGCATGCTCAGGATTCTCCTTCGGGCGGCACGATGGTGATGGCCAGCGACGGCAGGCCTTCGATTCGCGCGTCGATGACGTCGCCGGGCACCACGGGACCGACGCCGGCGGGCGTGCCGGTATAGATCAGGTCGCCCGGCTCGAGCTTCATCTGCTTGGACAGCTGCGCCACGATCTCCGGCACACTCCAGATCATCTGGCCGATATCGCCGCGCTGCTTCTCGACGCCGTTGACCGACAGCGTGATCGAGCAATTGTTGAAATGCCGCGCGTCGCGCGCCGGCGCGATGACGCCGCAGGGCGCCGATGCGTCGAAACTTTTGCCGACTTCCCACGGCCGCTGCATGTCGCGCGCATCGCGCTGGCGGTCGCGGCGCGTCAGGTCGATGCCGACGGCGTAGCCCCAGATATATTCGAGCGCGTCCTCGACGGGAATGTCGCGACCCGGCGCCCCGATCGCCAGCACCAATTCGACCTCGAACTGAAAATCCTCGGTGAACGGCGGATACGGCACCCGCGAGCCGTCCGGCACGACGCTGTCGCGCGGCTTCTGGAAGAAGAACGGCAGATCGCGCTCGTCGCCCTCCTTCATTTCGCGGATATGGTCGAGATAATTACGGCCGACGCAATAGACGCGCCGCACCGGAAAGAAACCGCCGCCCACCACCGGCACGCCGGTGACGGGGATCGGCGGCAGCACCTGTTGCGACGTCACGCTCACTTCGAATCCTGCCCGGCTGTCTGACCCTTGTACCAGTCGAGAATCTGCTCGCCGTTCCAGTGCACGACGCCTTCGTGCTTGTTGAAGTAGTCGTAGAGCTGCTCGAGATATTTGATCCGGAACGGCTGCCCCGAAATATACGGATGAATGGCCAGCGACACGATCTTCGGCCGCTCGGCGCTTTCGAGATAGAGCCGGTCGAACGTATCCATTGCCCGCTTCATGAAATGGTCGCTCTCGTGGTGCTGCACCATCATCATCGGAATGTCGTTGAGCTCCACCGTGTAGGGCAGCGTCACCAGCGGCCCCTTGGCGGTGTTGATGGTGGTCGGCTCGTCGTCATAGACCCAGTCGCCGATATACTGCACGCCGGCTTCCGCCAGATATTCCGGCGTATCCAGCGTCTGGGTCAGGCCGGGTCCGAGCCAGCCCACCGGCCGCTTGCCGGTGAAATTCTCGATCACGTCCATCGAGCGATCGATCATCGCCTTCTGGTCTTCTTCCTTGTGGATCGGCCCCTGCTCATAGGCGTGGCCCATGAACTCCCAGCCGGCATCCTTGGCTTCCTGCGCCACGCGCGGATAATCCTCGCAAACGCGGGCATTGATCGACAGCGTCGGTTTGATGCCGTGCTTCTTGTAGAGATCGAAGAACCGCCACACGCCGACGCGCATGCCGTATTCGTGCCAGCTCCAGTTCGCCACGTCGGGCAGCAGCACCGCCCCGGTCGGCGCCGGAATGACCTGACGCGCCATCGGCTTGGCGATGTCCCAGACTTCGAGGTTGACGATGGTCCAGATGATGATCTTGGCCCCATTGGGCAGTGTCATCTTCGGACGATCGACGATCGCGGAATAGGCGCTGCGCTCGCGCGGCTGCATGGGACCGGTCATGGCTGGATGCCCTTCGGGTTGATGATGAACGTCGTGGGGCGGGCAAAGGCGCCGTTGCGCCGTGCCCACGAGCTTCCAAGCCTCGCCGAACGCGCGTGGACACGCTTCGCTTTGCCCACCCAACGCCTTTGCTTGTCGCTGCGATACATGGTCACACCAGCGGGTTGAACGAGGTCTTCAGCAGCGCACGCTGATCGATTCCGAACTTGTCGGCGAGCCAGTCAGCCAGCACTTCCTGGCCGATGGTCGGGTTGTCGTGCTGGCAATGTTCCGCACCGGTCTCGTCCGGCTCCAGCACGCGCAACGTGGCATCGACGCCGTTGGCCATGGCGTAGTCATAGGTCGAGCGCGCCGCGGTCACCGTCAGCACGTCGTGGCCGCCATGCAACACCAGATAGGGACACTTCATGTTTTCCAGATGGCCCTTCAGCGTGAACGGCTTCATCAATTCGTGGGCGTCCTTCATGGTCTTGGTGCCGAACACCCAGCGGATATGCATCGCCAGACCGAAATCGTCGCCCTTCTGGCCCCACATGTCGTGCACGGACCACACCGCGCCGTGCGAAATCACCGCCGCAAGGCGATGCTCGTAGCAGCCGGCGCGCGCGGCGTAGAATCCGCCCATGCTGGAGCCACACACGGCGATGCGCGAGGTATCGACGTCGGACCGCTTTTCCAGCCAGTCGATGCATTTGCCGACCGGCACTTCGGAGTCCACGCGCGTGGCCAGACCATGGCGACGCAGCGTGCCGCCCTGGCCGGGCAAATCGACCATCAGCACCGAAATGCCGCGCTGCAGGGCGCCATGCGCCTGCATGAACCACATCTCGTCCTTGATGGAATCGAGACCGCCCATGCAGATCAGCACCGGCAGCTTGTCGCCGGGGAATGGCGCGCGGATGAAATAGCCGCAGATCGGCTTGCCGCCCTCATAGGGGATATCGACGACTTCGCCGGGCGGGTTGAGATAGCCGATGAACTTGTGCGAGCAGGCTTCCATCTTCTCGAAGGTTGGCAGCCGTCTGATATCGTCCGGCTCGAGGTGGAATTCGGCCTGACGGTAATAATCCGCGGCGCGCAGGAAGCAGTTCATGGCGGTACGGATGTGGCCGAGCTGTTCCTCGGCAAGGCCGCGCCGCCAATTGGCGTCAGCGATGACCATCCATTCCTTGTGCCAGCTTTCGAGGTCTCCCGGGATCATGCGCGACCCCGCCAGCATCACCTCGGAAACGCTGCCGCCGCCTTCCTGCGTCTCGCCGAGGCCGCGGCGGAACTGGTAGGCTAGCCAAGGATGCTCCGGCCAATGATGCCAGCCGAACGGCTCGTAATGCGGGGTGCGGTCCGCGGTGATTTCCTCAATGGCGTTTTCGTTGATGCTAGCAGCCATGAATCCATTTCGTTTCTGCAAGACGGAAGGCGTCGCATCTTTGCGAGAACCACAGCCAAGTCAACGAGAATTACATACACTTTCTTCTATGCTCATCATTTCCGCGGCTTGCCTGATTTGTGTGCGAATAAAAACAAGCGAATAATGTTGGTTTTTGTGTAGATAGGTCTAGGTTCGCTCGGCGAAGTGTATCCACTAGCGGGAGTTTCCGATCGATGAGCGACACGTTTGATCCTGCTCCGTTCGCGCCGGCGGCCGTTTCGCGTGCCGGCAATCGCTCGCTGTCCGTGATGGACCAGATCCGCGAGGCCATCCTGAACGGCTCGGTCAGCGCCGGCGAGCGGATCAACGAAGTCCGCCTGAGCAAGAATCTGGACGTCTCTCGCACGCCCGTGCGAGCGGCGCTGCAGGCGCTGGCGGGCGAAGGGCTACTGGATTATTCTCCCAACCGCGGCTTCATCGTCCGCGAATTTCCCATCAGCGCCATCGTCGACGCCTACGAAATCCGCGCGGCGCTGGAAGGCGTGGCGGCGCGGTTCGCGGCCGAGCGCGGGCTGGGCAGTGAGGAGCGCGCCGTGATCGAGCGGAGCCTCGCCGCCGGCGACTCGCTGCTTGAGCGCGGCAGGTTCGAAAGCGGCGATCTCACGATCTACCGCGACATCAACGGCGACTTCCACGAGGCGCTGCTGGCCGCCGCCAGCAACCGGATGCTCGCCGAGATGATCCGCATCTGCCACCACGTCCCGGTGTCGTCGAGCCGCAACATCGTCGTGTTCCAGTATCACGACGTCCGCCGCCGCCACGACGATCATCACCGCATCTTCGAGGCCATCCAGGCGCGCGAGCCGCACCGGGCCGAAATGCTGATGCGCGAGCATGTCTCGGTGGTGAAAGCTTCGCTGGTTAAATCGCTGACCGAACGCAGCGATACCACGATGGCCCTGCGCGACGCCGATGTGGGATGAGTTGTCGTCCCCGCGAAAGCGGGGACCTATAACCCCTGAAGGTCATGGTGAAGCAGGGCATCGCCCCCACAAACCAAAGCATCCCCGCGCCGTATGGGTCGCCTTCGCGGGGACGACGCTAGGCGGCGCCGAGATATGCCGCAATCACCTCGGGATTATTCGCGATGTCATGTGCCGGACCCTGCAGCTTGATGGCGCCGCTTTCCAGCACATAGGCGTGGTCCGAGACTTCGAGCGCCGCCTGCGCATTCTGCTCCACCAGCAGAATGGTGCGCCCCTCGGCCTTCAGCTGTCGGATGATGGCAAAGATTTCCTCGATGAACAGCGGCGCCAGCCCCATCGACGGCTCATCCAGCAGCAGCAGTTTCGGGTCGGCCATCAGCGCGCGGCCGATCGCCAGCATCTGCTGCTCGCCGCCCGACAGCAGCCCCGCCAGTTGCTGCAGCCGCTCGCCGAGACGCGGGAAGCGCGACAGGACGTCTGTGCGGCGTCGGGCGATCTCCCCCGCGTCCTGCACGAGGTAGGCGCCCATCCGCAGGTTTTCCTCGATCGTCATGTTGGCGAACACCTGACGGCCTTCCGGCACGTGGACGATGCCGGCGCGGGTGATCTTGTAAGCGGCCCGCCCTGCCAAGTCCGTGCCATCGAACATCACCGAACCGCCGCGCGCCTTCAGCAACCCGCTGAGGCCGCGCAGCGTCGTAGTCTTGCCGGCACCGTTGGCGCCGATCAGCGACACGACAGCGCCTTGGGCGACGTCGAGATCGATGCCCTTCACGGCATCGACCCGGTTGTAGCCAAGCCGCAGGCCGCGAACCGTGAGAAGCACGCTCATGCCGTGCCCCCCTTCAGCTTTGCTGCCACCTTGGCGCCAAGATAGGCCTCGATCACCGCCGGCGCTTCGCGAATCTCCCGCGGCGTGCCCTCGGCGATCTTGCGTCCGAAATTCAGCACGGTGATGCGGTCGCACAGGCTCATGACGAAATGCATGTCATGCTCGACCAGCAGCAGCGTCAGCCCGCCCTGCTTCAGCCGCAGCAGCAGCTCGACGAGATCGCGCGTCTCGGTCGAGTTCATGCCGGCGGCAGGTTCGTCGAGCATCAGGAGTTTCGGATCGGACGCCACCGCGCGCGCGATCTCGAGCCGGCGTTGGTCGCCATAGGACAGGTCGCCGGCGCGACGGTCAGCCGAAGCGGACAATCCGACAAAGGCGATCAGTTCGTCGGCCTTCGCCCGCGCGGAGGTCTCTTCCTTCCTGAACCGGCCGAGGCGCGACAGGATTTCCGGCACGGTAGCGTGCAACCGCGCGTGCATGCCGGTCATGACATTTTCGCGCACGGTCATCTCCTGGAACATGCGGATGTTCTGGAAGGTGCGCGACAGGCCGGCGCGGGTGCGCTGCCAGCTTGGGCCTTCGAGTTTCGCGCCGGCCAGCGTGGCATGGCCAGAGGTCGGCGGGATCAGCCCGGAGATCAAGTTAAAACAGGTGGTCTTGCCGGCGCCGTTCGGCCCGATCAGGCCGTGCACGGAGCCGGCATCAACCTGGAAGCTGACGTGATCGACCGCGACCAGGCCACGGAAATTGACCGTGAGATTGTCGACGTCGAGCAGCGTGTTGGCGTTGCTTGCGCTCATCAGCCCACCCGCCCGATGCGCCAGGTCAGGATGCCGCGCGGCATATAGAGCACGGCGACGACGATGATGAAGCCGTTGACCACCAGCTTGTAGTCCTGCAGCGATGTCAGGAATTCGGGCAGCAGCGTCAGGATCGCCGCGCCAAGCACCGGGCCGAACGGCGAGCCGATGCCGCCGAGCAGCGCAAACGACACGATCGTCACCGCATGTTCAAAGCTGTAATCGTTGGGACCGATAAAACTGTTGGCATGGGCATTCAGCGCGCCTGCCAGCCCCGCGATCATCGCCGACACCACCAACGCACCCATCTTCATCGCCGGCAGATTGACGCCCATCACGCCCGCGGCGATCTCGTCCTCGCGCATCGCCTCCATGGCGCGGCCGAGCTTTGAACGCGCCACCAGCACGAATCCGAGCAGCACCACCGCCAGCAGGCCGTAGATCAGCAAGACCGTGGTCTTGTTGGGGATGCCCGACAGGCCGAGCGCGCCGCCGGTCATGGTCGATGCATTGAGGAAGATGCGCAGGATCTCGACAATGGCGATGGTGGCCAGTGCGAGATAGACGCCGGTGAGCCTCAGCGTCGGCCCGCCGATGATCAGCGCGACCACCGCCGGCACGACCATGGCCGCCAGCAGCACCGCCGGGAATGGCCAATCAAGGTTCAGCGTCAGCAGCGCCGAGACATAGGCGCCGATACCCATGAAGGCGGCCTGGCCGAGCGAGAGCTGGCCGATCGCCAGCACGGCATACATCGACAACGCCAGCAGGCCGTTGATGCCGACGGCGAAGATCACCGCCTCGTAGGAGAACATGAAGTTATCGAGGAATGCAGACATGACGTTCCCCGATCAGGCGCGCTTGACCGGCGCGCGGCCGAACAGGCCGACCGGCCGATACCACAGCGTGGCGATGAGCAGGATGAAGGCGACGGCGTCCTTGAGTTCGGACGAGATGAAGCCCGCGGTGAGCGCCTCCAGCACGCCGATCACAAGGCCCGCGATCAGCGCGCCCTTGATGTCGCCGAGGCCGCCGATGATGATCACCGCAAAGCCCTTCAGCATCATGGCCTCGCCCATATAAGGCTGGATGGCATTGAAGTTCAGGCCGATCAGCACACCGGCGGTGGCGCCGAGCGCGCCAGAGATGAACGACACCAGCCGCACCACAGCGTCGGTGTTGACGCCCATCAGCTCGGCCGCCTCGGCGTTTTCCGCCAGCGAGCGCATCGACAGCCCGAAGCGGGTGTAGCGGACGATCGCCAGCAGCACGACCACGATCGACGCGGTGACGGCCAGGATCAGGATCTGCGACATGTTGATGCGCGCATTGCCGAGCGCGATAGCGGCGTGGTTGATGACGCTCGGCGGCAGGCGGCGGATCTCGGTGCCGAAGAACGCCGTCATCGACGAATACAGCAGCAGCGTCGCGCCGAGGGTGACCATCAGCGACGAAAGCTCCGGCGCCTTCTTGCGGCGCAGCGGCGTCAGCAGGATCGCGTCGACGACGACGGCAAGGGCTCCCGTCAGCAAGGCGGCGATCGGCAGCGCCAGCCAGATCGGCAGCGCCAGCATCTTGGTGCCGTACAGGGCGAGAAACGCGCCGGTGGTGAAATAGAAACCGTAAGTGAGGTTGATGACGCCGAGCACGCCGAACATCAGCGTAAAGCCGAGCGCGAACAGCGCATAGGTCGCGCCCAGAACCGATCCGTTCACGAGCTGCTGGGGCAGTTGCTGGAAAATCTGGGCGAGCATGTCAAAAGTGCCGATGAAAACCGAAGGCGGCACGCCGCATCACGCGACGTGCCGCCCGCCGTTTGAGTCTGTTACTTGAAGATCTGGAACTTGCCGTTCTTCATCTCGATGACCACCACGCCCGACGTATCCGCCGGATCGCGTTCGGCGGTGAAGGAGAACGGGCCCATCACGCCGGTGTATTTGGTGTCCTGCAAGGCGGCCTTGATCTTGTCGCTCTCCGGCGCGCCGGCCTTGTCGATGGCATTGGCAACGATGTGCAGAGTGTCGAAGGCCTGGGCCGCGAACTGGTCCGGGTCTTCCTTGTACTTTGCCCGGTAGGCCTCGACGAATTTGGTATTGGCGGCGTCGTCCTTGGCGATGAACCACGGGCTGCCGACCAGCGTGCCGTCGGCCGCTTCGCCGGCGATGTCGCCGAGCTTCGGCGAATTGAAGCCGTTGCCACCGATGAAGCGCACCTTGGGATCGATGCCCACGGCGCGGGCGCCGAGCAGGATGCCCGAGGCCGGCTCGACCAGGCACGACACCACGATGGCGTCCGGGTTCATGCTCTTGATCTTGGTGAGCTGCGCCGAGAAATCGGTGTCCTTGGAGCCGAAGGTCTCGGTGGTCAGGATCTGGATGCCCATCTTGTCCAGCGACGCCTTGAACACGTCGTAGCCGGATTTCGAAAACGCATCATCGTTGGCGTACATCACCGCCACCTTCTTGATGCCGAACTTCTCCTGCGCCTTCTTCAAGGTCACCGGGATGACGTCGCTTTCCGGCAGCGACGTGCGGTAGACATAGGGGCCGATGGCGGTGATGCCGGCCGCGGTGGTCGAGGTGCCGACGATCGGCACCTTCTGGCCGTTGGCCACGGGACCGGCTGCGAACATCTCATTCGAAAGCGTCGGCCCCAGGATCACAGGCACCTTGGCCAGACCGATCAGCTTGCGCGCGCCATTGACCGCCTGGTCCTTGTTGCCCGCGCTGTCCTCATACTGGATGACGATCTTCTTGCCGCCGAGGACGCCGGTCTTGTTGACCTCCTCCAGCGCGAGGTCGAAGCCGTTACGAATGGCTAAACCATAACGGCTGTTGGGGCCGGTCAGAATTTCGATCGCGCCGATCTTGATATCCTGGGCCCGCGCCGGCGCCGCCATCAAGCAACCCGCAATTCCAAGAGAAGAAAAGGCCAAGAAAGAGAATTTTCGCATAGCCATCGTTGAATTTCCTGATCGAAAGTGTCGCGCGTCTTTATCTGCGTCCGCAGGTTCTTCCAACGGTTTTCTTTGTCGATCGCTAAATTCCGGAGGTATTATCGACGCTTGCGGCCACCGGAGCGCGCCGCCGGCCTTCGTCGTCCCTGCGCACGCAGGGACCCATACGCCGTGAGGATGCGGCCTGCGATGAGACGGCCGGCGTCTTATGCGGTCGGCTTCGACGGGCTCTGCACTGGAGATCAAACACCGCCGGCCCGCCGCGCGTCGATCGCTCATGCATCTTAATGGCTCGTTCACCGAGGTTCGTAACGCCCCGTTGGATGTCCGTCGGTACAACGATCCGAATGGGGTACGAAGACGGCAATCCTGCTGAGGACCAGAGCATAGTCGGCCGTGCCGGCCGCGCCTTGCTGGGCCGTCTGCGCTTCAAGGGGGGCCCGATTCGGGGGTTGATCCTGTGTGGCGGCGTGCTGATCACCGCCATCGCCATCGGCACCGTGGTCGTCACCCTGCATTTTCGCGACCGCGCCATCGAGAGCAGCAAGCGCGAGCTCGAAAACACCGTGCTGCTGGTGGCGCGTCATTTCGACCAGCAATTCGCCGATCTGCAGGGCGTCCAGAAGGACGTTATTGCCCAGATCCGTGCGGCCCATGTGGAGACGCCGAGCCTCTTTGCCAGCCTGATGCCGGGCATCGAGGAGCATCGCCTGCTCCGCGCCAAGATCAGCAGCCTGCCCTATATCGGTGGCATCAACCTGTTCGATGCCAGCGGCGCCTTGATCAATTCTTCCGAAGCCTGGCCGCTGCCCTCGCTCACCATCTCCGATCGCCAACATTTCAAGGTTCTGAAAGACCCGACCGGCCCGGACGCCATATTCGCCGAGCCGGTCATCAGCCGCGTCACCGGTGCCTGGACCGCCGTGTTCGCCCGCCGGATCCGTGGCGCCGACGGTTCGTTTCTCGGTGTCGTCAGCCGCGGCGTCGAGCCCGCACATTTCGAAAATTTCTTCGGCTCGCTGGCGCTTGGCAAAGCCGCCACCATTGCGATGATCCACCGCAACGGCACCGTACTGGCGCGCTATCCGCGCAAGGACACGGTGATCGGTCAGAACATTGCCGACAGCCCGATGTTTCAGGACGTCTGGGCGGAAGGCGGCACCATGTCCGGCCGCAATATCAGCCCGATCGACGGCGAGGATCAATTGGGCGCGGTGCGGCGTCTCGGCGAAGCGCCGGTTCTGATCAACGCCACCATCAGCATGTCGGAGGCCCTGCGGGACTGGCGCGAGCAGACCCGCTACCAGGTGATCGGCGCCACCCTCGCCGCGCTGGTGATCCTGGCGACGCTGTTTCTGATCGTGCAGCAGCTCAACGCGCAGCACCGCTCTGCCGAGCGCCGGCTGGCGCACAAGTCCCAGGATCTCGACACTGCCATCAACACCATGGCGCAGGGGCTGGTGCTGTTCGACAGCCAGTCACGGCTGACCGTATGCAACCGGCGCTTCATCGACATGTTCGGCGTCTCGCCCGAGGTGGTGAAGCCCGGCTGCCACTTCCGCGACCTGATCCAGCATCGCAAGGACACCGGCACCTTTGTCGGCGACGTCGACAGCTATTGCACCACCTTCCTCAGCACCGTCGCCGACGGCGCCATCCGCGACGGGGTGCTGGCCACCCCCGACGGCCGCTCCATCCATATCCTGTATCAGCGCTCGCCCGACGGCGGCTGGGCCTCGACCCTCGAGGACATCACCGAACGCCGCCACACCGAGGACCGCATCGCGCATCTTGCGCATTACGATGCCCTGACCGACCTGCCGAACCGCGTCACCTTCCACCACAAGCTCGACAACGAGCTCGCAACCCTGGACAGCGGCGCGCGCTTTGCGATCCTCTATATTGACATCGACGAGTTCAAGAGCGTCAACGATACGCTGGGCCACGCCGTCGGCGACGAGTTGCTGAAGAGCGTGGCGCAGCGGCTGAGCGCCAGCGTCGGCAGCGCGGGCTTTGTCGCGCGGCTCGGCGGCGACGAATTCGCCATCGTCCAGACCGGCGTCAAGGACCGCGAAGACATCAGCGAGCTGGTGCTGCCGCTGTTCGCGGCGATCCGGCAGCCCTATGACTGCCACGGCCATCGCATCACCACCGATGCTTCGATCGGCATCGCTTTTGCCCCGACCGACGGCCGCAACCGCGACGAGCTGCTGCGCCATGCCGATCTGGCGATGTACAGCGCCAAGGCCGGCGGCCGCCGAACCTTCCGCTTCTTCGAGCCGGCCATGGACGAAGATGCCAAAGCGCGGCGCGCTTTGGAGCAGGACCTGCGCGCCGCCATGGCCGAAGGCGGCCTCGAGGTGCACTACCAACCGATCGTCGACATCGCCAGCAACCAGATCAACTGCTGCGAAGCGCTGCTGCGCTGGCGTCATCCGGTGCGCGGCATGATCTCGCCTGCCGAATTCATTCCGATCGCCGAGGAAACCGGCCTGATCACCGAGCTTGGCGAATGGGTGCTGGCAACCGCCTGCGCCGAGGCCGCGACCTGGCCCGACGGCGTCAAGCTCGCTGTCAACGTCTCGCCCGTGCAGTTTGCCTCGCAGACGCTGCCTTTGAAAGTCACGGGCGCCCTGCTGGCCTCGGGCCTGCCGGCCAGCCGGCTCGAACTGGAAATCACCGAAACCGTGCTGATCCGCGACGACGAAGCGGCACTTGCGCTGCTGCACCAGTTGCGCAGCATCGGCGTGCGGATCGCCCTCGACGACTTCGGCACCGGCTATTCGTCCCTCAGCTACCTGCAGCGTTTTCCGTTCGACAAGGTCAAGATCGATCGCAGTTTCATTGCCGACATCATCACGCCCGGCGGCACCTCGTCGATCGTGCAGGCCATGGTGACCATCGCCGCCGCGCGCGACATGATCACCACCGCGGAAGGCGTGGAAACCAGCGATCAGCTTGCCGCGCTGCGCGCGCTTGGATGCACGCAGATGCAGGGCTGGCTGTTCAGCCCGGCCAAACCTGCAAAGGACATCCGGGCAATGTTGAAGAAACGCAGGTCGCGCGGCCGCGCGGCGCGCGCCCGCAAATCGGCCTGACGTCCGTACTTAGTTAGGCTCCCGCCGGCTCGTGATGACCGAGGGCGTTCGATTGCTGGTGCGGAAGGCGCTGGCGATCCCGGGAAGACTCGAACTTCCGACCTACGGTTTAGGAAACCGTCGCTCTATCCGGCTGAGCTACGGGACCGCGTGTCCGGCGAGGCGCCGAAGCAGTCAGTCCATACCAGAGAGCAAAAGCTCCCGCCACCCGTCGGTCGCTCAAATGCGACCAAATCGGGGCTGCTCCTCACATTCCTTTGACCTGTGCACAAACCGATTTCGGAACGGTGGCGGCCGTCCGTCGTTTGCTGTGCATCATAACAACAAGGAGAAGTACATGACCAAGACCAAACTTTTCGCCGCCGCCGCCGTGCTGAGCGGCCTGATCGCCACGCCGGTGCTCGCCAAGGATACACACAAGCACGTCCTCAAGATTCACGCGCAGCACATGCATGCCGCGAATGCCGACAATGGCAACTACAACAACAACCGTGACACCGGATTCTGGCCCGCTGACGTGGCTGGAGACGTCGTCGGCAGTGCAGTCGGCGTGGCCGGCGCTGCCGTCGGTACGGCAGGCGCGATCGCCTCAGCGCCGTTCCGCGGCTGGGACAACGATAACGACTATGCCGACAACGGCTATAACAATGGATACGGCTACGCCAACAACAGCTACGCCTACGACGACAATGACGGCGAGCGTTTCGGAGCCAATCCGGGCTACAACAACACCTTCGCGTTTGGTGATGTCTTCAACGGCGACAGCAATTACGCGCAGCGCGATTCCTACGCCCGTCGCAACAACTTCGTCTGCCAGCCCGGAACGTGGTTCCGTGGCGAAGATGGCAGCCGGCATATCTGTCAGTAATATGACATAGCAACTCCGAAAAGGCGGCCCATCGGGCCGCCTTTTTTGTCCAGGCCCGAACGATCTATTTGCTCCCAATCTTTACGACGCTGCACACGGAATTTATTAGCGCAAAGGAAGCAGCATCTTCCCGTCGCCGCCTAACGTTGCAAATTAACGGCTTCTCACGTTGTTAATCGCGCAGAAATTTTGGAAATGGGGGCCTGCGAGGTTGAAAAATGGTACGATAATGTTGAGAATTGGACGCATTGTTTAGCGAGTATACGTGTGACCAAAACTTCAAAATTCGTGCTGATGGTGATTGCTTCACTGGCGGGAGCGGCGTCGCTTTCGCAGGCCTATGCACAATGGTGGACTGCGGCGCCGGCGGACTTTGAAGAATGTGCCGAGCGCGCCGAGCGAACCCCCGGCGGTCCCGATGCCCATACCCGCGCGCTGATTTCCTGCGAGAGCCGCTTTGCCGGGCGCCGCAAACCTGGCGGCGGCTACAGCTATTACGATTTTCTGCAGGACAAGACCTTCGATATCGCCGGCCCCAACCCGACGGTGGCCGAGCAGAAGGCCATTGACGAAGAATACAAGGTCTATCTCGACAAGAATCGCCGCACCGTCGTGCTTGCCGCCTATGCCGAGAAGCAGCCTGAAATGGACATCGCGCCCGCTCCGGATATCGTCCCGGCACCGGAGGCGGCGCTACCTGAGGTCAAGACCGTTGCCGTCCCCCTGCCGCGACCGCGGCCACGCATCAAGGGTCCGGACTGCAACAGCGAGCCACTGGCCTGCGGCTGGGCAAAACTGTCGACCGGGATCAAGGACATCAAGGATTCGCTTTTTGGCCAGCAGCAGCCGGCACCCAAGAACAAGCGCACTGCGCAGGCCAAGCCGCAGGCCTAGTCGGTAATCACCATCGCCCAGAACCGGCGATAGGGCGACCCCGGGTTGGACACTGCAGCAACGCCGACTTTTTTGGCGCCGGGCATCAGCAGATTCTCGCGGTGGCCTGCACTGTCTTCCCACTGCTTCAATGTCTCCGAGAAGGTCAGGAAGCCCGCAGCGATATTCTCGGCGGCCTTCATCTTGCGCAATTTGGCTACCCGCGCCGAAAATACGCCGCCGACCTCGTGGCTGACCTTGCCGCTGGTCGACATGGCCTGCGCCTGCGTCATCGCAAAGGCATTGAGCTTGCCGTCGATGGTCACCGCCGACAGGTTATGCGCGCGTCGATAGGCGCTGATCTCGCTGGCGTAGTCCGCGGCTAAAATTGGGGCTGGCGCCGACGATGCGAGGGCGGCCGCCATCAGCAGGCATTTGACTCGGTCCGAGATTTTCATGGCATAGCCTTGGTCCGGGGCGCGTTCATCGGGGGTGATGAAGACGTCGTCTGTCATTCTTTCGCGGCCTCGCCCGCTCGACGCGCAAGGGCGCCGGATTGGCGATGGCGCGTGCGCGGCGGCCTTCGTTCAGCCGGGCATCATAACCGGGAGATGGAATCACGGTGGGCGGCGCGGCCGACGCGTCGGGCGCGGCCAGGACTAATCCGGACATCAGCACCGCAATGCCCATCATAGCAGCTCGCGCCCTGTCGCACTGTGAAGCCGTCTGCATCCTGTCGACCTTTGTTATCGGCCCGACAAACCAGAACGGGCTCGAACCGCAATGCGGCTCGAGCCCGTTTGTTCAGTTCAAACCATTACTTCTTGGCGGTTTTCTTCGCCTTCGCGGCCTTGGGCGCCTTCGTTACTTTGGTCGCCTTGGCGACCTTGGCCTTGCGGCGGCGATGACCGAGCGGAATGCCGAGCTTGATGGCCTTCTGACGCAGCGATCCACCAGTGCGCTTCATCTCCTTGGAGATCTTTTCGAGCGGCGTCTGGGCCTTCGAGTGGGCGCGAAGGACCTTCACGTCATCCTTGGTGTATTCGCGACGTACGAGCTTCTTTTTTGCTTTTTTTGCCATGTGGGCTCCGTTTTTAAGTTGAATGGCTCGATCGACACACTTTTCGTGGCCGACGATATGGAAAGATCAAACGTCCGATTCGGCGCAAAGCGACGACCACCGTCAAATCACGGGACTATCTATACTAAAGATATCAGAATGGACATAGCCTAGTTGTCACGCTGCGATGTTCGAAATTGCACTCCTTTTGTTCTATCGAACAGCAAGTAACAAGTCGTCGCAATGCTAGTCGTTGCATCATGAGCAGCGCCACGGACTTGACGTGCTGTTTGGCGCCGAAATCAGCTACACATGGGCATGTGTAGCTGAAGTATGCTGCGACAGTCGATGTATCCGGACGGATAATGGTACCATCGAGATGGCGATTGCCACCCGTAGGAAATCATTAAGCCTCAGACATACTTGGTAACATCTCCGGGAAACGACGCGGCGATACTACAGTCTGAAGCAAGTGTAATTCTCAGCCGTTGCGAATTTGATCGGCCGTCAACGCCGGGCTGCCGCCGTCGTGCTCTGCCTGCCTGATCAATGCGGTCACGCGCCGGGCGAGCGGCGTCCGCACAGCGTGATGCGTCCCGACCTGAATGATGACGCCCTGAAGATAGTCGATCTCGGTACGCCGTCGCTGCTGCAGGTCTTCCCACATCGAGGACCGCGCATCGGCGTCGATTTTCATGACGCGGTTCAGCACGATGCTGAACAAGACATCGGGCAATCGCAGCAGATGCGGCGTCAGCCCGACCGGGATCGGCGTCATGGCGACCGGCTTGATACCCGCGGCCTTCAGCACGTCGAGGCCTTCGGCGATCTGGTCGGCAAACAGCAGCCGCCAGTCGCGCTGCATGAGCTGGCTGTGCAGCGGCAGGTCCGACAGCGCGTTGAGCGCGTTGTTGAGATTGACCAGCAACTTGCCCCATTGCACGCCGACGATGTCATCGCTTTCGCGCATCCTGAGCTGACGTACCGAAAGCGCCGCGGCAGTGTTGGCATCGCGCTCGATGGCGATGTCGCCGGAGGTGGCGCGGTGCACCCAGCCCTCACCTTTTGCGATGACATTGAACGGTACCATGGCGCCGAGCACGCGATGTTGCGGCAGCAGGCGGCGGAGCACGGCTACGTTGCCGACGCCGTTCTGCAGACTGACCACGACGGCATCGGTCGGCGCTCGGCTGGCAATAATTCCGGCCATGGCTTCGGTATCGCCGCTTTTGACGGTGACGAGGACAAAGCCCGCATGATCCATCGCGTCGGGATCCTCCGACGGTCGCAGCTGTGCGGCTGCGAGACGGCAATCGATGCCATCGACGCTGGTCAACCGCAGGCCGTGGCGATGAAGCTCGTCAACAATGCGCGGCCGCGCCAGCAATGATACTTCGCGCCCGGCCGCGGCGAGCATACCACCGACGTAGCAACCTATGCTGCCGGCGCCGGCGATACAGATTGGGCGAGCCATGATGCATCATCCCCGTTCGTCCGGTTCTGACATTTAGCAAAATGACGCAGCGCGCGCTATCGGCGGAACCGACGCGCCTTGTGAGCGTCATACCGCACAGCTATGTTTTGCGCGGGTCGCGCCCGAGGCGCTGGCACAACAGGAGATCACCATGGGTTTGCTCGATATTCTGAACGGCATGGCGAACGGTCCGCGCGGCCCCAGCGATCCCAACGACAAGAGCGGCGGCATGTCGCCAATGACCATGGCGATCCTGGCGATGCTCGCCTACAAGGGCTACAAGCATTACACCAATCAAAGCGCGCCCGCGGGCGGCGCTCCGCAGCCGCTGCCGAACTCAGCCAATGCACAGGCTGACGGCGGCGGCCTCGGCGGATTGCTCGGCGGCCTGTTCGGCGGCGGTCAGACACAAGGCGTCCCCGGCACGCAGGGCGGCGGTATCGGCGATCTGTTGAAGGGTGGCCTCGGCGGCCTGCTGGCCGGCGGCGCTGCCGGCAGCGTCATCAATGGCGGCCTCGGCGATCTGCTCGGTCGATTGCAGCAGAACGGGCATGGCGAAACTGCGAATTCCTGGGTCAGCAACGAGCCGAACAAGCAGATCGCCCCTGGTGACCTTGGCCAGGCGCTCGGCGCCGACGAAATCAACCAGCTGACGTCGCGCACCGGCATGTCGCGCGATCAGCTGCTGTCGGAATTGAGCAACGAGCTGCCCGACGCGGTCAATCACTACACGCCGAACGGCCGGCTACCGACCGACGACGAAACGTCGGTCTGATCGCTGGGCTGACATCCAACAAGAGGGGGATATCATCATGCTGTACGTCATTCTCGTCGGCTTCGTTGCCGGCATTCTCGCGCGCATTTTGTCGCCGGGCCCGAACAATCCAAGCGGCTTCATCCTGACCACGGTGCTCGGCATCTTTGGTGCGTTCCTGGCCACTTTTATCGGCCAGCAACTCGGACATTACGGTCCGAACCAGGGCGCGGGATTTATCACGGCCACGATCGGCGCCCTGATTGTGCTGTTCATCTGGAACAGGCTGGTTGCCCGCCGCGTGATAGCCGATCCCGGCGGTCGGTGAGGGTCAGTTGGTTGTCCCCGCGAAGGCGGGGACCCATACGCCGTGACGTTGCTAGTGAGGCGAACAGGCGAAACGACCGCTGAGCTTCAATAGCTGACCGCAGGGGTTATGGGTCCCCGCCTTCGCGGGGACGACGCTGTGGCTGTGTCTCGTCTGACGTATCAAGCCAGATGCATTCCTGCATCCATCCGTACCAGCTCCCCGGTCATATGCCCTGACGCCGGCGTTGCCAGGAAATACACCAGCGCGGCGATATCGTCGGCCTTCGAGGCCAGCCGCAGCGGCACGCGTGACGCCACCTGCTCGCGCAATTGCGCGGCAGCCTCGGCGCCGCGGCCCTTGGTGAACCATGGCGTATCGATGAACCCCGGACAGACGGCATTGACGCGGATGGCCGGCGCCAGCGCCCGCGCCAATGAGATCGTCATGGTGTTGAGCGCGCCCTTGCTGGCCGAATAGGCCACCGAGGATCCATTGCCGCTGATGCCGGCGATCGACGACACGTTGACCACCGCAGATGCCCGTCCCGAGGCCGATGCGCCGGCCTCGAGCAGCGACCGCGCTGCGCGCAGCATCTGATAGGGGCCGACAGTGTTGACGGCGTAGATACGCTGGAAGTCTTCCGCCGATAGCCCGTCGAGATCGCCATGGGGCACGTGCTTGGTCATGCCGGCATTGTTGATGAGCGCGTCGAGACGTCCCCAGGGTGCCGCGGCGGCGATGATGCGCTTGCAGTCGTCGTCCAGCGCGACATCGCCCTGCACCACCACGACCTCGGCAGCACCCGCATTGCGGCAGAGCTCCGCAGTCGCCTCGGCATCCTTGGCGCTCGACGCATAATTGATCACGAGGCGGGCGCCGTCCTTCGCCAGCCGCAGCGCCGTTGCCGCGCCGAGCCCTGATGCCGCCCCGGTTACGACGACACACATTCCATCCTTCGACATCTGCACTCCCTTTATCGTTGTGCGTGGTTGCGGCCTACCATAGCGGCGGCACATCTCCATGCAACGCGCTGTGTGAATCGCGTTCGCCCAAGGCCTGCATGTCCCCACCGCAGACGGCTCTGCGGCCAGTCCGCTTGTCAGGTCCTGCCGATTTTCGCATGGTGCCGGCAATAACCGCAGCAACCATGTCCGGCAGGCCGCGCCGAATGAGAGTGCTTGCGCAACTGAGGAACGCCGTGACCGATTCCGACAATATCGTTGCCGAAACGGCGGAACGCATCTTTGCCGATCTCGCCGATCCGCAGACCATCAATCACGACAAGGACAATCACTGGCAGGCGCCGCTGTGGCGGGCGCTGACGGACTCCGGCCTACCGCTGTCATGGGTGCCGGACGACTGCGGTGGCGCCGGCGTCAGCATGGCCGAAGGCTTTGCCGTCTTGAGCGCCGCGGGCCGCGCCGGCGTTGCGGTACCGCTGGCCGAGACCATGCTGGCGGGCTGGCTGCTGGCACAGGTGCGGATCGAATCTCCCGACGGCATGATGACCGTTGCCCCCGCCCATCCGCGCGACCGTCTCACGCTTGCGCCCGACGGCACCATCAGCGGTCGCGCCCGCGGCGTGCCGTTTGCGAGAGTCGCGAAATACATCGCCGTGGTCGCGGACGGCCCCAGCGGTGCATCTATCGCACTGGTCGATGCGGCGTCATGCCGAATCGTGCCCGGGCTCAACCTGGCGAATGATCCGTCAGACGCGGTGAGGTTCGACAACGTCAAAGCCGTTACAACAAAGCCGTGCCCCGCCGGTTTCGATCAGAAGGCTCTCCTCCTGATGGGCGCGCTGGCGCGCAGCCTGCAGATCGCCGGCGCGCTGGAAACCATGCTCGGCATCAGCGTGCGGTATTCGGGCGAACGCGTTGCCTTCGAGAAAACGATTTCGAAATTCCAGGCCGTGCAGCACAACCTCGCACGGCTCGCCGGCGAAACCTCCGCTGCGCTGGCGGCGGCAAGCTCCGCCGCCGACGCGTTCTCCCATCAGGCTCCGATCGACGACGCACTGTTCCTCGAAGTCGCCGCCGCAAAAATCCGCTGCTCGGAAGCTGCGGAAAAAGGCGCGGCCATCGCCCATCAGGTGCACGGCGCCATTGGCTTCACGCAGGAGCACATCCTGCATCGCTTCACGCTGCGCGCGCTGGCGTGGCGCGACGATTTCGGCAGCGAAAGCCATTGGGCCGTCGAGCTCGGCAAGATGGTCGCCGCGCGCGGCGCCGACGAATTGTGGCCGCTGGTCGCCTCGCGCTAAGCCGGCATTCAAACGACAAGAAACGAGACCGACATGACCGCAGCCCTCCGTTTCGATCCGATCCGCCTGCCGCCTGAATGCGAGGCCCTGCGCAAGGAGGTGCGCGCCTTCCTCGCCGAGGAAATCGCCGCCGGCAGCTTCGATCCGCACAAGCCGCTGCTCGAGGATTCCGACAATCCGGAATTCGCCCGCAAGGTCGGCGCACACGGCTGGCTCGGCATGACCTGGCCGAAGCAATATGGCGGCCACGAGCGCAGCTTTCTGGAGCGCTACGTCGTCACCGAAGAAATGCGCGTCGCCAACGCGCCGGTGCGGCGCTTCTTTGTCGCCGACCGCCAGAGCGGCCCCGTGCTGCTGAAATATGCGCCCGAGCATATCAAGATGGACATCCTGCCGCGCATCTGCCGCGGCGAGGTGTGCTTCTCGATCGGCATGAGCGAGCCGAATTCCGGCTCCGATTTGTTTGCCGCCAAGACGCGGGCGACCAAGACCGATGGCGGCTGGCTGATCAACGGCAGCAAGATCTGGACGACCTCGGCGCATATCGCCGACTACATGATCGCGATTTTCCGGACGTCGCCGTCGACCAAGGAGAATCGCCGCCACGGGCTGACCCAGTTCCTGGTTGACATGAAGAAGCCCGGCATTGCGGTCAACCCGATCTCACAGCTCACCGGGCAGCATGAGTTCAACGAGGTGGTGTTCACCGATCACTTCGTGCCCGACGATCACATGCTTGGCGAGATCGACAGTGCCTGGAAACAGGCGACCTCCGAACTCGCCTATGAACGCTCCGGCCCCGAGCGCTTTCTCGAGACCTATTACGTGCTCACCGAACTGGTGCGCGCGGTCGGCGCCGATCCCGACACCCGCAGCGCAGAAGGCATCGGACGCCTGGTGGCGCAGCTTCACACCATGCGGCGCATGTCGGTCTCGGTGGCGGGCATGCTGCAGGCCGGCAAGGAGCCGGTGGTGGAGGCCTCGATCGTCAAGGACATCGGCACGGTGTGGGAGCAGCAGCTGCCGCACCGCGTGCGCGACCTTGCGGCCTTTGTCGACGACAGCGCGTCGAACCACGCGACACTGGACGAGATGCTCGACTTCGCCATCAAGACCGCGCCGAAACTAACCATCCAGGGCGGCACCACCGAAGTCCTGCGCGGCATCATCGCGCGCGGGCTGGGGTTGCGGTGATACACCACGGTCATTCCGGGGCGTGCGCATTCTTGCGCGCGCGAACCCGGAATGACGCCGCTGTTGCATTGAAAAAATAATCGAGGAAACCCATGACCACCTACAAAGACATCGCCGTCGAGACCCGCGGCCATATCGCGATCATCGAGATCCGCAAGCCGCCGCTGAATTTCTTCGACATCCTGCTGATCCAGCAGATCGCCAACGCGCTCGACGAGATCGACGCCGATCCCGAGATCCGCGCCACGGTGCTGTGCGCGCAGGGCAAGGCGTTCTGTGCCGGCGCCGACTTCAGCGATCCCAACCGCAAGGAAACCGAAGCCGCGGCGAAGAGCGGCGATCCCGCCGACAATCTCGGCTCCATCGGCCATCTTTATATGGAAGCGGTCCGCATTTTCCGCGCCAAAAAACCGATCGTCGCGGCCGTGCATGGCGCAGCCATCGGCGGCGGGCTGGGGCTCGCGGTGTCGGCGGATTTCCGCGTCACCTGCCCCGAGGCGCGCTTCGCGGCCAACTTCACCCGTCTCGGCTTCCATCCCGGCTTCGGGTTGACGGTGTCGCTGACCGAACTGGTCGGCAAGAACAATGCCGAGCTGATCTTCTACACCTCGCGCCGCGTCGGCGGCGAGGAGGCACTGAGGATGGGCCTTGCCAATGTGCTGGTGCCCCAGGCCGAGGTCCGCGACGCTGCCATCAAGCTCGCCGAAGAGATTGCCGAGAACTCACCTCTTGGCCTGCTCTCGACCCGCGCCACCATGCGCGGCGGCCTCGCCGACCGCGTTGCCAAGGCCACCGAGCACGAACTCGCCGAACAGACGCGCCTGCGCGCCACGGAAGATTTCAAGGAGGGCGTCGCGGCCACGGCGGAGCGCCGCGTGCCGAACTTCAAGGGCAGATAATTGTAAGCGCTGCCGTCTCCACAGGTCGTCCCCGCGCTCGCGGGGACGACCGAGAGGCTACCCCACCACCCGCATCGTCACCCCGCCCAGCAGAAACGCATCCCCCGCGCAGGGGCAGCCGCGCGCGCGGGCGCGGCCGAGCACTTGCGCGACGTCGTTGACGCGGAATTTCAGTCCGGTCATCGCCTCCACCCGGCCTTTCGCAAAACGCAGGCAGCCGTTGCTGAAGGCGATCTGCGGATCGCCGCTGCGCGCCGTGGTCAGCGGCACGCCGATGATGTTGCTCCAGTGCTGCGCGAGGTCCCAGTGATCCGGGCTCTGCAGTTCGACCTCGAGCAATGCGCGCGTCACGTCGTGGCGGATCGCGTCCTGCCAGTCCGGGCCGGCGGGCGGATACGGACCAAAGTCGTGGTCGCCGCCTTCGGTGTGGTTGAATTCGATGAAGGCGGCGCGGCAGTCGCGCGGGTGCAGCTGCACGCCGTGATAGGGCGGATGGTCGATGACATGCGCCGTGCGGACGCCGATGCTGGCGGCGAAACGCGCGCGTTCGTCAGGGTCCTCGCAGGACAGGATCACCATAGAGCCGCCACGCCCGCCGCTGCGCGCGATGAAGCGGCCGGCTGCGGTGCCGGGCTCCGTCGGCGCCACCACTTCGAGCAGCGTGGTATCGACCGGCAGCAACGCGTTTTCTAAGCCGTATTTGCCGACATGGGGATCGCGGTAGCAGACATCGAGGCCGAGAATGGCCGCGACATCGCTCACCACCGGCTCCAGATGCGGAGCGACCAGACAGACCTGCCGCAACCGCATCCGGCTCATGTCACTGCCCCCTGAACACCGGCTTGCGCTTCTCGACAAAGGCCGTGGCGGCTTCCTTGTGATCGGCAGTTTCGCTGCAGCGGGTGTGGTGGATCGCCTCGGCGTCGAAACAGGACTCCAGCGTCATGGTCTCGGCATTGTTGATATTGGCCTTGATGTAGCCGAGCGTGATGCTCGGCCCCTGCGCCAGCGACATCGCCAGTTCGCGGGCCGCGGTTTCGACCTCGGCATCGTCGACCACCTTGGTCACCATGCCCAAGGCCAGCGCCTCCTGCGCGCTCAGCACCGGCGACATCAGATACAGCTCGCGCGCCTTGGCGCTGCCGAGCATCTGGGTCAGGAAATAGGTGCCGCCGTAGTCGCCGGAGAAGCCGACCTTGGCGAAGGCCGTGGTGATCTTCACCGATTGGCTCGCGACGCGCAGGTCGCAGGACAGCGCGATCGACAAGCCGGCGCCGGCCGCGGCGCCGTCGAGCTGCGCCACCACCGGTTTCGGCATCTGGTGCAGGATGCGCGACACTTCCATGCCGCGGCGCAGGTTGATGCGCTTGGCCTCGAAGGACAGCGGCGCGCGGCCGGCCGCCAACGACGTGACGTCGCCGCCGACCCAGAAAGAGCCGCCGGCGCCCGTGATCAGCACGGCGCGGACGTCGTGATCCTCATGCGCGCGTCGCGCCGCGGCGACCAGCCCCTGGGTCATCTCCGGATTGAGCGCATTGCGCCGCTCCGGACGGTTCATGGTGATGGTGAGGAGACCGTTGTCGAGGTCCTGCAGCACGATGTCGTTCATGGCATATCCTTGTTGTTATTCTTGGCAGCGCGAACCACCCTACTTCTTGATCAGCGGGCAGCGCGAGGCCTCGAGCGGCTGAAAGGCCTGCTCCGCGGGCACCGTTGCAATCAGCTTGTAATCGTCCCACCGCGCCTTGGACTCCGCCGGCTTCTTGACCTCGAACAGATACATGTCGTGAACCATGCGGCCATCCTCGCGGATGCGGCCGTGATGCGCGAACATGTCGTTGATCGGCGTCTCCTTCATGATCTTCATCACCGCCGCGGCGTCCGTCGTACCGGCTGCCTTGACTGCCTTCAGATAGTGCGTCACCGACGAATAGACGCCGGCCTGCGCCGAGGTCGGCACCCGCTTGGTGCGCGCTTCGAAGCGCTTGGTGAAGGCACGCGAGGCGTCGTCGAGGTCCCAGTACCAGGCTTCCGCGAGGATCAGGCCCTGCGCGGTCTCCAGCCCAACGCTGTCGATGTCGGAAATGAAGGCCAGCAGCGGCGACAGCTTCTGGCCGCCGCTCTTGGTCAGGCCGAATTCAGAGGCCTGCTTGATGGCGGTGATGGTATCGCCGCCGGCATTGGCGAGCCCGATCACCTTGGCCTTCGAGCCCTGCGCCTGCAGCAGGAAGGACGAGAAGTCCGACGTGTTCAGCGGATGCTTCACGCTGCCCAGCACCTTGCCGCCGGCCTTGGTGATCACCGCCGTGGTGTCCTTTTCCAGGTCCTGCCCGAAGGCGTAGTCGGCCGTGAGGAAGAACCAGCTGTCCAGCCCGGACTTGACGGTGGCGAGGCCGGTGACATTGGCCTGCGCATAGGTGTCGAACACATAGTGGATCGTCGTAGGACCGCAGGCTTCGTTGCTGAGGCGGATCGAGCCCGGGCCGTTGAAGATGATGATCTTATTGCGTGCCCTCGCAATCTCGCTGGCGGCCAGCGCCGTTGCCGAGGCTGCGACGTCGATGATCGCCTCGACGCCCTGGTTGTCGAGCATGTCGCGGGCGATATTGGCAGAGAGGTCGGCCTTGTTGAGATGGTCGGCCGCGACGATCTCGATCTTGCGGCCGAGCACCTCGCCGCCGAAATCTTCCGCCGCCATTTTTGCCGCGGTCTCGCTGCCCGTGCCGGTGATATCGGCGTAGAGGCCAGACATGTCGAGGATGGCGCCGAGTTTCAGCGGCTTGGTCTGGGCCATGGCCTGGCTTGCGGCAATGGCCATGACGGACGCAAACAGTCCCGTGCAGATGCTCTTCACGTCAATCCTCCCGAAGTGTCGCTGCATGGTGCGCGGCGTTATTTTTATGGCGGCGATCATGCCGCAACGGCATGGTGGCGACAAGCGGCCGGACATCACACAAACGGGGCTGCCATGTTTCCGCAAAACGGAATGGCCCACGATAGCTATCGCTGCGCGCGATTACGACGATCGCTGCCGTCGCTTCTTGCCGGACTCGGCATGATGGCATTGAGCCAGGCAAGCAGAGCCACAACATGCGCGCTGCCGCTGCAGGGCGAAGGCCGCGTCGCCGCCGTGATCGACAGTCGGACGCTGCGGCTCGACGACGGCAGCGAGATCCGGCTTGCGGGCATCGAGCCCGCCGCGCGCGCGACCGAGGCGCAAGCCGCGTTGTCCAACCTGGTCGCCGGGCGCGATGTGCGACTGCACGGCGATACCGATTCACCCGACCGCTACGGACGGCAGCAGGCGTTCGTGTTCACGGCAGACGATGCGCTCTCGGTCCAGGGCCGCTTGCTCGGCGCCGGCGCCGCATTGATGGCCGGCAATATCGCCGACAAGGCTTGTGCCGCCGAACTTGCAACCGCCGAACGCGAGGCAAGGCGGGGCAAACGTGGCATTTGGGTGAACAATGACGTCATAAAAAACACTGAAAGTCCGGGCGATATTTTGTTTGATATGGGGCGCTTCGCGCTGGTGGAGGGGCGGGTGAGGTCGGTGCGGCAACTCGGCACCGTGACCTATCTGAATTTTGGCCGGCGCTGGACTCAGGACTTTGCGGTGATTATTCCAAGGCGCATGATGGCCGCTTACGAACAGGCGGGAATCACGCTCAAGTCGCTTGAAAGACAGCGTATACGCGTGCGCGGATGGGTCGAGCGGCGCGGTGGTCCGAGGATCGAAGTGTCCCGGGTGGGGCAAATAGAAGTGGTCGGGGACGATTGAGACCACTTGCAGGTCGTAAGCGACCGCGGGGCAGAAAGAGACGACGTGACAGATGTGGGACGGCAGACGGATACGAGCCGCCGCCTTTGGGCTGCGTCGGCTTTGCTATGCGCTGCCGCCGCGTTGTCTGCCTGCGGTGACGCCAGCCGTTTCGAGGTGCCGCCGACGAAACCCATGGCAGCCGCCAAGTCGCCGAAGCCGGCGGTGGTGACCCAGACCCCCGCCGCCGAAAAGGAACACGAGCGAATCCTGTCGTCCTATGGCGGCTCCTATGACAACACTCAGCTCGAACAGCTGATCAACAAGACCGTCGAACGCCTGGTGGCGGTGTCGGAGCGGCCGGACCTCGCCTACAAGGTGACGATCCTCAATTCCGGCGCCGTCAACGCCTTCGCGCTGCCGACCGGGCAGCTTTATGTCACCCGCGGCCTGATCGCGCTGGCTAGCGATACGTCTGAATTATCATCGGTGCTGTCGCACGAGATGGCGCATGTGCTCGCCAAGCACGCCTCGATCCGCGAGGAGCAGGCGCGGCAGGCGTCGGTGGTGACGCGTGTCGTGACCGACATGGGCACCGATCCTGATCTCACCGCGCTGGCGCTGGCCAAGTCCAAGCTGACCATGGCGAGCTTTTCGCGCGCCCAGGAATTCGAGGCCGACGGCATCGGCGTCGGCATTTCCGCGCGCGCGCATTTCGACCCGTTCGGCGCCTCGCGGTTTCTCGCCGCGATGGAGCGCAACGCCGCGATGAAGGCGGTGCGCTCGCCGCTCGATCCGCGCGCGCAGGATTTCCTGTCGTCGCATCCGGCCACGCCGGAGCGCGTGCAGAACGCCCAGGCCAATGCCCGGCAATATGCCTCGCCGACCGGCGGCGGCGAACGCGACCGCGAAACCTATCTGGCCGCGATCGATGGCATCGTCTATGGCGAGGACCCCAGCGAAGGGTTCGTGCGCGGGCGCCGTTTTCTGCATCCCAAACTCGGCTTCACCTTCCAGGCGCCGGAGGCTTTCACCCTCGACAACACCGCGCAGGCGGTGATCGGCGTGCGCGAAGGCGGCAATCAGGCGATGCGCTTCGATGTGGTGCGCGTGCCGTCGGAGCAGTCGCTGAGTGACTACCTGAATTCTGGCTGGATGGAGAATGTCGACCGCGCCTCCACCGAGGAATTGACCATCAACGGCTTTCCCGCCGCCGCCGCCACCGCGCAGGGCGACCAGTGGCAGTTTCGCGTCTACGCGCTGCGCTTCGGCAGCGACGTCTACCGCTTCATCTTTGCCGCCAAGCAAAAGACCGTCGAGAGCGAGCGCAATGCGCGTGACACCGTCAATTCGTTTCGCCGCCTGACGCTGACGGAAATCCAGGGCGCCCGACCGCTGCGCATCAAGGTGATCACGGTGCAGCCCGGTGACACCGTGGAATCGATCTCGCATCGCATGGCCGGCATCGACCGTCCCGTCGAACGTTTTCGCGTGCTCAACGGCCTGGATGCCAGCGGGACCATCAAGGCGCGCGATCTGGTAAAGATCGTGGTGGATTAGGGGAGCCGTGGTCGTCCCGGCGAACGCCGGGACCCATAGCCACCGTCTTTGTGTTCGAAGACAACCACCGCCGCCCTGCAATCATGACCCACACGGCGTATGGGTCCCGGCGTTCGCCGGGACAACAGCAAGGGCGTCAATGCTCAACGAAAATGCCCGGCCTTGCGGCCGGGCTTTTAAACTTCAACAACCTTCCGCTTACGCGGCTTCGTCAGCGGCGGCGACATCGTCGTCGCCATCGGTCTCGCCTTCGGCATCCGCCTCGGCGCTGCCTTCGGTCTTGGCGCCGCGGCGCGGGCTCTTGGCGAGCTGGCTCTCGATCTCCTTGATCGCCTCGGTCTCGGTCACGTGCTGCACCACCGCGATCTCGCGCGACAGGCGGTCGAGCGCGGCTTCATAGAGCTGGCGTTCGCTGTAGGACTGCTCGGGCTGCGATTCCGAACGGAACAGGTCGCGCACCACTTCTGCGATGGCAACGATGTCGCCCGAATTGATCTTGGCCTCGTATTCCTGCGCGCGGCGCGACCACATGGTGCGCTTGATGCGGGCGCGGCCCTTCAAGGTCTCCAGCGCCTTCTTGACCAGCGCCGGCTCCGACAGCTTGCGCATGCCGACATTGGCAACCTTGGCGGTCGGAACGCGCAGCGTCATCTTGTCCTTCATGAAATTGATCACGAAGAGCTCGAGCTTGGCGCCGGCGATTTCCTGTTCCTCGATGGCGAGGATCTGGCCGACGCCATGCGCCGGATACACCACGAATTCATTCGTCTTGAAGCCCTGGCGCTGGGTCAGCGGCTTCTTCGGCTCTTCCGCGCGCGGCGCGGCAGCAGCCACCGGCTTCGCGGCAGCCTTCGGCGCGTCCTTGGCGGGCGCAGGCGCCGCAGCCTTCACGGGAGCCGGCGCGGCCTTCGGCGCAGCAGCGGCCTGAACGGCGGGTTTCGGTGCAACGGCCTTGGCGGCAACCGCGGGCTTCGCCGCAACGGCAGGCTTGGCGGCGGCAGCGGGCTTCGCAGCAGCGGCGACAGGCTTGGCGGCAGCCTTCGGGGCAGGTTTGGCAGTCTTATTTGGCATTGCACTTCTTTGATTTTTGGAGGACTTTGCAGCCGTCGCCTTGACCGCGGTCCGGCTGTCCTTGGCAGGAGAGCGGGCGCTGCTTTTGGCGACATGCCCCTTCGCGGCAGTCGTTTTGGTTTTGGCGGTTGTTGTTCGGGAAGCTGTCGTTTTGACCGCGGCTTTCACAACAAGAGGTTTCGCAGCGCGGCTCGCCGCTGCTGTTTTCTTCGAAGCCTTAGAAATACTCTTTTTACGCGTTTTCTGTGACACGGCCTGTTGCGCAGCAACTGCCACGCCCCTGTTTGATGTTTAAACGGGAACCCGGCAGGGCCAATTCAGCGGCACCACTCGGTCCAGCTTGTTGAATTGTGCCTATTAGAGCACATTTCCCGCAAAAATCAATGGTTTATGCCAATTCCGGCGGTGTCACAGCCGGAATTGGCCCGTAAATCGAGCTTAGGGTAAATTTGCGCCGCATGAGGGTCACGCTGAGCCACGGAAACTTGCCGTTGCGGCGCGCTCGACCGGGAAGCCTAGTCGCCGGTGCCGGGGGCTGCCGAGAAGAACTTCTCGAACTTGCCGTCCTGGCCGTCGAACTCCTTGGCGTCGTCCGGCGCTTCTTTCTTCTGGGTGATGTTGGGCCACAGCTTGGCGTGCTCGAGATTAACCTGCAGCCACTTCTCGATATTGCCCTCGGTGTCCGGCTTGATGGCGTCGGCCGGGCATTCCGGCTCGCAGACGCCGCAGTCGATGCATTCGTCGGGATGGATGACCAGCATGTTTTCACCCTCGTAGAAGCAGTCCACAGGACAGACTTCCACGCAATCGGTGTATTTACATTTGATGCAGTTGTCGGTGACGACGTAAGTCATCCATAGCTCCGGGACGGTCGAATTTGAGTGTGTGCGTAGCGCACCAACCCCACAGCCGCAAGGGATGCGGGCCGTATCAGTCAAGGCGCTGCTTCGAATGGAAGATCCTGCCGCGAAACCGGCGATGGCCGCAGCATTCCCGTTAGATAATTACTCGCGCGAATGTTGCAATTCGGTATAGAGCAGCCGCGCCGCCGAGGCATCGCCGCGCCGTTCGGCAAATCCGGTGATGGTCATGACCCGAACGGTGCGATCCAGCGCGACGGTCAGGACGTCGCCCAGCTTGATGCCGTGCCCTGGCGACTTTTCACGCTCGCCATTGACGCGCACGTGACCGCTTTCCACCAGCGCAGCGGCACTCGTGCGGGCTTTCACTACCCGCGCATGCCACAGCCATTTGTCGAGACGCTGGCGTTCCAATCAGGCTCTCTCGCAACGTCACGCCCGCAATGACGGGCCGTGAGCCCGGCTCAGTCCTTGCGGCCGGTCAGTTGATCCTTGAGGGCGGCCAGCTTGGCAAAGGGCGAGTTGGGATCGATCGGCCGATCGCGTTCGCGCGGAGCCGCCGTGGTCGCGAAGGGACGGGTAGCACCGCCGCGATCGCCATTCGGACGTCCGTCGCGGCCGCCCTTGTCGCCGCCCTGAAACTTGCCTTTGCCCTTGCCCTGGAAACGCTCGCGCTCGCGCGGCGGACGGCCGTTGCCGCCCTTGTTGTCGCGATCGCCACGGGCGTCGCGATTCGGCGCACCCTCGCCCGGCGCGGCGGCAGCCGCGGGCGCGTCGCTGCGCGGGCGGCGGAATTCGCTGTAATTGCGGTCGCGACGGCCCGGGCCGTTGCGATCGTTGCGCTTGGCGCCCTCGCCTGCGGCGGCACCGTCGGCCACGACCGCCTCGCCCTGCGGCGCGTTGCTGCGATGGCGATTGCGGTCATGGCGCGGCGGGCGGCGCTCTTCCGATCGGCCACCGGGGCGCCAGACCTCGACCAGCTCGGGCTCGGCGGCAGCGGTTGCTTCCGCGGCGGCGGGAGCAGCTTCATCAGAAGTCGTAGCGTCAGAGGATGTGGCGTCCGATGCCGCGGCATCGGCCACAGCGGGCGCTGCATCGGCGGGCGCATCCGCCTCGACCGCGGCGCTGACGGGCGACACCTCGGGCAGCAGCGATACCGACGACGCAGTCGCCTGCTCGGCAACCGCATCATTGGTGATGTCGGCGATATCAGCCGTCTCGGCGGCGATCGCGGGCTCCTCGGCGATGGCTTCCGCCTGCACGGGCTCGGCTGCAGCCTCTTCAGGCGCGGCAGCTCCGGATGTCTCGTCAACCGCCGGCGCGCCGGCTGCAATCGCTTCGGGCGACGCGAGTTCGGCGGACGCCTCGGCAGACACCGCGTCGGGTGCAGCTTCATCGGCCGTTGCGGCCTCGGCAGGCGCGGCTTCGATCGGCGTGGTCGCAGCCACCGGCTTCGGCGCAGCTGGCGGCAGCGGCGGCTTCTTCTCCATGCGATAGCCGAGCGCGCGCAGGATCGAGGCAAAATCCTCGCCAGCCGAACCGGTCAGCGAGGTCATCGCCTGGGTCACCACGAAATGGCGGCCGTCGAAGGCGCCGGCGGGCTTGTCGCCTGGCGAATTTTCGCGCCACGACAGCGCCGGGCGGATCAGGTCGGCGAGGCGCTCCAGAATATCGACGCGCACCGCGCGCTCGCCGCACTGGCGATAGCCGAGCACGCGGTAGGCATCGCGATCGAGCAGCTTGTCGACCGGAAACGAGGTGCGGCCGGAGCCCGCCAGGTGCTGCGCGCTGGACAGCGACGACATGTCGACATTGTCCTGCTTCAGCGCCCACAGCAGCGCCGCAAGCGCGCGCGCCGCTGGCTTCAACAGGCCGGGAATGTAGATGTGATAGGCGCCGAACCGGACGCCGTATTTGCGCAAGGTGGCGCGCGAGGGCTGGTCGAGATCCTTCATCTCGGCGGCGATCTTCTGCCGCTCGAGCACGCCGAGCGCCTCGGTGAGCTGGAACGCGATGCCGCGACCGATGCCGGTGATGTCCTCGGCCTTGGTAAGATCGAACAAAGGCCCGAGCAGCTTCTCGATATGCGTCTTGAGCCAGAGATCAAGGCGGGTCTGCACGGCCTCGCGCGGCGCGCCCGACAAGCGATCGTCGGCGATGATGCGCAGGCGCGGATGCAGCACGTCGTCGGCCGCGACCAGGCGCGCCACCGCGTCGCCGGTCCAGCGCACGACGCCATCGGAGGCCAGCACGAACTGATCGTCCGGCGCATTGCCGAGCTTCTCGGCGCGCGTGTCGATTTCGCCGGCCAGCGCCTTCAGCGCCGTGGCCTGCAAGGCCTTGGCATCGGAGCCCGCCTCGGCCGCATCGGGCAGGAACGTAAAACCGTCCAGCCGGCCAATCACATGGCCTTCGACCGTCACTTCGCCCGTCTTACCAATTTCAGTATTCAGCATCGTGTTTTCCCGCAAGCGGCGCATCAATACACTGGTACGACGGTCAACGAAACGCTCAGTGAGCCTTTCATGGAGCGCATCGGACAGTTTATTTTCCAATTCTCGCGAGATTCCCTGCCAATGGTCGGGATCCGAGAGCCAATCCGGCCGATTTGCCAGAAATGTCCAGGTCCGAATCTGCGCGATGCGGCCCGACAACGTGTCGATATCGCCATCGGTGCGGTCGGCCTGCGCGATCTGCGCGCCGAACCAGGCATCGGGGATGCGGCCCCGCTGCATCAGGAAGTTGAAGATCGTGACGACGAGCTCGGCATGGGCCGCCGGCGCGATGCGGCGGTAATCGGGAATCTGGCAGGCGTCCCATAGTTTTTCGACGGCGTCCCGGCCATGCGCGATGTCGCGCACATCGACGTCGCGCGCAGCGTGATCGAGGACGCGGAGATCCTCCGCGATCGGCGCGCGGGTCAGCGCCTCGTGGCGCGGCACCTCGGACAGCGACACCTGCAGGGCCGCGACGGATGCGAAATCCAGCTTCGAATTGCGCCACTGCAGCACCTTCACCGGCTCGAAGATGTGGTTCTGCAGCTGGTTGACGAGTTCCGGCTCAAACGGCGCACAGCGGCCGGTGGTGCCGAAGGTGCCGTTGCGGGTGGCGCGGCCGGCGCGGCCGGCGATCTGGGCAAATTCCGACGGGTTGAGCCGGCGGAACTGGTAGCCGTCATATTTGCGGTCGGAGGCAAAGGCGACGTGGTCGACGTCGAGATTGAGCCCCATGCCGACGGCGTCGGTGGCCACGAGATAATCGACGTCGCCATTCTGGAACATCGCCACCTGGGCGTTGCGGGTGCGCGGGCTCAGCGAGCCCAGCACCACCGCGGCGCCGCCATGCTGGCGCTTGATCAGTTCGGCGATGGCATAGACCTCGTCGGCGGAGAAGGCGACGATGGCGGTGCGGCGCGGCTGCCGCGTGATCTTGCGGTCGCCGGCGAATTCCAGATGCGACAGGCGCGGTCGCGTGACGATGCTGGCGCCGGGCAGCAGCCGTTCGATGATCGGGCGCATGGTGGCGGCGCCCAACAGCAGCGTCTCGTCGCGGCCGCGACGGTTGAGGATGCGGTCGGTGAAGACATGGCCGCGCTCCAGATCGGCCGCGATCTGGATTTCGTCGACGGCGAGGAACGAGACGTCGAGATCCCGTGGCATCGCCTCCACGGTGGAGACCCAGTAGCGCGCCTTTGGCGGCTTGATCTTTTCTTCGCCCGTGATCAGCG
>JBEVEC010000349.1:0-5772 GCA_040512975.1 Tardiphaga sp. | reverse complement strand
TGGAAGGCAAGGCCGTTCTGTTCAAGAAGTTCGCCGGCATCGACGTGTTCGACATCGAGATCGCCGCCGACACCATTGAGCGCGTGGTCGAGACGGTGGCGGCGCTGGAGCCGACCTTCGGCGGCATCAACCTTGAGGACATCAAGGGCCCCGAGTGCTTCGAGATCGAGACGCAGCTCAAGGAGCGCATGAAGATCCCGGTGTTCCACGACGATCAGCATGGCACCGCCATCATCGTCGGCGCCGCGATCAAGAACGCGCTGCTGCTCAACGGCAAGGACATCAAGAACGTCAAGATCGTCTGCTCCGGCGCCGGCGCCGCGGCGATCGCCTGCCTCAATCTCCTGGTGTCGCTCGGCGCGCAGAAGAAGAACATCTGGGTCTGCGACATCGACGGTGTCGTGCATGAGGGCCGCAACACGCTGATGGACCGCTGGAAGGCGGTCTATGCGCAGAAGACCGACGCACGCGTGCTCGGCGACGTGATCGGCGGGGCCGATATTTTTCTGGGCGTCTCCGCACCCGGCGTGCTGAAGCCCGAGATGGTCAAGGCAATGGCCGACAAGCCGCTGGTGCTGGCGTTGGCGAATCCGACGCCTGAGATCATGCCCGACGAGGCCCGCAAGGCGCGACCGGACGCAATGATCTGCACCGGACGCTCGGACTATCCCAATCAAGTCAACAACGTTCTCTGCTTTCCTTTCATCTTCCGCGGCGCGCTGGATTGCGGCGCGACCGCGATCAACGAGGCGATGAAGATCGCCGCGGTGGATGCCATCGCGCAACTCGCGCAGGACCCGCCGTCGGATGCGGTCACCGCGGGCTTCGAGAGCGAGACGCAGGGTTTCGGCCCGGGCTCGCTGATACCGTCGCCGTTCGATCCGCGCCTGATCCTGCGCATCGCGCCGGCCGTGGCCAAGGCGGCGATGGAGTCGGGCGTGGCGTCGCGTCCGATCGCCAATTTCGACGAATACACCGCGGGCCTCGAGCGCTTCGCGTTCCGTTCGGGCCTGGTGATGAAGCCGGTCTTCGCCAAGGCGAAGACCCAGCCCGTGCGCGTGATCTATGCCGAAGGCGAGGACGAGCGCGTGCTGCGTGCCGTGCAGGTGGTGCTGGAGGAGAAACTGGCGCGGCCGATCCTCGTCGGGCGTCCGTCGGTGGTCGATGCGCGCATCAAGCGCTTCGGTCTGGCGATCGAGGCCGGCAAGGATTTCGACCTCATCAATCCCGAGGATGATCCACGCTACCGCTCCTATGTGCAGTCCTATATCGACGTTGCCGGCCGTCGCGGCGCGACGCCGGACGCCGCGCGCACGATCGTGCGCACCAACGCCACGGTGATCGCGGCGCTGGCCGTCATCCGTGGCGAAGCCGATGCGATGATCTGCGGCGTCGAAGGACGCTACATGAGCCATCTGCGCCATGTCCGCGAGATCATCGGCTTCCTGCCGGGCGTCAGCGATTTTGCAGCGCTGTCGCTGATGATCACGTCGAAGGGCGCGCATTTCATTGCCGACACGCAGGTGCGTCCGAACCCGAGTGCTGAAGAGCTTGCCGAGATCGCGGCGCTGGCGGCCAACCACGTGCAGCGTTTCGCCATGAAGCCGAAGATCGCCTTCGTCTCGCATTCGGATTTCGGCAGCTACGACACCGAGTCGTCGCGCAAGATGCGCCGTGCCGCGGTGCTGCTCCGCGAAAAGCATCCCGAGATCGAATCCGACGGCGAAATGCAAGGCGACACCGCGCTGTCGGAAGCGGCGCGCAAGATCGTGCTGCCGCATTCGAACCTCGAAGGCGCGGCGAACGTCCTGATCATGCCGACCCTGGACGCCGCCAATGTCGCCTACCAGATGATCAAGACCCTCGGCGATGCGCTGCCGGTCGGCCCGATCCTGATCGGCCCGGCGCGTCCGGCGCATATCCTGACGCCGGGCGTGACGGCACGCGGCATCCTCAACATGACCGCGGTGGCCGCGGTCGAGGCGCAGGAGCGGGCCGGGCGCCCGCAGACCAGCCTGTTCGGCTAGTTGCCAAAGCCGTTGCAGGCGCGCGCGCCCGCAATCTCAGCACGACATCAAATGGACGGCTTCCACGAAGCCGTCCATTTGTTCGTTTGATCTATCGCCGGGAATGATCATACTCCCGGCATATTTCAGTTAGTGTATGTAGCAGTTCAATGGGGCCATCCATGCCAGCGTTTATCACCTTTGGGCGCATTCTTTTCGCAGTCCTCTTCATTGCGTCCGGCGCCATGAAATTCATCGATCTGGCGGCGACCGCCGACATGATCGCGAGCAAGGTGGTGATCCCCGAGCAGCTGACGACCTATGTCACGCAGCTCGAGGGCGCGACCGGCATGCCGTTCAAGCAGATCATGGCTATCGTTGCCGCCAGCGTCGAGCTGCTGGGCGGCGTCTTCATCGCCCTGAACCTGGGCGCGCGTTTCTTTGCGCTGCTGCTGGTGCTGTTCGTCATCGCGGCGACCGTGTCGTTTCACGACTTCTGGAATCAAACCGGTCCCGAGGCCAAGAACAACATGATGCACGCCTTGAAGAACCTGTCGCTGATCGGCGGCCTGTTCATCATCGCCGGCATCGGCCGCGGTCCGAGGCTTAACGACGGCTACGGCGAAGTGTAGCGCTGCGTTTGTCGCCGCCACGCCGTGACGGTCACATTGTGCTCGGCATCCAGCAAATCGACGCCATCTGCGACCAGCCCATGGCTTTCCAGGATCTGTTGCGGCGTTTGCGCGGGCACGCCGGGGAAGCAGCCTTCGCCGTCGGGGACGTGGACGTTCGGCGCCTGCGACAGCCAGAACGTGTCGAAGCGGTCCATGAACATCCCGAACACCACGGGGCCGCCGATCACCGCAACGAGGCCGTCGCGCACGCCGGCATGTGCGCAGGCATCCTCGAAGGATGCGCCGGCGGGATTCCAAAGCGTGGCTTTCGGATTGATCGGGTCGTCGGCAAGGCCATCGATGCCGCGCGTCACGATAAGGCGGCGGCGTAACGGCGAGTTCGGCTGGTCCTCGAACGAGTTCCTGCCGTGCACCACCAGATCGACGCGGTCGAGGCCGGCCGAGAAGAAGCGATGGTCGCCGTCGAATTTAAGGGCGTCCGGCATCGTGCCTGACGCGTCGGCGAGCATGCCTTCGGCGGATACGATGACATAGCCGTGAATACGGAACGCAGACATCCGAAACGTATGCACTATTCCGAAATGGTTTGCACCACGCTGTTGAGCGGACGGGTGCTGACGGTCGGCAGCTTGACGTCCTTCAGCAGCGCCTCGTCATAGGAGGCGATGGTCTCCGCCGGCTTCTTCGCGCGCATCTGCACGACCTTGTAGCCGCCGGCCTTGAGGCGCCGCAGCAGCGTCGGTAGCGCTTCCATCGTGGGCTTCTGGAAATCGTGCATCAGGATGATGCCCTTGCCGAGACGGTCGAGCTTGGTCATCACGTTGCTGATGACCTGGTCGGGTTTGTGGGTCTTGAAATCGAACGAGTCGATGTCGCAGGAGAAGATCGCGATGTTGCGGGTGCCGAGATAGGTCACGGTTTCCGGCGGATGCTGCAGCGCTGGAAAGCGGAAGAACGGGGCGGGCTGCGCGCCCAGCGCCCATTTCACCGCGCTCAGTCCCTTTTCGATTTCGTCGGTGCGCTGCTGCTCGGTGAGCTTTTTGTTGGTCAGCGCGGCATGCGACCAGGTATGCGAGCCCACCGTATGGCCGGCAGCGGCGACGGCCTTCAGCACGTCGGGATAATAGGTGGCGTGCTTGCCGATCGGGAAGAAGATCGCCTTGGTGCATTCGTCGGCCAGCGTCTTCAGCACCGTCGGCGTGGTGGACTGCCATGGGCCGTCGTCGAAGGTCAGGACCACCTCCTTGTCGCGCAGGAAGTCGAGCTGCTTGAAGTGCTCGAAGCCGAAGCCCGGTCCGCCGGTGGTGTCGATCTCGACCACGCGGCCGACGCCGAGCGCGTCAGGATTGGCACAGGTCGACTTGACCGGGGTCGGGGCAGGCGCCGGGACGGCTGGTGACGGTGCAGCCGCGGCCGGTGCTGCGGGCGGCACGGCAGCCGGTGCGGCAGCGGCCTTCGCGGGGGAGGGGGACTGGCCCCGGGGCGACTGCGCGAGCGCGCCGGTGGCGCCGAGGACGATGGCGCCGGCTAACATGAGACCCGTGGTCGCGCGCATGGCATTCCCCTCGTTCGCGCGCCATCCGGTTGTCCCGGCTTGAGACGCATGGTTCGGGCCACAATCCTAGCGCGCTTTGCCAGAGCGTCGCCATCGCAACTGAGCTTATCCACCAGTGGCTGCGCGAGCAGCCGTATGACCTTTGGCGGTCAGCGCAACGGCACCACGAATTCGGTGCCTTCGCCGGTTTCACCGCCGGCGGCGATGCCCTGGTCCGAGACGATGATCGAGCCGCCATTGCCAAGCGCGTCGGCGATCTGCGTCGCGGCCTCCGGCGGAATGGTGACGCGATCGAGCGCCTCGGCGGCCGAATCCGGCAGCGGCCTGCTCTTGACCTCGACGGCGCCGGTCGATTTGTGGCGACGGGACGCGCGGTCCTCGTCCTCGGCGCGACGCGGCGCGGCAGGCAGTGATACCGCCGACCACCGGAACGTGCCGGCCTCCACCTTGTCAAGGCGAGCGGTGAACACGTGGGTGCCGAGCGGGCGCTCGCTGGGCTTGATGGTGATCGCTGTCTCGAACAGCGGGGCAAAATTCTGACGGATGTAGAGCTTGTTGTCGCGGCCGCTGATGAGCACCGCAATCTGGCCGCGCCGTTTTGGCGCAGTCTCGGCGGCAACCGGCGGCTTGTCGGCCTTGCCGTCAAGCGGGCGCGTCTCGTCCTTCTTCGCATCGGTCGCGGGGGCCACGACGGCCGGAGTCGCCGCGGGATCGGCCTTTGCCGGCGAATCGGCGACGGCTGGCTGGGTCTCGGGTGCCGGAAGCTCGACGGTCTTGGCCAAGGCGTCGTCGACGTCGCGGCGGGTGACAAGGACCCTGTCGTCTCCCTTCACAGGTTTGGCGTCAGACTTGGCAGCGGGCATTGGCGTGGTGTCGGGCGTGGTCGTTTTGAGGTCCGGCACGGCGCCCGGTGTCACGGGCGCGTTGCTCGCGTCGGCGGTCCGGGTCCGGGCTTCAGCAGGGCTCGCCGGCTTGACGTCGGCCTGCGCCTTGTCGGCCTTTGGCGTGGTAGAAATATCCTTCGCGTCGATCGCCGCGGTCGGTGCCGGCGCCGGCTTTTGCGCCAGCAGCAAAGGATGGGCGAACTCGGTGGGCGAAATCTCGCCGGGGGTGATGATCACGCGCGCGCCCATGCGGGTCCAGCCCCACATCTTGACCGCAAATGCGTTGGGCATGCGGATGCAGCCGTGGGATGCCGGATGGCCCGGCACCACACCGGCATGCAGCGCAATGCCGGACCAGGTGATGCGCTGCATGTAGGGCATCGGCGCGCCGCTGTAGATATTGGACTGGTGCCATTTGTTTTTCTGGATCACGCTGAACACGCCCATCGGCGTCGGGTGTCCGGCGATACCGGTCGACACCGCGCTCTGCGCGAACAATCCGTTGGCATCGTAGACGCGCAGCGATTGGTGCTGGATGGAAATGGCGATCACCAGCGGGCCGACCGGTCGGGCATTGTCCTTCGGCGTTTTCTCCGCGGTTACCCCGGTACGCCGCGGCTTCTTGACGCGCGCGGCCGGCGGTTCGTCCGGCACCATGATTTCCCGCGGCATCATCGGATCGTCATCGGTCC